>CACZPR010000082.1 GCA_902783155.1 uncultured Spirochaetaceae bacterium
AAGAATTCCTGTTTTTTGCCGTCAACTGGGACCCGCTCATGTGTTGCATTTATCTAGAGTTTCATGCCGAAGACCTGATGTTACTCTGGATGACAAATCTGGACTTAGCTATTTAAAAAAATTTTTTATGTGCTATAATGTTCTCATGCTAGTTTCAACCCGTGGAAGATATGCACTCCGTGTGCTGATTGATTTGGCCCAGCAGCCCAACGGCACATGGACTCCCCTTAAGGAGATTGCATCCAGACAGGACATTTCTCAAAAGTATATTGAAGCGATCATGACTCTGCTTTCAAAACATGGTCTGGTCGATGCTGTCCATGGAAAAGGCGGCGGATACAAACTCAACCGCGACATCAAGGAATACAAGGTCGGGGAGGTACTGAATCTTACGGAAGGTTCCCTTTCGCCGGTCGCATGCCTTATAGCGGGAGCCGAGCCATGTCCAAAGGCCCCAAACTGCAAGACCCTTCCGATGTGGACAAAGCTGAACAGCCTTGTAAATGACTACCTGAACTCAGTTTCACTTGCGGACCTTATTTAATTGACCAGGCAATGCCCATCCCCTCATAAAAAATTTTCGTTTCTTTTTTTCCGAAATTCATTTATAATCAATACATGGCTAAACTGAAACACGCGGCAAAAAAAGTTTTGCTTTCGATAAATATATTTTTCGCGGTCCAGACCTTTAGTTTTGCGGACCCATATCTGAATCTGGCTCCTGATGTTTCGGAGGAAATGCTTTCTGCGGACTTCTGGATTTCAAAATGCAATGACCCGTACAAAATCCAGATGACCCCGGAGGAAATCTACATCTGGAACAACCAGGCAAACAAGCTCGTCACCCTCGGCTCTGACCCCTACAGATTTTTAACCGACATAAGGACTTACGACAGGGTTTTGATTGGCGAGAGCATACGAGATGAGATTGTGCGTTACAATCCAAACGATGTCTTCTATAAAAAGGACTCAGGCGGAAAGGTCGTGAAACTTGGCGAAGATGCCTACAAGGGATTCTACAGTCTTACAAATTACGCTCCCCTTGGATCTTATGACGGCGACTTCAAATACAAATACAGCAAGGGAAAACTTGTCGCCCAGAGTGCAAACAAAAAAGAATATCCCCTGAAAAAAGCGGTGACAGTCAAACGTGCGGAGCTAAAACTTTTTCCCACAACGGAAATCCTTTCGCGGAGCAAAAACTATTGGTACGACGACGAGAACCAGAAATCAAGCCTGCTGATGAACGAACCTGTGCTTGTCCTGTGGCAAAGTTCGGACGGAAAATGGCTTCTGGTAAAATCAACATATGTCACGGGATGGACACTAGCGGAAAATGTTGCCTACGTTTCGGATGCAGAGTTCAACAGGTATTTTGACTACACACTTCCTACGCACGAACCATTTGTGACAATCACCGCGGACAGATATACAATCCCCAAAACAAATTTTCTTGACGGAAAGAAGGATGCCATCCCCGAAGTCACCATGGGAACTTTCATTCATATCGTGAAGTGGTCGGACAGCTCGCTTTTGGGGGCGGACAAACTGGAGCGTACTCCACACGGAAACTATGCGGCTGAAATCCCCTACAAAAAATCTGACGGGACGCTTGGATTTAGATATGCGGCAATCCCCTACACCGTATGCACAAAAGGTCTGGTCCCTTTTTCACAGGCAAACATTCTGAAACTTGTGTTCCAGACAATCGGAAATCCCTATGGATGGGGCGGGCAACAGGGAAACAGGGACTGCTCCGCGCTCATGCTCGAAACCTTCCGCTGCTTTGGATTCATATTCGGAAGGAACAGTCTGGAACAGTCCTCCCTGCCAGGAAAACTTGTTGACTTCCATGGAACGACCGACGAGGAGACTCTGGAACTTTGCAAGTCCCTGCCCGCAGGAACGGTCATGTATTTCAAGGGACATGTGTTCATGCTGATTGGATTCGCCAACGAAAAGCCGCACTTCATAAGCTCCACCGGAGGCTATCTTCTGGAGGAAGACGAAAAGGCAAAGGTGGTCAACGCGAATTCCGTAATCGTCAACAATTCGGACCTGCTCCGCTCCGCCGGAAAAACATGGCTCTCGGTTTTGACCTACGCGAAAGTCCTGGGATGCAACGAGGACAATCCAGTCAAAAAACTTAATCCCGAATGGGAGTATGCCGATTTCACAAAAATCAATTCCGGGGTCGCAATGCTCTACAGGGCAAGAACCAAGCGGAAAAACATAACGGTCGCCCTGAACGCAAGCCATGGAACGGTCGGCGGCGAGGATTGCAAAATCTACTACCATCCAGACATGTCCGAAAAAATCAACAGCAGCACAGAAGGCTTCGCCATGGCGGAGGGAATGACATTCAAAAACGGAAGCACGGAGGAAGACATAGTTCTTCGCGTGGCGCACCTCCTGAAGACAGAGCTTATTTCAAACGGCTACGACGTTCTTATGATAAGGGACTACCATGACGTGCAGCTGGACAACATTGCGAGGACGCTGATTGGAAACCACAACGCCGACATACAGATTACAATCCATTACGACACGGACGGACGCAGCTCGGACAAGGGGGTATTCTACTGCAGCACCCCGGAGAGTTTAAAATATCTAAAAAACGTTGCGGAAAACTATGACGAAAGCGAGAGGCTCGGGAAGGCTCTGGTCGAAGGACTAAAATCAAATGACGTGCCAGTTTTTGCGGGCGGCTCCTACGAAAGCGACAATTTCCAGGCAAGCTACAGCACAATCCCCTGCGCGCTGATTGAACTCGGGAACCAATATTCGGACACAGGCTACGACGCAGTGAAAACAAGGGTCCGTGGATTGACTGCCGGAATCAATTCCTTCTTTGGATTTTGATTCCAGATTTTGATTCCGACCAGATTGAAATTTTGTGCAAAAATCAATAGAATGGTAGCCACTAAAATCAACGGGGAGCCAAGCATGGACAACGAAGTAAACATAGTCATCAACCAGATGTCGCAGGAGCTGAGCCAGAACTATACCGCCCAGAAACTTTTTGACGTGGGTCTGGACGAGAGGCTTCCGAACAAGGATGCGATTCTGTTTGTTCTTGAGGAGCTGCAGAAGATTACCTTCCCCGGTTTTTTTGGAAACGAAAACATGGCCTACTCAAACAAGCAGGCGTTCGCGGGACATGAACTCTCGTTGCTCTACGACAAGCTCTACCATGAAATAAAGGCCGCGCTGAAATACACGTACAAGACAAAGGAGTACGAGGAGCTTCGCAGGGAGGCAAAAGGCATCACCCTTGATTTTATAAGGAAGGTCCCGGAAGTTCAGTCCATGCTGCTGAAGGATGTTGACGCTGAGTTTGATGGGGACCCGGCGGCAAAAAGCAGACAGGAAGTAATTTTCTCATACCCCGGTCTTTACGCAATCTTTGTCTACAGATACGCCCATGTGCTTTACAGCCTGAACGTGCCATTCATCCCGAGGATAATGACGGAACATGCGCACAATCTTACGGGAATTGACATCAACCCGGGAGCGACAATCGGCGAGTATTTTTTCATCGACCATGGAACCGGCATCGTAATCGGCGAGACAACCACAATCGGGAACCACGTGAAGCTCTACCAGGGTGTGACGCTGGGTGCGCTGTCAACAAGCAAGGGCCAGGGTCTTTCGGGAATCAAGCGGCATCCGACAATAGAGGACAACGTTGTGATTTACGCAAACACCACGGTCCTTGGCGGGGAGACTGTCATAGGGAAAAATTCCGTTGTGGCAGGAAACACATTTGTCACCTACTCCATTCCCGAAAATACAAAAGTCGCGTCGTCGGTCCCGGAACTGAAGCTGAAAGTCCGCTCGTAGATTTTAATCCGGTCTTGCCTTATGGAAAAAAAGATTCGCCTTCAGATACGCTTTTTTGGAGCCGTGCAGGGCGTGGGATTCCGGTGGACTGCAAAAAATCTTGCCTCATACCATGGTCTGACAGGATGGGTCCTGAACGATTGGGACGGCTCCGTCTTGATGGAAGTCCAGGGAGGAAAAACAGAAATCGCTGCCATGGTGGAGCGTCTTGATTCCGACCGCTTTATTGAAATCGAGCGCATGGAAAAAAATGAACTCCCGCTCGTTGATTGGGAACGGGAGTTTAAAATCAAACACTGAAAATCGAATTAGGCTCCGAAATCAACATCACCACGCTGGAATCAACCGACAGAATCCGGTTTCAGCGCGTCCAGCATAAACTCATCGGGAATCTTTGACGGCCTACCCTCTTTTGTTATGCAGGCCCAGTCAACATCAGCCTCAACGCAGACGGTTCCGTCCTCCCTTTTGATTGTCTGATGGAAAGAGCCGCGCACAAGTTTTATATTTTTAACGCTGGTCTCAACGGTCAGCCTGTCATTCAGAACAGCCGGAGACTTGTAGAAAATATCGACATGGGTGATAAAAAGAAAATATCCCGCGTCATAAAAATCCTTGTACCTGAATCCAATCTGGTTGAGGAAATCCATTCGCGCATGTTCCAGATAGTTCTGGTAGACGGCATTGTTCACGTGGTTGTAGGAATCAAGCTCGTATGAGCGCACAAGTATCTCTGTCCTGTAAACCATCTTATTTGTCCACCCATCCGGAAGCAAAATTCATTACGCACATGTACCTGTAATACTTGTGTGTATCGAGAGAAACACCGACGCTGGTATACTCCTTGCTCAACAGATTTTTTCTGTGCCCCAAACTTGAAACCCCGTCATCGACAAGAAGCTGAATCACAATATCGCGCGCATTGTTTGGCCCATAGGAAATGTTCTCACCGACCGATGAATACTTTTTACAGTACCTGTCTATCACAGTTGACCAGCTCTCACCATTGGTCCTTGTGTGGCCCGTCTGGGTTGTCTTTCCCTGTGTTGTCGAATGTGCCTTGGAAACCTGGTACAGTCCCTCGGCATAGGTGAACTCACCGAGCGAAGTAATCTTTGACATGTCGCTGACGCAGCTTGTCCAGTAGCTTGAACTGCTTGAGGTAATCCGCGGCTTGATATATTTTTCCGCATACTCCCTTGGGTTCGAGCGCATCAGGTTGATTTCAACAATAATCGCAAGCTCCTCGTTGGACGCGGAAATTTTATCAGAAATCGAAGTGACTGTAGGCGAGGATTTTTTACCGCTATTTGAGTCGGTCTTTTTGTCGGATTTTTTATCCGTCTTTGTGTCAGATTTTTTGTCCGTCTTCCTTGTGTTCTCGACATTAGTTTTTCCCTTCTTTTTGTTCTGACCTGACGTGCGGAAAGATGGCTTGGCAAAAGCAGAGCCCGTCAAAAACAAAAGAGTTCCCAAAAGAACCGCCACCTTGAATCCCATTCTATTTTTCTTCATACTTCCTCCAGATTCCATACCATTTTCCAATTATTTCTATATAATGTCAATTGTTTTGGAATGACAAAAGTTACATCCTGGAGTAAAATTAGTCCATGAATTTTTCAAGACCGCTCTTTCATTTCTCATGCCCCGTCGGCTGGTGCAACGACCCGAACGGATTTTCGTATTTCAAAAACCGCGTCCACCTTTTCTACCAGTGGCATCCGTACTCGACAAAATGGGGTCCCATGCACTGGGGGCACGCGACCACGACAGATTTTGTCCACTGGAAAACCGAGCCAACCGCACTCACCCCGGACGCAGACTTCGACATGGACGGATGTTTTTCTGGAACCGCGCTCGATTTTAATGGAAAACATCTACTCTGCTACACCGGAGTCTCAAAAAATCTACAGCAGCAGTGCCTTGCGATTGGTGACGGACTTGCGTACAAAAAGATTGATTCAAACCCGGTCATCGACAGGAGGAACATACCCTTTGAATACCAGGTCCAGGATTTTCGCGACCCAAAGATTTTTAAAATGGATGGCAGCCTCCACATGCTATGCGTCCTAAAAAAAATGGACGGAGCGGGCGCGATGGTTTTATTTAAAAATGACTCCCCCTCAGACTTGTCGGTCTGGAGATTTTTAAAAGTCATCGCAGAATCAACTGACGGAAAAACAAAAATGTGGGAGTGCCCCGATTTTTTTAGCCACGGACAAAAGGACGTTCTGATTTTTTCACCGCAAGGCATGGAGGAGGATTTTGAAAAAGGCTTCCACGACGGAAACAATTCGGTCTACATGATTGGAAAACTTGACCCGGCGGCTTTCGATTTTTCACCGGAGACGCTTTCAAACGGAATGGACTATGCGCAGATTGATTTTGGACTGGACTTCTACGCGCCACAGACATGCACACTCCCCGATGGCCGCACGCTGATGGCCGCATGGATGTCGTCATGGGAAAGTCCTGTCACTCCCGAAAATCTTCCATGGTGCGGAATGATGGTCTTTCCACGGGAACTCTCACTGAACGGAAACCGGCTTGTGCAGAATCCTGCAAGGGAAATGCTTTCGCTGAGAAAAAAGCGGTGGACATTTTCGATAAAAGGCGTTGGGCAAAAAATTGATGTTCCCGACGCACGACATTTTGATGCTGAAATCAAAATCGAGCCGGGGAAGAACATGACACTGAAAATCGGCGATGAAAATTTTTTTGTGAGCCTGGACTACTCTGCGGAAAAAAACATTCTGACATTCGACCGGAGCCATTCAATCAACGGTGGAGGAAAAATCAAAAAGAGGAGCGCGAAACTTTTTTCCGTGGGCGGCGGACAGGTTTTTCTCAGGACCCTCGTGGACACAAATTCAATAGAAGTTTTCGCAAACGGAGGGGAGGTATCTTTTACCAACGCATTTTTTATTCCACCAGAGTCAAAAAATCTTTCCATTGATTCCGAAGGCCTGGCGCTTGATTATTATGGACTTGAAATTTAAAATAAAAGTGTATGAAGGCAGCAGTATTTTTTCCCGGCATTGGATATAGATTTGAACGACCGCTCCTGAAGGGCGCAATGGATTTGGCACGCGGCAATGGATACTCAATCATCACGGTGGACTACGGTGGATTTTCCGGGGACGCAAAACAGAATCTTGATGCGGCGGTTGAGTGCGCGGTGGACCAGACGGAAAAAATTTTGTCTCCGGTTGACTGGACCCACTTTGAAAAAATCTTGTTTGTGGGAAAAAGCATTGGAACTGCGGCGGCGGCAATCTATTCTTCGTGGCACAATCTTTTTTGCAAAAAAATTCTTTTGACACCAATCCCCCAGACATTTTCCGTGGAGATTGAAAACGCCATCACATTCTACGGAAAAGCCGACCCATGGATTTCGCTGGAGCAGGTTACGGAGGGATGCAAAAAAAATTCAATCCCGCTTTCGGTCTATGAAAGTGCAAACCACTCCCTGATTTCAGGGGACGAGGAAACGGACATGCGGGCCCTGCGCGACGTGATGAAAAAAATCTCGGACTTCATTGATTAGAACCATCGGTGAAATCACCCTACGCACAAACCGCATGACAAAAACTGGGACAAAAAAAATCCACCGGAATGACCGATGGATTCTAGAGCGGTAGAAGGGAGTCGAACCCTCGTCTCCAGCTTGGAAGGCTGGGGTAATAAGCCGTTATACGACTACCGCATGGACTGAGCGATGGGAGGATCGAACTCCCGACCCACAGATTAAGAGTCTGTTGCTCTACCAGCTGAGCTAATCGCCCGAAGTGAAATCAATGCTATATTTTTTTTTTATTTTTGTCAATAGGGAGCCTCGAAAACTTAGCAAAAAAATTTACTGCGTAAATCCCGAGGCGGACCAAACGCAGTGCTTCAAAATCTGCAATTTCTCGGGCCTTGAAAATGCGGGAGCCCCAGAAAAACGCACAATCCCGGGACTCCCGCCAAAAAAAGAGCTACCTGATTTTTTTCCAGCCGTAGACTGCCGCATCCCCAAGCTCCTCTTCAATCCTGATGAGCTGGTTGTACTTTGCCATGCGGTCGGTGCGGCTCATGGATCCGGTCTTAATCTGTCCGGAATTTGTCGCAACGGCTATGTCCGCAATCGTGGTGTCCTCGGTTTCGCCTGAGCGGTGGCTTGTGACGGTGGTATATCCATGGCGGTGAGCCATTTCGATTGCCTCAAGTGTTTCCGTGAGCGAGCCAATCTGGTTTACCTTGATGAGGATTGAGTTTCCCGCCCCCATCTTGATTCCTTTTTCAAGGAACTTTACGTTGGTAACGAAAAGGTCGTCGCCTACAAGCTGGCAGCGGTCGCCAATCCGTGCGGTGAGTTTTTTCCATCCCTCCCAGTCGTTTTCATCAAGTCCGTCCTCGATTGAGTCTATCGGATATTTCGTGATGAGTTCCTCAAGGTAGGCAATCTGCTCATCGTCCGAAAGTTCCTTTCCGTTCGGATCCTTTGGAGTTCCGTTTGAAAGCTGCTTGTAATTATAGAAGAATTTTCCATCCCTTTCGACGGAGAATTCAGATGATGCGCAGTCCATTGCAATCTTCACGTCCTCGCCCGGCTTGTATCCTGCATCGCTGATTGCCTGAACGATTGAGTCCAGAGCGTCGTTGATTCCGTCAAACTTCGGTGCAAATCCACCCTCGTCGCCTACGGCTGTTGAAAGTCCGCGCTTTTTGAGGAGCTTTGCAAGTGCGTGGAAAACTTCTGCACCCATGCGGATTGCTTCCCTTTCATTTTTTGCTCCGACCGGACGAATCATGAATTCCTGGAATGCAATCGGTGCGTCGGAATGTGCGCCACCGTTGATTATGTTCATCATCGGGACCGGAAGGACATGTGCGTTTGCTCCACCGATGTAGCGGTAAAGCGGAATGTTGAGCGCCTTTGCTGCGGCCTGAGCGGTTGCAAGAGACACACCAAGGATTGCGTTTGCTCCAAGTTTGCTCTTTGTCGGGGTTCCGTCAAGTGCAAGCATCTTCAGGTCAACGGCCCTCTGGTCGAATACGTTGTCGCCTTTCAAAGCCGGGGCGATGATTTTGTTGACGTTTTCGACAGCCTTTAGCACACCCTTTCCGCCGAAACGATTCTTGTCACCGTCGCGGAGTTCAAGAGCTTCGTTTTCACCCGTTGAAGCACCACTTGGAACTGCGGCACGTCCCATTACACCGTTTTCAAGAATGACATCCACCTCAACGGTTGGATTTCCGCGTGAGTCGATAATCTCACGACCGATTACATTGCTGATTTTAACCGAGTTTAGCATTTAAAAAGACCTCCAAAGAAATACTGACTGTGGCTGACGAGTCGTAGTTAGTTATTGCTAACACTCTAATGTTTATTATCATCCCTGTCAATGCCCGGACCGAAGAATTGGGGCATATTGGCTTCCAGTGTGTTGAAAAATCTCCCAAAAAGCTATATTCTATAGGAACGTCTGGTAAAGCGATTCTAGACTGGGAAATGACTGATTGTGGCTAATGAGTTTGCAGGGTTCTGCAATTTCCCATCCGCTTCGTTTTCCATTCAAATTACTTTTCTCTATATTTATAGGAGTTACTAAATGGTCTACACAGCAGAAGTAGAGCATATGTGTCCTTTGGCTAAGGGCGCATATCACGGTCCTGCTCCAATCCCGGAAGAGGGCGAATGGGTTCAGGTCAAAAAAATCGAGGATGTATCTGGCTTCACACACGGTATCGGCTGGTGCGCACCACAGCAGGGAGCCTGCAAACTTTCTTTGAATGTCAAGGACGGAATCATTGAGGAGGCTCTGGTTGAGACAATCGGTTGCTCCGGAATGACACACTCCGCCGCCATGGCTTCGGAAATCCTTATCGGAAAGACTCTTCTTGAAGCATTGAACACCGACCTTGTTTGCGACGCAATCAACACAGCAATGAGAGAGCTTTTCATGCAGATTGTCTACGGACGCACACAGTCTGCCTACTCAAAGGGCGGCCTCAAGGTTGGAGCATCCCTGGAAGATTTGGGAAAGAACCTCCGCTCACAGGTTGGAACAATGTTCGCCACACGCAAGACCGGTCCACGCTATCTGGAGATGACAGAAGGATACGTAGAGACATGTGCCGTTGACAAGGACGGACAGATTATCGGCTACAACTGCATCAACTTCGGTAAGCTGATGGATGCTCTCAAGGCCGGAAAACCAGCCCAGGAAGCCATTGAAGGCGCACGCACACACTACGGACGCGTTACAGCCGACCAGGGAATGGTCAAACTCATCGACCCACGCAAAGAGTAATTTAGGAGGAATACGATTATGGCATTATTTGAAGATTTCACGGGCCGCATTCCTCAGGTGAACAAGGCTCTCAAGGAATATGGATTTTCTGAAGGAGAAAAGGGTCTGAACGAAGCGCGCGACCTCTGCAAGTCACGTGGATTTGACCCTTATGAAATCTGCCAGTCAACACAGCAGATTTGTTTTGAAGATGCAAAATGGGCTTACGTCCTTGGTTCTGCAATCGCAATCAAGGAAGCCGAAAAGACAGGTGACAAGACTGGTTCTTCAGCCGCCGCAAATATCGGTAAGGGACTCCAGGCATTCTGTCTTCCAGGTTCTGTTGCCGATGACCGCAAGGTTGGTCTCGGACACGGAAACCTCGGTGCACGCCTTTTGAGCGAAGAGACACAGTGCTTTGCATTCCTGGCAGGACACGAGTCTTTCGCAGCCGCTGAAGGTGCAATCAAGATTGCGGCAAACGCAAACAAGGTCCGCAAGAACAAGCTCCGCGTCATCCTGAACGGTCTTGGAAAAGATGCGGCACAGATTATTTCCCGCATCAACGGATTCACTTATGTCCAGACAAAGTTCGACTATTTCAACGGCGAGGGAACGGACAAGGCTCTTACAGTAGTAAAGGAAGTTCCTTATGGTTCAAACCCTGACCGCCTCATCGTAAAGTGCTACGGCGCAGACGATGTTCGCGAGGGCGTTGCAATCATGTGGCACGAGGATGTCGATGTTTCTATTACCGGAAACTCCACAAACCCGACACGCTTCCAGCACCCGGTCGCAGGAACATACAAGAAGGAACGCCTCCTTGCAGGAAAGAAGTACTTCTCTGTAGCTTCCGGCGGTGGAACAGGCCGCACACTCCACCCGGACAACATGGCAGCAGGTCCAGCATCATACGGATTCACTGACACTTTGGGAAGAATGCACTCAGACGCCCAGTTCGCCGGTTCTTCATCAGTTCCTGCACACGTAGAAATGATGGGCTTCATGGGCATGGGCAACAACCCAATGGTAGGTTGTACAGTCGCTTGTGCAGTTGCAGTGGCTGGTTCGTTCTAAAATAATATGCGAGTTCTTCTGTTTTTTTCACGAAGTGAAAAAATGCGAACCCTTTGGTGAGCAAAGAAAAACTCGTAAGCAAGCCGAAAGGCTTGCGACTAGCCGTGGCTGGTTCATTCTAAAATAGAGACCGCGAGTTTTTACGTTTTTTGCGTAGCAAAAATGCGAGCCTTCGCGAGCAAGTAAAAACTCGTAGAGCAAGCGCAAGCTTGCGACTAGCCGTAGCTGGTTCGTTCTAAAATAATATGCGAGTTCTTACGGTTTTCTGCAAAGCAGAAAATGCACGCCCTTTGGCGGGCAAGTAAGAACTCGTAAGCAAGCCACAAGGCTTGCGACTAGCAGGTAGCTTCTAAGTTAACATGCGAGTTTTTACGTTTTTTTGCGAAAGCAAAAAATGCGAGCCTTCGCGAGCAAGTAAAAACTCGTAGAGCAAGAGCAAGCGCAAGCTTGCGACTAGCCGTAGCTGGTTCATTCTAATTTAACATGCGAGTTTTCACGTTTTTTTGCTTGCAAAAAATGCACACCCTCTGGCGGGCAAGTGAAAACTCAAAGAGCAAGCCGCAAGCCAAATGGCTTGCGGCTTGCGACTGGGGTTTTATCAATGAAAAAAAATACTGGCTCCATTTTTCAAAAATTAGTGCTTTTCTCTTTGCTTGGAACCATTTGTTTTGCGTTTTCAGGATGCATTCCAGACAGCACGGCTCCAGTAAAGGAAATTCCCTACGGCACACCAACAATCTTTGACGAGGACTTGGACATAGGGCTGTTCTCACCTTTTGAAGTCCCCCTGGTACAAAACCGCGAATATGAATTCACCGCAACAACCAGCCATAAATATATCAGAGTACATTTCGTAATCCCCAACGAAGGGGACAAATGGATTTCACTAAGAAAAATTGAGTCCAATATATTCTCCCAGAATTTAATCATTCCAAAGGGAACCGAAAAAGTAGAAATCGGAATATCGGACAGGGCAAACGCAAAAGACAGCAACGATGTAAAAATATATGCCGCGTATGATGTCATCACTCTGGAAGAATTCAAGGACGTAATCGAGGATGAAGAAAGGCGCAGGGAATCTGAAAATGTTCCATCAAAAGAACAGCCTGAGGTCCTCCGTTTTTCCGAAAAAATATCAATAGACCATAAATACACTTCACGATACCCAAAAGCGTTAAAGCGTGGAGAGACATATACATTTGAAATAGGTCCGTTCGACAGCAGCTACTGCATTCTCAATGCTGTCAACAAATACAATTTCCAGTGGCTGCCGGTTGAAAGGAACAAATCAAAATTCTTTAAAATCAATTACCAGATTCCTTCCGATGCAGAAGAATTTAGAATCGTTCTTTCTTCCACATCAACATCCTTTACCGAGTCGCTGGTTTCATTCAATCTTGTTGGCGAAATCGATGAAAGCAAAAGCAACAAACTTGAGAACGGAGAAAACATTGTAATATCATCAGCAACAATGTCCAGCCTTGAAATTCCTGTTGACGATGAAAAAATCTACAGCATGTCGGTCGATTCTTTTGGTTCCAACTACAAATACTGCCATGTTTATTTCCTTGACAGCAACAGTGAAAATCTTGATTCCTTTGTGCTGGACAGAAACAAAATTACCGGAAAATATGAAACAAAATGTCTGTACGTTCCGAACGGCACAAAAAGAATAGACGTGTATCTTTCAGACGACTATTTTAGCCATACAAACAAGATTGCGGATATAATTGTTGAGGACAGAAAAACCGAAAATCCCTTGAGGGCAGGCCCCTCAATCCAAAAAGCCGACAAATACAGAACGGACAGCGCCGACAAAGACTTGGGAGAATTCCTTGAAAGCAGAAATATTGAAACATTTTCCCCGGACGAAATTGTTGATTTGTGCGTCAATTATATAGAAGAAAATGCGCTGGATGATTATCACAAGATAAAACTTGTCCACGACTGCATCTGGTATCTCGCAAGCTACGACCATGACTCACTTGAGATTGGCAATTACTGGCCATGGGATTTCAGGACCGTACTTTCCCGTAGACTCTGTGTATGCGCAGGATTTTCAAGGACATTCGTTTATTTCTGCGAAAAACTTGGAATCAGGGCAATCAACGTGCTTGGAAATGCGCTTGACGGCACAGAACGAACAGCCGAAGAAGTTGAGGACCAGGACCACGCATGGACAATCCTTGAACTGAACGACGGATGGTATCTCTTTGACCTGACATGGGACTGCTCAAGCACACGTGGAGGAAAACGCGACGACACATATTCCTGCAACTATTTCTTTGTGCGCCCTGATGATTTCATAAGAAGGCATTATCCGAAAAACCCGGAAAAACAGCTGCTGGAAAATCCATACACCAGCAATGAGATTGTAAAACTATTTACGGACAGCAGGGAGTAGCGACATGAAAAATTTTTTGAAATCAGTTTTGCTTGGACTGTTGATTGGAATAATTTACATAGCTTCGCTGGCTTTTATAATCTCCCCGCTTCTTTTTTTGTTCAAGGAAGGATTCATCGGTCTGATGCTCGGAAAAGTCAATGCCACTGATTTCATCAGAAATGTACTCGGACAGGCACAGGGCATTCCATACAGGCTTGACCCATATTCAATTGCAATCATCATAGTGCAGATTTTGCTTTTCCTGACCGTGTGCATCACAACCTATATTTTTCTTTCAAAAGTTTTGAAGGAACTTCTGACCGGCGAAGGGGAAGAATATTTTCAAAGTTTCTACAAGATTATCTACATGGTTTTTCTTTTTGTCCCCGAGATTCTTATATTCATGTCGCTGTTCTTCAAATTCCCGGTGATAAAGACAATCATAATAACAGGCTCCATAGTGGCGGTTGTCTCGGTCTTTGCGTTCATCATAACAATAAAAGTTTTGCCGGACGTAATCAAAAACCGTGACTCAAAGTTTATACTGGAAGGAGGCTCAAAATGAAAAAACTAGGAAAAATAATTTCCATATTCGCCGCATCGCTTTTTCTATTTTCACTTGGCTCCTGCAATAAAAAGATTGAGAAAAGTATTGCGATTGAGGAAGCCGAAACACCTCCTGCCATGCCGGGAAGAATCATTGTTCTTGTGGTTGACATATCGCAGAGCATAAAAAATCAGCTGGACAAAATCATAGACGGACTTTGCGAAAAGATTGTGGACGAGAGGCTCGAAGACAATGACTACTGCGTTGTTGTTCCGCTCGGGGATTCCGGCAATATTGATAAAGCGCGCTCCTTCGGAATAAAATTCAGCATGGACAAGGATAACATCAAAAGTTACCTCCGCTCCATGAAAGACTGGATGCCGACAAATCTCAATACGGATATTGGGGCGGCAATGAAAAAGACATTCGAGTACGTCAATAAAATTGAAGAAGAAAACGACGGCAACATGCTCGATCCCCTGGTCCTGTTCATCACCGACGGAAACATATATCAAAGCCCGAACAGCAAAAGCAAAATACTTTACGACTCCCCTGACGCAATTTTTGAAGACACCGCCATGAATCCACAGAAAGCATCCTACGAAAACTGGTGGTTCCTTGGAATCAAAAATGGAAGCGAGGCTCTTGACAATATTGAGGACATCGCAAAAAGGGCGAACGCATATCCTGAGCGCTACGAAACATTGAGCGACATGTCACAGTTCGGAATCCTGTTCGACAAATGGCTTGAACAAATCCCACCGGTAAAACCCAGGGACAACGGAAAAATTGCCTTCTCAAATGTGAAGCTCGGAAATATTGATTTGAGTTCCGACCCTTCAAAATATACCATAGTTTCAAACAGCTCCGACCTTTTCACCTGGCAGATGAGGAGCGAATACAAGTTTACCACGGTCGTAATGGAGTTTACTGACATAAAAGGCTCCTTCCAAAAGGACTCCACAGGAGAGAGCGTTGAATTCCAGATTGTACCGGAACAGGGAAACATTGAATTTGCTCCAGGCTCCATCCGCGAGACACGTGGAAATGTAAAACTGCCAGCCATATCTGGAAAGGGAAAACTCAAGCTCACCATAAATACAAAACTGAATGCCGAAAGCGACGGACAGATTCCAGAGTATCTGTTTTTTGTTGAACTAAAATCACCCCTTGCGCTGGTTTTGGAAAAGGTTCTCCCAATTGCCTCGGCCATAATTTTAATTGCGCTCGCAATCATAATCATAAATATTCACAAACAGAGGCGGCCAATAAAAATCAAGATTGAGCGTGTGGGAAATAATTCCGCAAAGCCAAGGTCCGCTTCAGTCAAGATAAACCGGGAACTGGAATTCGGAAGCAAGATAGGACTCAATCTCCGGCTTGAAGGCTCCAATATTCCTCCCGTTGTTGGGAAAATAATCAGGTCCGGAAAATCAAGCTGGAAAATTGAAATGGAGAGCGAACAATGGTTTGCCCCCAACCAAAAGCTGAATCCCTACACACTGGGGACCTCCATAAAACTTGTGCTCAAAGACGGAAGCTCGTGCAGCATAAAGTTCAGCAGGGTTAGGTAAACGGAAGCGCGGAGACTGGAATGGATTTTTTTAGAGGATTTTTGATTTGGGGTCTGGTGGCCGTTTTTGTTGGCGCACTGTGTTTCGCCGTATGGAAATTCTATTTTTGCCGCATACGTGGATTTGAAAACAGAAAGCGCACGACACTGACCGGATGCGTCCTTATATTCGTCACCACCGTCACATATTTATTTCTGCCGCTGGTGCTCTGTAAGTCAAAACTTTTTACCGAAACAAAAGACAGATTCGTTGACGGAATAAAGAACGACATCGTTGCAAAAACCCGCGACGCATTTTATGAAGAGGCAGAGGATGTCCTTAAAAATGTAGTTGATTCAATGGTGGACACTTTCCATGCAGAAAAAATTTCATCCGCGGTGGATTTGGAAAAAGCAAAGGAGAGCATAGTAAAATACGCAGTCAAGTATTCTAAAAACAGAACGCTGAAAGATTCTCTAAAAAATGCGTTCAAATTAATCAAGATTGACGATGACTCAAAAGAGGCTTTCAACAATGCCCTTGAAAAAAATACGCTTGTGGAATGTGCCAATATCGTGGAAAGGTATTCCAGCGAAATAAGGGAATCATACATACAGAACAGTCTCCTGAAACCATGGATTGCACCTATAGTAAAAAATGTTTCCATGGAGAGCTTCACGGGACTACCCGCCGACAGCGCAAGCATAAAGGCGTTCAACAAAGCCAAAAACGCATTCGACAAACTGTTTTTGCGTTTCGCCATATACCTTTCGCTTGGCACGTCAATAATAATTTTCATAATCATCTACCTTTTGCGGGAGAAGGAAGAAAAGGCCGCAACAAAATCAAAAAGAAACTATATGTTTGAGTATAATGAAAAATCTTTTGAGGAAATGAACGCGAAAAAGATTTAATAAAAGCATGGCGAGGTTAAAATGAAAAGATATCAACCAACTGTAGTAATCGGCGTGGGTGGAACTGGAAAAAATATTCTTCTGGCACTGAAGAAAATGATTATCGAAAATTCGCCAAATGGAATGCAGGACTATCCTTTGCTGCGCCTTTTGAGCCTTGACACGGACATCAGCATTGATTCTGTTACCAGCGAAATCAAAACTGTGAAAGATGAAATCAATCTTGATCCGAATACAGAAATTGAAAGACTTGGCGCGGACGGTTTGACATCAACATTGAATCTGGACCAGTTTCCGAGCATCAAGGAATGGTATCCGGATTCCAAACGCTCGCAGCTAAATCCAACAATGCTTTCCGGTGGAGCAAGCCAGATGAAGCCTGTCGGTCGCTTTTCATTCGCATGGAACGCCGCAAAAATAAGGGACAAGCTTTACAACATACTCAGCACAACAATTGACGTTGACGAAGCAAGGAGAAACAAAATTGGAGAATCCAACCTTGTGCCATTCACAAACGTATTCATCTGCGGCTCTATATGCGGTGGAACTGGATCAGGAATATTCCTTGATGTTGCAAACCTTGTTCGCTTCGTTGCAAAACAAACAAATGTCATAACAAAAATATATGGATTCATGGCTCTTGCAAGTGTCTACGACTCAATAAGCGGAGACCTCAAGCTAAAACCAAACTGCTACGCCTCGCTGATTGAGCTGGACCATTATCAAAATGAAAACAATTTCCGTTCACCCAAAAGACAGTTCTATCCGGCGTACAGAAACATATCCTCAAGCGACTGGGATTATACAAATTCTTCGAACACATTTTCTTTTGACTATCCCTACCTTTTTGACAAGGCAAACGAAACCGGTGTCGCTTTTTCATCTCCAAAACAGTTTGCGGAAATGGCGGCAAGATTTATTTATCTCCTTACAGGGAGCGATGTCGCAACAAGGTGGGAATCAGTTTCAAACAATATTTGGGTCAATCTTGACGAGGACAGAAAACTTCACAAGCCAGTCAGATATGCGTCCACCGGCAACACATCTATCGTCTATCCACGAAGGAAAATTACGCAGCTCTGTTCATTCAAACTTGCGGAAAACTATTTTAAAATCATTCTCGACGACTCGTATGGAAAAGTTGAAATCGACAGGCTCGTTGAGCGGTTCCTGAATGATTCCAAAACAAATCCCGAAGGAAATGAAAGCAGCATCCTCGCAGATTCGTTCAGCATGTTCAAAGATCCGGACACGGATGATTTCCTGTATTTCACAGAATATCTTGACAGTTCAAAAGGATCCAAGCTGGATGAATGTATAGAACTGATAAAGGAAGACAAAAAATCAATTACAGGAACAGTGACAAACTGGACAGAAGACATCAGGAAAATTTTCAATAACTTCAAGACACAGACTTCGGTTTATCCAAGAGACAGAAAGGAAAAATTCATCTCCGACATTCAGCACAGGATGTCAGAAATGCTAAACCTCAGACTTGTTGAGGACGCAGCCAATCCATTGCAGGATGGAAAACGCATGACAAGAGGCTCCGTCGCACGGACAAAGGCCTTCCTCGAAAATCTCTATGCCCGATTCACAAGCGCGAACGAAAATTTCCGCAGGCTGGAAGAGGATGCAAGGGAACAGGCAAAGGATTTTGAAGAAATTTTTGATGGAAAATTCTCCGCCCTGAAGTCGGCACTGAATTCACTGATTCCATCATCAAAAAACATCCAGAGGCTTCTGGAGGAAACGCTTTCGGCATACGAGGACATAATCATCGCAAAGAAAAATGAGCATACCGCAAAACTCGTCCGACAATATTTTACGGAGATACAGGAGAACGGCATCCACCTGTCAGATGGCATACTGAAGGAACTGGAAAACAGAATCCTGAACACCGGAAGCGCGATAAATAAATTTAAAAAACTCCAGGAAGAGGCAAAGACTTTCCTGTACAAAAACCAGACGGAAAGCAACGGCAACTTCAACATCGAAATCTTCAATTATAAAAAGGATGTGGAAGGCATTTACAACAAGCTCATGGCCAACAAAGATTTTGGCGAGGAACAGATTTTTGAAACACTGACAAAAGTTTTACAGTCAAAAGAAGCCTTCGACACAGACTACTCAAGAGCAGGAAGCGCACTGCCGGAAGCGAGAATTATGAAACTGCTTTTGTCGGAGACAGAAAAATTCTTCTTCGGACCGGTTGCGGAAATAAACATAAGGCAGAGACTGCTTGAGGATGAAGAAAAACTCAACGCCCTTACTTCCGGCGCATACCTTACAACGGCGCAGGTCTACACAAGACTTGACGGACAGGAAATGAGCGCGTCGGGCCTCAACACAAAGGGAAAAATTTTTTATGCAATATCAATTCCAAACGAACCAGAGTATGACAAGTACTGCAAGGAAAGCCTAAGCACAAAAGTCGGAAAACCTTTCGTATGTCCCTTTGATGCCGGCGGAAGCATGGAAAACAGTGAACAATGTCCAATATACGGGAAATGTCTTAAAGCATGGATTCTCAAAAACGCGAGCGTAGATTTGGAAATCATTCCGTCGGACGAGACTGGTGAAATCAATATTATGAAGGTCATCGTTGGATTCCCTCTCAGGGCAATTACAAGCGTCTCAGGTCCATACAGGGAAGAATATCTGAAGGCAATGAGAAAGCAGAAGGAAGAGAACGACTTCAACGGACGTACCGAAGAAAATCTTCACATGTTCGGGACCGTGAAATTTGCGGACCTGAATGAAGCGGAATCCAGCCCACTGGAGTTGAGAGATTCTTTCAGAAAGGCCCTCCTGATTACTTTGATTGCGAAAAGGCTTGTCGTTGATTCCTTTGGTGTACACTTTTTCACGGGATACGATTGTGAAAATGACAAGGAAGTACCATCGCTGGACCTTGGGAAAAATTTTGTGGAAGCCACATTCATGGCAGAAAGCACAAGGGTAAATGATATAAAGGCTGTGGATGAAATCAGAAAGCTCGCAAAAGATTTGCAAATTGAATTCGTAAAACCGGAGTACAGGGACATGTTCCTGGAAAGGACAAGAGAAAAATATCAGGAAATCAAGAACCTCCCATTTGGATTTACGGACAGGGATGTGAATCTGCTGAGGGAAATCTCACAGGAATGTTTTGGAGTTGACTGTAGACCCGACACAAAATCAAAACCAATATTCAAATAGGAATTGGAGATTTAAATTATGAAGGATGTAATTCTTATTGGATTGGGAGAATTCGGGGAAAGGACGATTGAGCTTTTCAATGAGATAGAATCGGAAAGAAAAAGTCTTCTTCCTCCTGAACTTAGGGATGAAATCAATGTGTACCCATTGGCCTACAGGAACAACAAAAGTTTTAACTACGCAAAGATTTCCGAAGACATCACAAGGCTTGTCGATTCGTCCGACTCGAAGAACGGGAAAAAACCTTTCTCGTATGTTTTTGTCGGAGACCTATATGAAGACATAACTTCAAACTATGCTCTTGACTACGCAATGATTCCCCTAATTCTTGACCAAGAGAACATCCTTCTGCGCGACAAGGACAATGTTCTGGGATTCTTTACATTTTCCGACAGACTGGAAACCCAGCTAAAATGTTCGCCAGAAAAAATGACATCCATTCTAAATTTTTTTAAAAGGATAGAAAAAGCCGATGTCGATAACTATTACATTCCGAAGTATAAAAACATAAGCGGCCTCAACGTCAGAAGAATAGAATGTCCGATGGGTCCGTTCAGCAGAAACTATATTGTCGTCACACCTGGAGATGAAAATTCCGTAATGAACATGACAACCCAAATTTTTGCTGAAAGAATATTTTATGAACTGTATTACCTGCTCAACAAATACAAGGAAAGGGCAAACCAAGTTCAGGCCATCCGGGCAGAAAAAAGTCAAAACTGTTTTTCAAGTTTCACAATGGCGCAGATTTCTAGACTGGACCAGCTTCAAAAATATTATCTGACATATTGCCTTGAAGATTTGGTCACGGACTATCTGCTGCGGGACGAGGTAAAGGGAATAAATCTTGATGCCCTTGAAAACAAATTTCTTTCAATGCTGGACATCATTGACAGGGACAAGGAAAGCTCCTACAAAAGAAGTGAGTCAGGATATGACATCGGATTTCCAATCGACAGGGCCGTTTCATTGTTCATCAGCAAATTCAAAAACGAACTAAAGGGCTTGATCCCGTCATATATAAACCAGGAATACAGGGACGAAAAAAACTATGTCGAAATATGCAAGGACAGAATCAACAAAAAACTCTACGACCTGCTGCCGTACTATGATGATTTTGTAAAGGAAGAAATCCGTCACATGCACGGTGAGCTGGAAAAAGGTTACATCAATCTTTTCAAAGTTGACAAGCTGACAGGAAACATTCAATATTACATCAGATACATAACGGACTTGAAAAATATTTTTGAATCATGGACCGATGACCTGAAAAAACTTTTGCAGGAATCTTCCGAAATAGATATTTCTGGCGACTATGAAAGAATTGAAAAAAAGATACGGAAATACCAAAAATCCGCAATCTACAAGTTGCCATTTTTCCGTCCTGTCAGGAAAATGCTAATCAACAATGCAATACTGGAACTTCCTTTGAAAGAATATTTGGAAAATGAAATACGGCGGAATCTGATTGAGTCTTTCCTAAAACAGTGGGACGATTCTTCTGTCAATTCCGCAAATCCAATCCACAACTGTGAAACATTCATTGAGGACTTGAAAATACTGAAGGACAGGCTCCAGAAAAAAAGAACAATGATTGCCCACAAAAAAGAATACATTTCCAAAATGCCGACACACTACCATATTATTTCACAGCTCAAGCAGGACGAATACACAAATCTCCTGAACAAAATCTACGAAAAAAAATTTGGACCTGCAAACCAAGGCCTTATTGAAAATGTTGCCAGAGATTTTTTCAAGAAATGGACAATAAAGGGAGAGGGCATTTCAAAGGACAGACAGGACATAACAAAAGACCCGTCAGGTTTTATAAGGCATGTTGACGAATATCTTTTTGATGAGGCAAAAAAAGTTTTGGGTGTCGTTGATATTGACTCAAGGGAATATGAAAAATATGCCTCGACATCGGTTCAACTGTTGGAGGAAAGAGTAAAACAGCTGTCGGAGAATTCTTTCATAACCAGGGATTCAACATTCTTTATTACCGAAAACAAGGTTCTGTTCAAACCTATTTTGAATCAGGAAGATTATATTGATGTGCACCTGGCAGAACTTCCCGACACAACCAACATGATAGATGTGAACATGGATTTTACCTTGGGTGCAGTTGTTTATTTTCAGGACTACATGTACATGGAATACAGAAACCTCTGTCACTATGAGGATTTGTTTAAGAAATATGAAAAAGAAAATGGGAGCTCCCTCAATTATGCGGATCCGGGAACAGAGAGCGAAGAGGACGAGCCAATCCGCTTCCAGGGAAAACCAAATGCGGAAACAAAGGATAGGGAGAATGTTGAAGTTGAGAAAAAAGCGGACGCACTTCCCTCCCCTCTTGCGGATGATGACGAGCTGGACATTTTCAACATGCACTCAAGGATGCTGCTGAATAATTATTTCGATGAAACTTTCCGGCTGAGTCTTTTTGAAAAAATATTTGGTGAAAGAAAAACGCTGCTTTCCGCCGCAAACATAAACGCAATGGCAAAGAACTCTGACCTGTCAAATCTCCTGAGTCAGATGGACATCGAAAAAATCCATAACTATTGCAATGAAATAAATATCGGAGATATTTTCTCCGACAAGGAAACTCAAATAGAAGCTATAATCAATTATTTGGAAAACACAAAGGAACTATAAAATGGAATATTTGCTTGGAATTGATCTTGGAACAACAAACTGTACCGTGACTGCGGTTGATGAAAACGGAAAGACCACCGTAATCAGAAACAGGGACGGTGAATTCGTAACTCCATCGGCAGTATATTTCTGCGAAAAGGAAAACAATTTTATAGTCGGGAAAAAAGCAAAAGAGCTTACGCCAAATGATACGGACGGACGGCTTGTGACTCTTGTAAAACGTCAGATGGGATGTGAAAAAAATAAAGTCAGAAAAAATCCAATCACAGGAAAATACAAACCGTATGAATACTGGAATAAAATTTTTTCACCAGAAGAAATATCGTCAAAAATTTTGAAGCAGCTGAAGGAAGATGCGGAGGCCCAGTTAGGAACAAAAGTATCACAGGCTGTAATCACCTGTCCCGCATATTTCAAGCAGGCACAAAAAGAGGCAACACGAATTGCTGGTGAATTGGCAGGATTTGAAGTGCTTGAAGTTATCACCGAACCTACCGCTGCGGCTCTTTCATACAGCACAGTTTCAAAGTTCCTCAAAGAAAACGGAAGGGAAAGAGTTTTTGTATTCGACCTTGGCGGAGGAACTTTCGACGCAACAATAATCGATTTGCTCAAAGACGAAAACGGAATCTCCAGCACAACAAAATGCACAGATGGAGACGCAAGGCTTGGTGGTGCAGACTGGGACAATATCTGTCGCGGAAACATCATCGAGATGTTCAATAAAAAATTTGGAATCAAATTCAATCTTGAAAAAGGAACCGAAAAAGAAAAAACTGTTGGACAGCTTACCCTTGATGTTGAAAAGCTAAAAAAAGAATTGTCAAATCCCAATGTCGATTCCGCAAAAATTACAATGGAATACAAGGGACATTCGGTAGAAGAAATCTACACAAGAGAAAAATATGCAAACATAACAAATGAGTTTACAGAAAAGTGTAGAATCAAATGCAGCAACCTAATGAAAGATGCCAACATGACATGGGACAACATCGATACCATTCTGATGGTCGGAAGCATGAGCAACTGTCTTTTCATCCAGGACTCGCTAAGAAAACTGAGCGACAAAGAAATCCTTTTTGGACAGATAGATCCAAAGACATGCGTCTCTGAGGGTGCGGCAATTCATGCCTACAAAAAATACTGTGACAAAAAAGGCTCAAACGCAATCATACATACGCTTGAAGAAAAACCACGCTACGACATGGCAGAAAACAATTCAGACGAAATCGAAAAAATAATTAAAAATGAGAACGAAGGAAAACGTACTTCATCAAAAATTGAATTTGTCTCCAGCGTGCTTCCCGCTTCTATTTGCCTGAAAGGAATGAGAGGTGGAAAAGAAGTTTGTAAAAAAATGCTTTTAAAAAACCATACATACCCTTGTTCTTTTGAATCGGATTATCCAATGAGCTTTGACAATATGACGGAAGTAAAGTTGCCGGTGCTTGAAGGAGAAAGCGAGAATCCCCTGGAAAACACGGAGCTTGGACAGGTAATCTTGAGCCTCGACTGTGCCCACAAAAGGGGGGACATGGTTCATGTAAAATTTGAAATTGACGGAAATGGAATCATCCAGGTTTCTGCTATCGACAAAAAAACAAACAAATCTGTTACCGGCGAAATCAAAAGAAACAGCCTGCTTTCCCTTGACGAGATTGAACAGGCAAAAAATGATTCTGAAAACGATTTCTTTTTGATATAGGACTTTGGTTCATGGAAAAAGACAACGATTTTTCTTTAGGATTTGCAGATTCTCTTTTTGAACTTGGCGGCACGGTTGCATTGCAAAAAAACGAGCGCACCACAGTCGAAGAAAAATCATATTCTTATAAAACAGTCTACGAATGGTTTGTGAAAGACAAAACACCAACAACCACTTTTGAACAGCACCTTAGAACCAAGCCGGAAGTCTATATCCTTTTCAACCTTGTTCCCTTCCATCCACTCCCAGATGATATTCTGCAGAAGGTAGAAAAATTCAAAAACCAATGTTTTGCAGATGTTGACAAAAATCTTACGGACAACAACGAAGATATTGAAAAAGGCGAGCAGATTAAATTTTGTCTTCTTGAAATTGAAAACATATTTAAGTATTACGATAACGATGAATTCAATTTTGAAAAAGACCTGAAACATCACCTGTTTGAAAAAATGTATGTCAGCCTAAAAGAAAAAGAGTCCGATGGAGTTCTTGACCTGTCTGAAGTTGGTGCACTATTGAACACGGCAAAACAAATTTATCTTTGGGATGGAGAATCGGAAAAAACACGGCAGGAGATATTGAGCTGGATAAAAATCAAGGCCGCGGAGGACAACTGCAAAATAGAATCCTACTGGCAGAGCTTTATCAGGCTTGTAAAAAGCAAACCCTCATTTGAAAAACTAAACACAGATAAATGCTTGGAAAAACTGTACTGGGAATACCAAAGCCTCAAGCTACAGGAACTTGAGATTTACAATCAGCCAATAGAAATAAACCACGAAGAACTTCGCTCCGAAATGAATTCAATTCTAGAAGGAAACAAGCTCCTCAAGGACAGGGAAGAAACGTATCTTAGGGATTTTTTTTATATAGAGCAGGCAAACTCTGGAAAAGATTTTTCCCTAAAACTTCCGTCCGACTATTACCAGCACTTGAAAACGGTTGCATGTTTTACTTATTCATTTTCAGAAGCGGAATGGAACGATTTTGCACATAAACAAAAATTGTCCAAACTGAACGACATGTCCGCCGCATTTATTCTGGGAACGCAAAAAGCATCCTCTATCGAAAATATTGCGGCACTTTTGGAAAACAATAAAAGCAAGGCAACAGAAAGAATAATCGATGGTGATTTGGAAACATATTTAATCCATATTGACCAACGTGGCATGGCAAACGACATAGAGCAGGCAAAAAACATTTTCAAAAATGACAGGGAAGCATTGTTCACAAGAGTTCTGAACATTCTGCGGAACAAAAAAAACACTGATGCAGACAGTTCAATTGAAATAGATGACCGACAGTCTTTGTTCTCATTGATTTCCAGAGACGCAGCCATAAAAGAAATGGTTGAATATTTATTAAAACGAAAGACCCGCGAAAAACTCAACCAGAAAATTCTTGGAAGCTCAAAAGAAAGGGATGCCCTGAACGAATATCTAAGACACAAGAAGATTTCATTCATCTGTCTCTGCATGAACTATCTGAAAGATTTTCCCGACGAGAGCAATGCCTCTGGATATGCAAATATTTATGAGATGTACGCAAATTATGTTCTGGATATTCTCATTGAAAGAAATGCGTTCAGCCTGTTTTATTCTGGATTCTGCCATCTGATTAATCAAGATTATGTGAGCCAGAAATTCAAGGACAAACTGAACGAGACAAGCATTAAAATGCAGAAAGATTTTGAAACATTCTGCGACAACGTAAACAAAAAAGGAAAAAAGAAATCAATCTTTGGTTTTTAAAACGGAGGAAACATTATGGAAGAACAGACAAAATTGGACAGCAACGAAAATATGGAAAATAATGTAATACATCTTGGGCCACCGGAGGGATATGTTCAACAGGAACTTGAAAGCAATCCCCAAAAAGCCGAAGAAACTTACGAAACACAAAATGCAGGCAAAGAATCTCTCGAAAATCCTGTGGACAATATAAAAAAAAGCGGCTACGCAAAAAAAATCAATATAAAATCTCCAGGCGGGTTCAAGGGCTTTCTTGTCCTGATGTTTACGGCTTTGCTATTGATTGCCTCACTTGTTTTTATTTGGCCAAACGAAAATATCTCCCGTCTCTCATTTTATAATGTCTATTTTTTTATTTACATGGGTTTTTCTGTTTTTGTTTTTTTTATGTGCCTCTTCCTAAAACTGAACACTTTTTCGATGCACAAATTTTTTACCAATCTGGTTGCGGGAAATGGAAAATACTCAAAGCTGGCATCATCAAATAAAAAAATAAATAGAATCTGTGAGGCATACAAAAATTCATTTCTCGTTTCCGGTGACGAAGACTATCACAAGACCCGCTCAAACTCCGATTTATATTTTGGAACGGACACATGGATTCAGGACATGAACCGCGCACCACTTCTGACATTTCTGAAAATAATTCCCGGGACCTTTATTGGGCTTGGGATTCTTGGAACATTCATCGGATTTTCAGAAGGCCTTTCCGATATTAAAGTAAGTGACGGTGACTTGGAATCAATAATAAATGGCGTGGACAGTCTTCTTGCGGGACTAAAAAACGCATTCAACACTTCAATCGTCGGAGTGCTCGCATCGGTCTACCTCAACTTTGTAGTGATTCATCCATTTTCAAACACTCTGAACACAATATCAAAGCAGCTGTGCGATTATCTTGATTCAAAATTCTATGTCACAGAAGTTGATGCCATGGCAATTCTTGATGAAAACCACAACCTAAAACCATTCCCAGTGACAATGGAAGAAATGATGACAAAACTGGAAAATGTTTCCGCAAACATAAATCATCTTGGAAACACGGTAGGCTCGCAGGTAACACAATCAATAAAATCTACACTGGACGAAACAATTGAAGGAATCATCCGAGGCGAAATCAACAAGCTAAAGGAGGAACTGAATACGGTTATCGAAACTCTTTCAAATTGCTCCGCACAGCTACAGGCCGCTCCACAAAATATAAAAGAAGCCGCTGGAATTATGAAAGACAGTTCTGTAACTGCCGTTGAAGAATTCAAAAAGCAAAATGAGGAAGCCGTATCGACATTGACACAGGCAATTACCGACAACATAAATTCTAAATTTGAATCCTACCTTGAGACTCTGAATAAGATTTCATCTGTAATGGAAAAAGTCAACGAAGGAATGGGAAGGCTTCCAGAAAATTTCCTTTCCGTCACAAATTCAATAGATGCCACATCTCAAAAAATTATCGGCAATTCGGACGCTTTGAGCCAGGCATTTGATAAATCAACTCAGACACTTTCGCAGACAACGGAACTCACATCAAAAATTGTACAGGCATATGAGGCTCAGGTTTCCGTTATCAACGATTCCGCATCACAGATTGAAAAAGTAATAAACGAAAGCAACCAGGTAACAAAGAACAGCAAGGAACTTCTTGATGGATACGCATCCATAGATGAACACATTGCACACATCTTTGCCGAAATCAACATGAGTACGGAAAAATATACAAACATGCTCAGCGAAAATCTCACGACATATTTCAAAAGTTTCCACGATGCGACCAAGGATATTTCAAAACAGTTTGCGGAGGCGACGCTGCAATTGAGTGAAGAAATAGAAAAGTATAATTCCGGAAGATAGGATTTGCGATATGAGATCTAGACGATACAAAGGGATAGACGGAGAAGGCTCCAGCTACGACCTGTCCATCAGTGATTTGATGGCGGCCCTCTGCTGTGTTTTTGTCATCTTTACAATCGGAGTAACAACATCGCTCAAAGAAAAAAACATGGCGGCGAATCAATACAACGAGACAAAGGTTTATATCTACAATGAAATCAACGACGCGATGAAAGATACCTTTAAAGAATGCAACGCAACATTTGAAAGGGAAACTCTGACTCTTAAATTTTCTGCGGCAGATGCTTTTAAAGATGACGACTCCACCTTGAAGGAAAAGTTCAAAACAAATCTCTCAAAAATATTTCCGAAGCTGATATACCTGCTGTACAAATCCCCAAAAAGAGACGACATCGAGGAAATCCGCATCGAAGGTTTCACCGCATCCGACTCACGCTTGGGACAAGAAGAGCAGGGCGACGATGATTATATTGCAGGAATCAAACTAAGCCAAGACAGATCCAAAAACGTCTTGATTTATTGTCTCGGAACAAACTACCTTAAAGACATTCCAGCTGAAGAGCAGGATGCGTACAGGGAATGGGTCAGGACACATATCTCCGCCAGCGGCTATTCTTTTTCCCGGGCCTACTGGATTTATGATTCCAATGGGGAAACCAGGCGAAACAAATATGGCATAAAGGAAATGGACAAGGCAAAAACCCGCCGAGTTGAATTTCGGATAAGGACCAACGCAGACAAGGTTATAGAAAAATATACCACTATAAATGTGGAGGACTTGCTCGATGAAGGCGCATGAGGCATTGTACAGTCTGTCACTGGCGGCCAGAAGAATGGGGCTGGCATCCAAAATGCGGACAGGAGTTCTTTCAAGGGAATTCAAATTGCAGACAGAAACCATGATATTTAAAATCAAGGACAATCTCTCCATAGATTACTGCAGGCAGATTGAAGGCAAAGAAATAGACCTTGGCATATTGAAGAACCTGACCGAAAAATATCTTGCGACCGGCGAGGACCATTTTGACAGACGCTACATCCTGCTTCTTTGCTGGAACATAAACAAATTAAAAATCCCCGGTAAAAAAAGAGAAAAAAATCCCCAGACCTTCTTTGAATACGAACCTACCCCATTCGATTTTTTTCCGTCCACAAAAAAAATATTCACGCTCCTAAAAAAACACAGTGAATGTAAAGAAAAAATTTCCGCCGCACTTATGATGGTATATCTAAACAACTACCGGAACGCATCGCCATATTTTATTTCGCTTTTGAAGCAATACCTAAAATCGATTAAATTTTCAAAAAACCTTGGACTTTTTTTTAATGTGAACAGGGCAGGAAATTATGGAAAATGGAGATGCAATCTACCGGATGGCAAATCATTTTTAAGAAGACTGGAATTTTTTAAAATCCGCTCGTCATATACAAATACAAAATACTTTCAGGACGCTTGGTATTTTTGGATGACAAAAAAAGCAAAGCTTTCAAAAAAAACAATACTGACCGATTTGCCATGCAGATTTTTTTACACATGCACTGACGCAGAAAAAGTTTTGATTCTATCAAAAACCATAATCCAAAATAAAAAATCGGGAGCAAATATTGGCGACATCCATCAGGACTATTTGAGAGACCTGTTTCCAATAAACCCAAATATTCCAGCGCAATGGATTTTTGAGTGCGACATAAAAAAAATGAACCAACTTGCAGAGGCGAGCAATATTTTTCAAAAAACATTTTCCGAAAATCCAGATTTAATGGAATGTAAATGTTCCAGCGGAAAAATAGAAGTCTTTCTGCATAAGGGGGAAAAATGAATTACAAGCAATATATCTACAGGCAGTTTTCCGTCCAGAAAGATGACATCCTGTTTTCGCTCAAAGTTAACGACTACAAAAACACTCGCCCGGAACAGTTCAACATTTTTTCGCTTATGATAAACTTTGGCTACATTCCAATTGATTCCGGCGAACTGTTTTTCACCGACAGACAAATTGTGGACTTCTGGAACTACGGAAAAAGCTCGGTCCTGAAAAATATAGAGCTTAACCAGTATTACGAAAACTTTGGTATTGCGCCCACATTCACAACAAAGATTCCAACACTCAAAACATCCGGCGCATTCTTCTCCGAGCAATACAATATAAGGGTGACATGGATAAACGACACATCCATTGGAAAAATTGCGTCATCGCCACAGAGCTACAGGAGGGACGGACTTGAGCTGTTCGGAATCGACGATGAAATAAAGGGGTCCCTTTTGCCGGAATATTTTCATCTATATGAAATTGTTGACGAGGCAAACACAAAGTGGCCAAATATGACAAAGACAGAAAAATACAACTTTCTTGTCGAGCTTAACTTAATCAGCGGAAAAACAAAATTCTGTTTACCAAAAGAGCTGTCCTCAACATTGGCAGATTTGCAGGCATAGAAACTGGAGAAAAAAATGAGCGAAGAAACATCAGAACCAACACTTGTCGCATCCTACAGGATTCCGGAAAAGAAAAAAAGAGGCGGAAGAAGAATCTGCTTCTGGCTCGCGTTTTTGTTTTTAATTTCCACAATCGCCCTAAGCGCAATGGCCATCTGGAACTATGTGAGTTGGAAAAAAATCCAGGCGGAAAAAAATCAACTTGAAAAAGAAAATGCGGAACTGCAAGAAAAAAACAGAGAACTTGAGGACAATGCAAAAAGAATAAGCACCGACAGCATCCAGCTCCAGAATGACAGCACACAGCTGAAGACCGAAATCAAAAAGGTCCAAAGCGACAGGGACAAATTGCAGGAGGAAAATGAAAAACTGAAAAATGATTACGAAAAACTTTTGAACAGCGAAGTCCACGTGAAAATAGCAGGCCTGTATAATTATAAAAACTTTTCGACCAATCTTGATTCTTCGGAAATTACATACCTTTATATAGACTACAAAGTATTCCTGGCATCAAGTTTTTATGAACATGAAAACCTGTTCATAAAAATTTTGGAGCCAGACGGAACCCTTATGACCGGTGAATCAAGCCCGGACGGTTACACGATGGAGGTCAGCCCCTATTCATCTCAATCAGGATGGGGAAGTCATACCCCAGGCGCGTACCATCCGGGTGAGTACAAAATCGAGTTCTGGTACAACGGAATATGTGTCGGCAAAAAAACAGTGCAGATATTTTAGGGAAACACTGATTAATGCTTCGTGTATTAATCAGCGGTTCCTTAGCTCACACCTTAAACTCATCAATCTTCTGCGAAATATCGTTCACGGCGTTGGTCATGTCAACCGCAAGAGCACTCAGATTTGCAGTAGTCCGCTTGGTCGCTTCAGTAGTCTCCACAATCATGTTGAAGTTGCTGGACATGTTCGACGAAGACTCCTTCAGGCTGGAGATTGAATCCAGAATCTCCCTTGTCCCCATCTCAATCTCCCGGCTGGATGACTGGACATTGCTGGTCGTGCTGTTCATCTCCGAAAGCGCCTCAAGAATCTGCTTGGAACCCTCGTTCTGTTCCTCCATCGCGCTCTTTATGTTTTCGACAATCTGTGAAGTGTTCTTTGTCTTCTCCGACACACGTTCAAAAGAAACCTTGCTCGCGTTCGCACTTTCCACAACCTTGGTGATGTTGGCCGCGACCGTCTTAAGATTTTCGCCAATGCTCTTTGACTGTGTTGCACTTGTGTCCGCCAGTTTTCTGATTTCCTCGGCAACCACCGCAAACCCCTTTCCCGCCTCGCCCGCATGTGCAGACTCAATCATGGCGTTCATGGAAAGAAGATTGGTCTGGGACGATATGTCCGAAATCACCCTGTTTGTTTCCTGAAGAGACTTGCTCTGCGCCAACACAGTCTCCAGAAGCTCGTTCACCACCTGGTTTTTCTTGATTCCATCCAAAGTGGCCTCGTTCAGGGCCTCGAACTCGGAGAACATCTTGTCCACCGCGACCGAAACCGACTTGATGTTTCCAATCATCTCCTCAATGCTGGACCCGGCCTGGGTAATGGAAGCTGCCTGGGATTCAATCATCGAGTTCAATCCCTTTATGCTCCCGGAAATCTCCGTGACAGAAGAACTTGTGCGCACCACACACCTGTCCTCGCTCTCCAGAGTCTTGGTTGCATCCTCAATCTCCTCCATGATTTTCCCAATCTGCACCTTGGTCTCGTCAAGTCCGCTCTTCACATTTCCAAACGTCTCCCGCAGATTCAGATTCGCCCGTCCGATATCCTTCACCGTCGAGTGAACCGTGTCCACAAATGTATTGACCGACTCCTTCACATGGGAAATCTCGTTGTTGTGGTGGATTGTAAGACGCTTGGTCAAATCCTTGTCCCCCGTGTTCAGATTGTCAATGTTCTTTTTGATTGAATCAAACTTTCCAATCATAATCTTGATTATAATCAGAATGCAGACCACCAGAAGTACCGCAACCACAAGCCCCCCGATAATCGAAGTCCGCCTAAGGTTCCCGGTAATCTCCCCAAGCTCCTCGTTCGTAATCGCAGCAACCACCGTCCAAGTCTTGTTCGCAAGTGTGCAGACCTTTTCCATCACCCTGTATTCGCCCAGATTCTCGTAGCCAAGAATGTCCTCGCCCGCGCGAAGCTCTCCCTTGTCATCGTAAATGGAAATCTTTCCGGTCCTATAGAAAGTCCTTGCAAGAGTGTTTATAGGCTCCAGCTCCAGAAATCCGACCATACCGCCACGCACAAGCGCACCGTTGGCAGCATCCGTAAAATTGGACTTGACAAAAAGCGGCATGTTGAATCCACCGGCATTGGACTGACGCGGTGACTCCAGCCACACGTCAACATCTGAGCCTGTGTGCATCTTCCAGTATTCCTTCGCAAGAATACCGACCTCGGAAATGCCGCCCTTGGTATTGTAAGTCTCTGGTCCACCGTCCTTTGCACCGGTAGCGTCATCCCAGAACACCATCACATATTCAAAGCCCTCTGGCTTGTTCTTCGTCTTTATAGTCTGTTTGATAGTCTCACGGTCCGTAGTCGCATCAACAACCGAATTCTGGAAAACCCTCAGAAGCTCCACATGATTTCTGAACCAGGACTCAGCGTTCTGCACCGACTGCTCCAGAATATTCTCGATTGACTCCGTGTATATGGTTTCGACAGGCTTTTTTGTCAGCGAAGTCGTTACCAAAAGGAACAGAGCCATAAAAACAACAATCTCCAGAAAAGCCATGATACCGTATTTTGTAAGAAGCGTCTCATTATGTTTTTTAGTTTTTTCCATATTTTGTCTCCTATAAAAATTATAGCACAGTTATTAAAATTCATCAAAAAATTTACACAAAGCAAATGTTTGTATTGTCTTAAATTTTCACAAGAAAAAGCCGTCCAAATAAAACAATTTTTTATACCACGCCACCGCACCAACCATGTTATATTATAATATAGAAGAGTTTAACTCAAAAAACAAAAGCGGGAGGCGAAAATACTATGGCGGAAACCACTTTGAACAACGACAATTTTGATTCTGAGGTCTTAAAATCAGAAAAACCGGTCCTCGTTGACTTCTGGGCAAGCTGGTGCGGTCCCTGCATGATGATGGGGCCTGTTGTCGAAGAGCTTGCAAACGATTTGGACGGACAGATAAAGGTCGGGAAGCTCAATGTTGATGACAACCCGGAGCTTGCACAGAAATACGGAATCATGAGCATACCGTGCTTCATACTTTTCAAAAACGGGGAGCCAGCCGCAACATCGGTCGGTGGAAGAAGCAAGGACGACCTAAGGTCATTCGCGCTGCAATAATCCGGAGCGTATAATATGGTAGACATTGCAATCATTGGAACAGGGGTCGCAGGACTTTCGGCAGCAACAACTGCGGTCGCAAGAAACAAGAGCATACTCCTCTTTGGCGACAAAATCCTTGGCGGAAAACTCAACTCCACACATGACATCAAGAACTTTCTGGGATTCTTCGGGAAAGACGGAAGCCAAATCCAGAAGGAACTATCCGAGCACATGTCCAAACTTGGAATCAGCGTGACGGAGAAAAAAATCACCAATGTCTACCAGATGGGCGACCACTTTACGCTTCTGTCCGGCCAGGAAATGTTCGAGTCAAAATCCGTAATACTTGCGGGCGGAATCTCATTCGGAAAACCCCTTGACGGCGAGACCGATTTTCTTGGACGCGGTGTAAGCTACTGTGCGACCTGCGACGGAATGTTGTTCAAGGGAAAAAATGTTGCCGTAATCTCCTACTCCAAGAACGAAGAAAAGGAAGCAAATTTCCTCAGCGAAATCTGCGGCGAAGTCTACTATTTTCCCCAGTACAAGGAAAGCGTTTCCGTTTCAGAAAAATGCAAGGTCCTTGACGGAAAAAAATTTAAAATCAGCGGTGGAATGAAGGCCGAAAAACTTTCCTACGACGGTGGCGAGCTTGAGGTTTCCTGCGTATTCATCCTAAGGGAAAACATACCGCCCGCGCAGCTGATTTCGGGCATAGAGATGGACGGAAACCACATAAAGGTTGACCGCAGGATGCGCACGAACATCCCCGGTTTTTTTGCAGCAGGAGACATTACGGGAACCCCATATCAGTATGCAAAATCAGCGGGCGAAGGAAATGTGGCGGCCCTTTCGGCGGCGGACTTTCTTTCGGTGGACCCTAAAAAATAGAGTCCCGGTATTTTTCAAGAAGCTCCCTTGAATACACTTTCTCCATGTCTGACTCCCTGACTATTTTCCACAGGGCAGCGGCAGCCTTGAGACGTTCGCCAAAAACTTTTGTCGCATCATCCGCGCAGAAGTCCTTCACAAATCTGTTCCACTGGAGCGCGGATCTGTCATATTTTGCGTAGACCTTTTTTCCGTAATAGACATCCAGCAGGTCGCCAAGCGTAAATGATTCGTCCCCGTTTTCCTTTACGGCCTTGACGGTCGCAACCATGTCCACGTTAAATTTGAAATGAGCTTCGCCGGTCTGTTCAGAAAAAAATTCCCTGAACCTGTTTCCGAATGTGAATCCGCACTCAATAATCCCCAGCTCCGGGCAAAGTTTTTCTGTGGCGCATCCCTTTTTGCGGGCAGGCTTTTTTTCCGGCAGAATATTTTCCCCTGAGAAGTATGCCCTGACGACCTCGTTCAGCTCGATTTTGCTCCCGACACATTTAAGCCCATGTGCCCGGCAGATTTTAATAAGCTCGTCCCTGTACCAGTAGTATTTGCTGAACTCCTCAAAACTCTTGATGCTGTCAAAATCAGGCCTTTCCATTTTTTATGCGCTCCTTCCACCGAACAAAACAAAAGAACCGCTGGCAAGCAACGGTTCCCAAAACAAAAGTCCCTTCTATTCTATTGTACGTTTCCGGATTATTCAAGCAATCTGTCAAACAGATGATGCGCTTCCAATCTCTTTTGAAACATACCCGTCGATTTTTTCGGGGGTGTCCACCGGGGCGAACCTTAGTTTGACCTTGCCCTCCCTGTCAACAAGAAATTTTGTGAAATTCCATTTGATGCTCGGCCCGATTTTTCCCTTTGCCTGTGCCTTCAAAAATCCATAAAGCGGGGACTCGTTTTTGCCGTTCACATCAATCTTCGAGAACTGCGGAAAAGTAATCCCGAAGCGTCCGGTGCAGAAAGTGTGAATCTCCTCGTCGCTTCCCGGAGCCTGGTTCATAAACTGGTTGCACGGAAAATCCAGAATCTCAAATCCGCTGTCCTTATATTTTGTGTAAAGTTCCTGCAATCCCTTGTACTGCGGTGTAAAACCGCATCCTGTCGCTGTGTTCACAATCAACAGAACCTTGCCCCTGTAGTCCGAAAGCTGAACATCCTTTCCATCCCTGCCCTTCACCGTAAAATCATAAACCGTCATTCCATGCCTCCTGTGATTTTATTTTGCAAAATTAGATTGTGTACAATTAAAATATACAAAATCTATTTGCATTTGTCAAGAAAATTCTATATAATTTTTTCCATGGACTCACTTGATTTGCCAAACGACTTTAATCCGCTGGCCCTGGACAACCAGCTCTGTTTCTCGCTATACGTCTGCTCAAAGGAAATCATCCGGAGATACCAGCCTCTTCTGGAACCGCTCGGACTCACCTACACCATGTACATCACCCTTCTTTCGCTGTGGGAAAAGGACCGCGTTACCGTGAAGGATTTGGGAAAGCGTCTTTTTCTTGATTCCGGCACCCTCACCCCGGTTCTGAAAAAAATGGAAAAGAATTCGTTGATTACACGAAGCCGCAGCTCGGAGGATGAAAGGACCGTACTGGTTTGCCTGACAGGTGAAGGTCGGGCCTTGAAAAAAAAGTGCGCCGACATTCCCAAAAAGATGGCATGCTCGAACATCCTTGACCTCCAGAAGGCCCCAAAACTGTTGTCACTCCTCCACAGCATGATGGACAAAATCTCGGAGGACGAGGAAAAATAGATGGTTCCTTAAACGACGGATTTTTGATACAATCCCCACATGGAAGAATTAAAGAAAAGAGAAATTTTTGGTTACTCGCTGGGCGGATTCGGTAAAAATCTTGCCTACGTTCTTGTTTCGTCGTACACGCTCTACTATTACAATTCGGTCCTGAATGTGAGCGCGTCCTTTGTTGCTGTACTTTTGATGGTCGCCCGCATATTCGACGCATTCAACGACCCGATTATGGCGGCCATAGTCGCAAAGACAAAGGGAAAGCACGGTCGCTACAAGCCATGGATTCTTTCGGGAGCGGTCCTGAACTCGCTTGTAATCGCCGCAATGTTCACAGTCCCATACCAACTGAACCAGACAGGAATCAAAATCTACATCACAATCACATACTTCCTTTGCGGAATCACCTACACGATAAGCGACATCCCTTACTGGTCGGTCATTCCAGCAATCACACAGCCGGGGCGCGCAAGGGAAAATCTGACGCTCTTCACCAGAATCATGTCGGGAATTGGCACCGGACTTGCGACAGCCTTCACAATGATGTGCGTCAGGCAGCTTGGTGGCGGAATCAGTCCGGAGAACTACAGGAAGGGCTTCATGATTTTCTCCTTCATAACGGCGGGTCTGTACACATTCTTCACAATCATAACGGTAATAAATCTGCCAAAGGAACGCTACGAGGAAAGCTCCAACATTTCCATAAAGGAGATTTTTTCGTCGCTCTTCCACAACGACCAGGCACTTGTGGTAGCCGCAATCATAATACTTTTCTTCTCGGCCATCAGCATGACGATGAACCTTGTTCTGTACGTCTTCGAGCATGAAAACATTGAGCTGAACATGTTCGGCAGCACATTCGACTACAACAAGCTCTACACGGTCTACATGGTTCTTGTGGGCGTAGTCGAATTTTTGAGCATGGGTCTTTTCTATCCAATGCTCAGGCAGAAACTTTCAAACCGAAAAATCTTCATTGTGGGAACCGTCAGCGCGATTTTGGGCTACATGGCTTTCCTTGTCATGGTGTTCGTCAACAGAAAGATGGGCTTCTGGGCAATCACAATCCCGACACTGTTCCTTGCGTTCGGACTTGGAATAGCATACGTGCTGATTTCGGTCTTCATCGCAAACGCCGTGGACTATGGTGAAAAAAAGACCGGCAAAAGACAGAACAGCATGATTTCATCGCTCCAGACTCTCATGCTGAAGCTCTCCACATCGTTCTCGGTGCTTATCACAGGAATTGGAATAGACTGGATAAAATACACGGACGAAATTGAGCAGGCGCGTGATGTAATTGTGAGGGAGAGGCTGCTTTTCTCCGTCCCTCCCCTGCTGTGTATGCTCGGGGCCTTCATTCTTCTGACCAAGCGCAAGGATTTGTAGATTTATAGCGACACAAAAAAAGGGACCGCCCGAAAATTTGGGTAGTCCCTTTTTAATTTTCTTCTATATTATTGGAAGATTACAACGAACGCACAAGCCTGATTCCTGTTGAGGAATTTCCCGAAAATTCGGACATTCCAGCATTATGGTTCTTTACCAAACAATTATTGGCGTTCATGGCCCATGAGCCTCCGGAATCACGTTTTGCCTGGTTGGAGTTTTCTCCATAGCACCATTCCCAGACATTGCCTGTCATGTCAAATATTCCTTTGGAGTTAGCAGTCTTTTGGCCAACCTGATGTGTTCCACGGTTCGCTGGAGCATTGGTAATATCAGTAGTATCAGTTGGTGTTCTTCCGTCATTGTTGCACTGATACCATCCCACCTCATTTATATTATTGGAACCACTGTATATGTAATTCCACGCATCAGCTTCCGTATCTGCACCCCTCGCGGCAAATTCCCATTCCTCGTCCGTAGGAATACGGTAGCCTTTTTTTCCTGGAATCAATTCAACTGTGGCAGCTATAATTTTCCCCGATGAATCTTTTTGGGTTACCGTTATATTATACGCCTTATCAAGCCCAAGTTTTTCACTAAGCCTGTTGCAGAAATAGACAGCATCAAACCAGCTCACATTTTCAACAGGGCGATATTTCTGTTCTCCAGCAACACTCGATGGCAGGGCACAGTCAGTGCTTCCCGGCACACAAATCGAGGGAGTTGCGGAAACTCCATCAGTATTGCCAGTCATAACCTTTTCGTAAAGTTCCTGCGTAACCTCATATTTTCCTATGGCATAGGGACTGATTGTCACAGGACTTGTTAATCCTGTACCTGTTCTAAAAGCTCCATTATCCCCCACTCTTGTAACAGTCGCGGCTGAGATATTCACTTCCTCTGTTTTTTCCAGAACAACATTGTTTTCCGTCTTTATTTTGCCACTATCATTGCGCGTCCAACCTGATGTTGACCCACTGTTTTCTGGATTCGAAGTTCCCGAATTCGGATTTTCTGGATTGGCAGGGCTTGGGCTCACTCCGTTGTTCGGACTTGGACAAGAAACAAAGACCAGCCCCAGAACCATAGCAGTAAGGGCCGCCAGCATTTTTGTTTTTTTCATAAAAACCTCCATATTTTTTTAGGCAAAGATTTTTGACCCCGATTCCCTATATTTTACCACATAATATGGAAAATGGTTAGCACTTTTTTGTTCGGCGGCCAGTTTTAATGTTTTCCCTCCAGACGCGCGAGAATTCGTTTTGGCGGGCCATTGCATCTGGCTGACATGGTTCCCAAATTTTTCAAAAAAACCTTCCAAAACCATTTTTCAGCGGTCATTTTTAATTAAACACACATTTAACCAACAGTTACAAGATATTTAACCAAAGTTTAACAGTTAAACAATTTAACCGTTAAATTATTTAACAACGAGTAATCTAATATTAAACATTTGTTAAACCGTTTAATTTGCATTAAAATATTAACTTGACATTAAACGCTTAAAGGCCTATCATGTCGGAAACAAAAATTGGAGGAATCAAGATGAAGTCGTATGCGTTCGCACTGCAGAAAGGCGGCACAGGAAAAACAAGCATCTCAGTATCGGTAGCCGTGGAGATGGCAAGGCGCGGAAAAAAAGTCGTGTACATAGACTGCGACCCCCAGGGAAACTCAAGTTCATGGCTCCTGAACGATTTTGAGCATGAGCTTGCGGACATACTCTACGACAGGATTCCAGTCCTTGAATGTGTGTACCAGTCGGACCTGGAAAACCTTTTTGTAATCCCCACGTTCGGGGTAGGGGGAAGCCTCAAGCAGTTTGCAAAGAACGAGCATTATCCCTTCAAATTCCAGAAGCAGATTCTCCCGGAGCTTGAGAAGCATTTCGACTACTGCATATTCGACACTTCCCCGGCATTCGACGAGTTTGAGAAATCAATATTCATAGGCTGCAACGAGGTTGTCCCGGTTCTGAAGCTGGACGAATTTTCCAAGGACGGATGGGAAATCTTCATAAAAAACCTTGCACCGGTCGAAGCACAGTACGGAGTGAAGCCTGTCTTCCATAAAATCGTGCTGAATCAGCAGGACAAGAGGCTCAAGACACAGAGCGCCTACCTTGAGGCATTCAACGCAATCAACTCGGACGGAAAGTTCGACTTCATAATAATCCCCACGGACCCTGCATTTTCCAAGAGCCAGAGCGTCCACACAAACATATTCGACAAGGCAGTTTCCGCCAAACCGGAGACCGTAGCCGCAATCTCAGGTCTTGTAGAGAGGTTAATGTAATGGCAGTCCACCAGAAAAACCCGACATTCGCGGAGCTTCAGAAAGAAAAAATCGCAAGCAACATGCAGAGCTTCGCAACGACACTTGCACCAAGCGCACCCGTACAGCCTGCATCCCCTGTGGAAAGCCCAAAAGAGGAAGTCCCGGCACAAAATCAGGATGCTATCAAAACTGTTACCCAGGAAACCGGCGAAAAAAAGCGCAAGGACGTTCTTATCGGAATCCACGTGACGGAGGACGAAAGGAACGAGCTCAGGAGGCTTTTCTGCTCCAACGGATTTTCCCTTGCAACAGCCTACAGGGCAGCCATGTCGTATCTCAGGCAGGACATGGAGCTTGGCAAGGCATACATCACCAGTAACGGTGAAATCTTCCGAAAATAGGTGGCCGGTATGTCTGACAACAAGAATTCAGAGAGCATGGAGCTTGTATCAATGGAAAACACGGAGGCGGCATCATCGGAGGACACTTCCATTGACGAAATGTTCGCCATAGAGCTTTCAAGGCCCACGTCCAAGCAGATAAGCTACATTCCAAGCTTTTTCACAACAGCGTCGCTTCCATTCAGGAACGTGAACAAGACGGTCTTTGTGCGCAAGGGAAGCAACGGAATCATTTTGACCCTGACTTCACCCAAGAATGTCCCTTTTGGCAAGTATGGAAGGCTTCTTTTGAGCCTTTTGACCACGCACGCGGTGATTTCCACGCAAAAGGATTCCCCGGTCTACCTTGAATATGCCACGCTTTCGGACCTCCTAAAGGAAATGCAGCTTCCAAAGCAGAGGGGAGGGGACATAAAGGAGCAGCTTGAGTGCTTTTCCAATGCAACTTTCATGTTCGAGCAGAGCATAAGGGAGCTTAAGGCCGCATATCTTTTTGAGGACATGTACGACAAGGGTTCCGCTCCAAAGGGCGATGTCACAGTCACCACGCGCTCCACAGGAAATATCCGTTTTACGGAGGGTGTTCAGTACATGGAGGTTGATGACGGCAACGACACAAGGTTTGGCCGGTTCAAGATAATACTTTCAGCAGAATTCGCCAGATTTTGCCAGGCCCACGCAGTTCCTATCGACTACAGCGTTTACAAGGACATCTCCAGTGCATCCGGGAAGGACCTGTATGCGTGGCTTGTCTACCGCAACAACGGTCTGGAAAAGCCCCTTTTTGTGCCAAGGAAGAAGCTGGTGGAGCAGTTCATGCCTACTGATGAAAATTCCAACAGAAGCCAGGAATCGGTCAACTACAAGCGTCTGATTGATGAGCTTAAGGAAATCAAGGAAAAATACTATCCCGAGGTCAAGTTTACAATCTCTCCGGACGGTAGCGGCATAACATTGTACAAAAGTCCTACACCTGTTCTGAAGGACGACAAGAGGTATGCCTTGATTACAGCAAACATTTAGGAGTGTTTTTCCATCGGGTAACAGTTTTGACAACAAAATTCGGGGTTTTCCACAGCTTTTGGCTCTCTGTTATTAGCCTTTTATATATTAATAGTTAATTATTAGTATATATAGAAGAGATTTCAAAACTGTGACGGATTGATGTCAAGACTGTTACCCATGTTTTTTTGGTCCATTTTCTAAGTCTATGTAATACAATGATTTGCGAAACTTTTCAACATGATTTCAAGACTGTTACCGGTGGGCGCATAATCCACAGCCATTCTGTGTAAAAAGCTGTCAAAACTGTTACCCCTCCTTTGGATGCGCCTGTGCTGCGGGACTTTTGTTATCAAATCTGTTACCTAAGGATACGGTTCGGAACAAGTTTCTATGGCTGTATGGATATTTTTCATTATTTATACACTATATATAGCGTGGTTTTGCGTATTCTGTTATCAAAACTGTTACCAAAAATCCCTAAAACCCACTCTAATCGCTGTTGGATGCTGTCAAAAGTGTTACTCGCCCAAATTTTTCCAAAAAAGCGGCATTTTTTTCAAAACTGTTACCCGAAAAAAAAGAAATCCAGAAAAAATCTGGCGGAATGGAGAAGTTTTGCTATCGGCATGTCCGTGAAAAAACTTTAGCAAAAATGTTTCACGGTAAACAAAATTATTCCTGTAGATTTGTATAGTTAAATTGATTTTATTCTGTTTTCTTCTATAAAAAAACACATGCTGCGGGTAACAGTTTTGATAACTTTTGAGGGATGGAGGAACTTTTGTTCCGTAGATTAATGCTTCGTGTATTAATCTGCTGTTCCCAGGGTAACAGTTTTGATAGCAAAATGTGTCCAGAAACACTATATGTAGCGTGGAAGTCCCTACAAATTACTGTTCGGCCATATCAATCTGGGGAAAAACTCAATGCGGGTAACAGTTTTGACATCACAAGGCGGTCCACCGGGTAACAGTTTTGATAGCAGGGCTGTTTTTGCAAAAAAAAATGACAATTTGCGAATCAGCGTTTATAATGGAAGTAATCTTAGAAAATGGGGTTTGATGTATGACTGATGATGGCAGGGATTTGTTCAAGAACGCTGTGGCGGCCGGGAATCTGGATGTTGTGAAACTTTTGCTCAAGGATTTTGAATCCTTCGACGAGGAGGACAGAATCTTCGTATTGATTGCGTCCATACTGAATTCCGACGGGCGCGGAACCGAAATTCTGGACTACGTTGTCAGCACCTGCGGCTACGGCATGGATTTTGCTACCGACGACGGCTGGACTGTCCTTCATTATGCCGCTGCAACTTCCGACCCGAATCTGGTCAAGTTTTTTGTGGACAGGGGCGCGGACATTGAGGCAAGGACAAAATTTGAAGCCACACCTCTTCTTGTTGCCGGTTCCAATACACCGAATCCCGAGGTGATAGACATGCTCCTCAAATGCGGTGCCGACATTGATGCCCGGGACAACGAAAATGAGTCCCTTTTGATTGAGGCTGCGAAAAACAAGAGTCCATCAATAATGGAGTACGTCCTGACAAAGGGCTTTGACCTTGAGGAGCGGGACGTGGACGGGTGGACCGCAATAATGAACGCTGCCAGATGGAATGAAAATTCCGATGTCCTTGTTGTTCTGCGGAAGGCCGGTGCGGACAGCAATGTTAAGACCACGAGCGGTGGAACTCTTCTTCACCTTGCCGCACTGAACGAAAGCGAGGACATGGCCCAGTATCTCTGCACGTTTTTCAGCGTGAACGACCCCGACGAAAAGGGCGTTACACCGTTCCAGCTTGCGTCGATGAGCAATCCCAATCCGAATGTCCTTGAGATAATGATGGACGCGCAGAAGGAGGAGACTTTTTTCAACGTGTGCTGCAATCCGAATCCGAACGTAATTGTGAAAATCCTTGGAAGCGGTTTTGCCCCCAATTTTGAGACATCCGACATGAGCCGTCCGATTTTCTGGGTGGCGAAGAACAACGAGAATCCGGAAGTTTTGGCCGCTCTTCTTGCGTCAGGTGCAATAGCCGAGGTGACGGACCTTCTTGGGAGGAACTTCACCCATTATGCCGCCGCAAACGAGAATTCCGCAATCTACGACTGGATAGTGTCGCACGAGGAATTCAAGAGTCTTCTTGATGCCGAGGATTCGGAGGGCCACGACTCTGAATACTACAGAAACCACCCCGACGAATTTTAGCGGAGGACGGCCATGGGTAATTTTGTTTCCGGACTTGACGGGCTTCTGCGCCATGTCTCCATTCTGTTCAACATTTTAAAGAGAAACTGCTTCAGACCGTACAGGACAAAGGAGTTCGACCGTTCGCTCAAGATTTTGAAATCCTATCTGGACACGGACGATTCCGAGACTGTCATTTTCTGCTGCATATTTTTTGCGTTCTACCGGCTTGGAGAAAGTCCTGTCTCGTATTACGACCTGGCTTCCCCTGAGTTTTTGGGATGCAATCCGCTGTACCTTGTAAAATACAGGGACGACCTGACCAGCCTTGCGGAAAAGCGTCTCATAAAAAAGGTGGAGTCCGAAAATGGGGACAGCTTCTATATAATCCCAGAATATGTGAGCTACGCGATTGTTGGAAACCGTCCGCGGATTGTGTTCCCGCAGTTTGATGACGGCGACGACGAGCTTTTGATTCCGGTGTCGAGGATTCAGGAGAGGACTGTTTTCTTTTCCGACGAGATTGAAGAGAAGATTGAAAAATATTCGGAGCTTCTGAAGCACGACTCATTTGCGGGAAAGCAGGAGGAGCTCAAAAGAAAGGACCTTCCGTCTGGAATCAGCTTTGTGTTCACGGGTGTGCGGAAGACCGCGAAAAAACAGGCCGCATTCACCATTGCAAAAAAGTCGGAGAGGAGTGTGTTTTCGTTCAACCTTAGGACCGTTTCCGCGCAGCTTATGGACAACCCGGACTCAATCAAGGCCCTGTTCGCGACATACAAAAAATTCAGCGACAGGGAAAAACTGGAGGGCCGCCACAAGCCCGTCTTTGTCCTTGAGGGTGCGTCGATTTTTTTGCAGAAGCGTTATCTGAATCCAGACACGGGAATGGAAACCGTAATGCAGATTGTGCAGGAAAATTTTGAGGAGATAATGGAGACTTTTTCCGGCATACTGATTGCAATCTGCGATGTCTACGACGACTCTTTCGACAACAATTTTTATGGAAAGATTTATTTCCCCGAGCCGACCGACGAGTCCAAGCTCAAAATCTGGCAGAACAAAATCGACTGGCTGGATGAAAAGACGGTCTCGAATTTTTCCGACAAATTCTCCCTAAGTTCCGAGGAGATTTCAAATGTCGCCAAGAGGATTCAGATAGACGAGGTTCTTGAAGGAAAACGACCGAGCGCGTCCGCAATAGAAGAATACTGCCGGAACGAGAGGCGGCACAAGCAGAAAAGGTCCGGCGGATTTTTGGCGAAGTAGGGGAGTGCATTTTAACAAGGAGGCATAATCATGATAATCATACCTGGAATGGGAAATCAGACTGATGTCTGGACATACAACTTAAAGGAAAGAATCATCCACTGCGTCGGGGAGATTGAGGAGGACATGGCGGAAAGCATAATCGCGCAGCTTCTCTATCTTTCGTCGGAGGGGAACGAGGACATCCAGCTTTTCATAAACTCACCGGGCGGCGACATCGATGCGGGTATGGCAATCTACGACACCATGAACTACATAAAGCCTGACGTTGCGACAATCTGCGTGGGGCGTGCGTGCAGCATGGGGTCAATCCTTTTGTCCGGCGGAACCAGGGGAAAGCGCTACATTCTTCCTCACGGAAAAGTTCTGATTCATCAGGCTCTCGGTGGATGTGCAGGCCAGTCGTCGGATGTTGACATTGCGGCGACCGAACTCAGGAAGGCAAAGGAAATGCTCAACAGGATTCTGTCCGAAAACTGCGGCCGTCCATACGAGGATGTTGTCCGTGATACCGACCGTGACTACTGGATGCAGGGTCAGGAAGCGATAGACTACGGAATCGTTGACAAGATTCTTGTGAAGTGAAAATTCCTGTGCGGGGGAAGATGCAAAAAATTCAAGTAAAACGTCATCTCTAAAAACTCATTTTCAATGATTTTTTAGAGATGACTGCGAGTTTAAAAGCCTGAAATTACAGGCTTTTAAACATCGCGTTTTCAGAGTTACATCTAAAAACTGAAGTTTTTAGATGTTTCATTAAAAGATTCTAAGATTTCCAGATTCGCGGCAAGGGTGTAGGATTTAGGAAACCGCTGATTGATACGGGAAGCATTTATCAGCGGTTCCTTAGGCAATGGGTTTTTAGCCCGGCACAAATTTGAATCTGGAGAATCTAATGGGAACAAAAAAAGTTTTGACCGCAGCACTTTTTGCGGCTCTCTCTTTTGGAATGTTGGCATCGTGCGGAAAATCGAAAAAAATCCCCGACACGTCCAGCAAGACTGTCACAAAGCCGCAGGAATTCAATTCCTCTCTTACCGCTCTGGAGCTTTCCAAAATCATGGGAAACGGAATCAACCTGAGCAATACGATGGAAGCTTTCGGCGCGAATGATTTGGGACTGGGAAAGGACCCGAAAGAGTATGAGGTTTTCTGGGGTCAGCCCGTTACGACTCCCGAAATGATGAAGCTTTACAAGTCCGCAGGTTTTGACTGCATCAGGATTCCGGTCGCATGGACAAACGCAATGGACTGGAAGAACCGTGACTACAGAATCGGGACCGCATATATCGACCGCGTTGAGGAGATTGTGAACTATGCTCTTGACGCAGGGCTTTACGTGATTTTCAACGACCACTGGGACGGAGACTGGTGGGGAATGTTCGGCTCTCACACCGAGCAGACACGAAAGGACGCAATGGAGCTTTACATCGCCATGTGGACTCAGCTTGCGAACCGGTTCAAGAATTATTCCGAGAAAGTCATATTTGAAGGCGGAAACGAGGAGATTGGAAACCGTCTTAATGATGTTGAGGCAGTTCCCGACAGCGGCGCTCTTTCCGAGGACGAATGTTTTGCGACGGCGAACAAAATCAACCAGACTTTCGTTGACGTGGTGCGCTCCACCGGTGGAAACAATGCAGAACGATTCCTTCTGATTCCGGGTTACGGCACTGAAATCGACAGGACATGCGACTCACGTTTTGTCATGCCGACTGACACGGCGAAGGACAAGCTGTTTATTTCCGTACACTATTATACACCTTGGGGCTATTGCGGCGGTTCAAGCGTAGGACACTGGGGACTGAAGCGCGAGGTTGAGGAGATGAACGTCAATCTCAAAAAGATGGCGGACAATTTTGTTTCAAAAGGTTACGGCGTAATAATCGGTGAATACGGAACTGCGGTAAAGAGCGACGGAACAATCAAGGACAACACGCTTGAGTGGCATGAAAATTTCCTTGACAACTGCGACATGTACAATCTTTGCCCAGTGATGTGGGACCTTGGCGAATGGGGATATTTTGACAGGCATACCGGGTTCAAGTATCAGGAGATGGCAGATTTCTACAAGGCAAGAAGCTATGATTCCCTCAAATCCCATTCAGAATCCGAGTGGGCGAAAATCTGCAGGGAGAGAATCGAAAAACGCTATGCCGAGGCTCCCGAAGTTTTGAAGCACAATGAATTTGTGGGAGTGACCGACCGTGCGGTTGCTTGGCTCATGTACAACAGTGCGGACTGGAATTTCACATATTCAGTCGGCGATGTCTACAATCCTGATTCAATGACCGACGGACTCATCCCTCAGGACGTGGAGATTACGGGACCTGGAACATACACGGTCGGATTTGATTTTACCCAGACCGAATTCAAAAAGGCAAAAAGTTTTGCATTCAGCGCAATCGCAATTTCAAATGGCGAACAGCTTTTCCCCGGATACTGCATCGAAGTGAAGAGCATCGAAGTCAACGGTGAAAATTACCGTCCGATATCCAAGGGCTACACATCAAGCGACGACGGAAAATGCACGCGCTACAACATCTACAACGAATGGGTCAGCGCGCCACCGCCGGAAGCCAGAAGTTCGGATGGAAAGCTCGACAGAAAGAGACCTTCCGTTGTTGATCCTGCGGCAAACCAGCTTCAGGAAATGGAGACGCTCTACATCACGTTTGAGTACAAGCCAGTCGAGAAATGATTCAGACGCGGGCTGGTTTCTGCATCGGATTTTAATTCAGACACAATGGGACACTCAAAAACGGGTGTCCTATTTTTTTACTTCCGTTTTTTGTCAATCGGCTCCGTGTGTGTAAGATGCCATCCGCCGAAAAGTTTGTGCGGACACTTGTATACGCGGAGCTTGACGTGCTGCTCGGCCTGACTTTTTTCAAGCTGCTTCATTGCGTCCTTTTTTCTTTTATACAATGCCTTTGGCTGACCGTTACTGTCGCGGCATGGACATGCGTTTTTCTTCACGTGGATTTTCGATTCCTTTGGCGCAAGATGAAAAGATCCACATCGTTCGCACTTGTAGACGTACAGCTTCGACTTGTATTTTTTCTTTGCGTAGGCAGCAGATTCTTTTGCTTCCTTTTTTGTTGCGTATGCGGCCAGCGGTTTCCCGGTTGCCTTTGCTATGCATTTTTCGTTTGCCATTTTTTTCCGTCCTTTTTTTTGTAAATTGGATTATTGAAATAGACGATTAAAAGTTCTATTGTCATTGCGACCCAAATCAGCGGTTCGCACAGGATTATGCCCCATGTTCCCAGACGCGGAATTATTATGGCCGTAAAAAGAATTTTTCCCAGAAGCTCGATTATGCTAGAAATCAGCGGAAGGATTTTGCTCCCCAATCCCTGAAGAGAATTTCTTGTCACCAGAAGTACCCCAAGCACGATGTAGAACGGCTGCATGAAATTGAGGTACTTTGAACCGTAGTCCACGATTTCCGGATTCGTTGAGCCGCTTATTGATGAAATCAAAAATCTTGAGATGAGCGGAACGACAATCATGCAGATTATGCTCCAGACTGTCGTAAGTCCGAACAAAGTCCAAACGCCTTTTTTCACCCGGTCGATTTTTCCGGCACCAAGATTCTGGGAAACGAAAGTCGCACTTGCAAGTGAGAGCGTGAAAATCGGGATGTTGGTGAACGAAAAAACTTTCCTTGCCGAAATGTGTCCCGCGATTATCAGTTTTCCGAATTTGTTGATTGAGGACTGGAGAACGACGGTTCCAGAGTTTACGAGAGAACTCATCAATGCCATCGAAAGTCCCTGTCCGATCAAATCAAGGTAAAGTGATTTTCCGACCTTGAAGCTTGACCTGTTCGGAATCAGAATCTTTGTTTTTTTAAGGATGTAAATCAGGCAGAGGATTCCGCTTGCTCCCTGTGAGATGACCGTAGCAAGAGCGGTTCCCATTACGCCCATGTTGAATTTTGAAATGAAAAGCAGGTCCAGGAAAATGTTTGCCAGCGAAGAGATTATCAGGAAAACGAGAGGCATGAATGAATTTCCGATTGCGCGCAAAAGTCCGCTGAAAAGATTGTACAGGAAGATTACACCGCAGAACATTGCAACGAGTCCGATGTATGAAAGGGCTTCGTCAATTATTTCAAGAGGCGTGTCGAGAAGAATCAAAAGCGGCTTGAGGAAAAAATGTCCTGCAAGCATTATGAATACGGTTACGCAAAGCGTTATGACAAGGGAGCCTGCTACGACTTTTTTGAGCTTGTCGGTGTTTCCTTCTCCGTAAGCCCTTGCCGCGACAATTCCCAGTCCGTTACCGAAACCGTTTCCGAATCCAATCAAAAGGTCGAATACGGCTGTACATGTACCGATTGCCGAAAGCGAATCTTCCCCCAGAAAATGTCCGACAACTACGATGTCAACCATATTGTAAAACTGCTGGAAAAGATATGAAATCAGCATTGGAAAAGCAAATGCCAGAACCGTGCGGATAATTTTCCCGTTGATTAAATCCGGGTGCAGGAGTTTTGAAAATCTCATATTCATGGAAAGTATTTTAGCGGTTTATAAAAAAAATTGGAATAGAAAAAATAAGATGTTATATAAGGTGTTATAATCCAGTCGGCAATTCTTTTATCCCGAAAAGAAATAAAAACGTCTGAAATCTTGCAAAGGCCGGAACTTGTTCCTATAATTAAACCATTAAAACATTGTTTAATTGTTGAATTTGATGATGCGGTTCTGAATTGGAGGATGCCATGACGAAAAAACAAAAGAAAATGCTTGTGCGGATTATAATTGCAACGGTCGCGCTTGTCGCACTTTATTTTGCTTCCACAAAAATTGTGATTGGCGGCGAAAGTTTCGGAAAAATTTTTCATGGGATTCCGTGCCTGATTTTGTATCTTGCGGTCTATGCAGTCATCGGATATGACATTTTGAGAAAGGCTTTCAAGGGGATTTTGAACGGACGTGTGTTTGATGAAAATTTCCTCATGGCGGTTGCGACTCTCGGTGCGTTTGCCCTTGCCATTTACGAAAAAAGCGGAGACTACAACGAGGCGATTGCGGTAATGCTTTTTTACCAGGTCGGTGAATTGTTCCAGGGAATTGCAGTCGGTAAAAGCCGCAGGAACATATCCGCACTCATGGACATAAGACCGGATTATGCGAACGTTGAAAAAGACGGGGCAATAGAAAAAGTTTCTCCCGATGAAGTTGAGGTCGGAACGATTATCGTGGTGCAGCCCGGAGAAAAAGTCCCGATTGACGGAATCATCGTTGAGGGAACGTCCACGTTGAACACAAGTGCGCTCACAGGTGAAAGCCTTCCGAGGGAAACTTTTGTCGGCGATGAAATCATAAGCGGTTGCATCAATCTGACCGGAGTGCTAAAAATCAGGACGACGAAAAATTTCGGTGAATCAACCGTCTCAAAAATCCTGGAGCTTGTAGAAAACTCAAGTTCAAGAAAATCAAAGTCAGAGGCGTTCATCTCAAAGTTTGCAAGAGTCTACACGCCGATTGTCTGTTTCGGTGCACTTGCGCTTGCAGTCCTTCCGCCTTTGTTCAGAATTGTTTTCCTTCATTCAGAACCGGTTTGGAACGAATGGATTTACCGTGCGCTGACCTTCCTTGTAATCTCATGTCCGTGTGCACTTGTCATAAGCATCCCGCTTTCGTTTTTTGCTGGAATCGGAGGAGCGAGCCACGAAGGAATTTTGATAAAGGGCTCGAACTATCTGGAGGTTCTTTCAAAAGTCCGCACTGTTGTTTTTGACAAGACCGGAACTTTGACCGAGGGCGTTTTTGAAGTTGTCGGAATCCATCACAGCACGATTGACGAAAGAAAACTTTTGGAATATGCGGCGCTGGCAGAATGTTCTTCAAGCCACCCGATCAGCAAAAGCCTTCAGAAAGCTTACGGGAAAAAAATCGACAGGAACAGGGTGTGCGACATCGAGGAAATTTCTGGAAGCGGAGTGAAGGCAAAGATTGACGGAACAGATGTTGCCGCAGGAAATTTAAAGCTGATGAAGTCTCTTGGAATTGACGCAGAGGAATGTCACTCGACCGGAACGATAGTCCATGTTGCAATCGACGGAAAATATTCAGGCCACATCGTGATTTCGGACGTAATCAAAAAGAACTCAAAGGCTGCAATCGAAATGCTGAAAAAATCCGGCGTGGAAAAAACGGTCATGCTCACCGGGGACTCAAAAAAAGTTGCCCGCGAAGTTGCCGAAAAACTTTGCCTGGACTCTGTTTACAGCGAACTCCTTCCTGCCGACAAAGTTTCAAAGGTCGAGGAACTTTTGGAAAACAAAAACGGAATGCTTGCGTTTGTCGGTGACGGAATCAACGACGCACCTGTGCTTTCACGCTCCGACATTGGAATTGCGATGGGAGCATTGGGAAGCGATGCAGCAATTGAAGCAGCCGATGTAGTCCTGATGGATGACGACCCGATGAAAATTTCCAAGGGAATCAGGATTTCAAAAAAGTGCCTGAGGATTGTATACCAGAACATCGTTTTCGCGCTTACCGTAAAATTCGCGTGTCTTGTTTTGGGAGCATTGGGAATCACGAACATGTGGCTTGCAATTTTTGCTGATGTCGGCGTAATGGTGATTGCGGTGCTGAATGCAATCCGCGCACTGAGGGTGGGGAAGATGTAAGAGGGGATTCCGTGGCATGATTAAAAAATAACTTGACTTTCGACTAATTTGGAGTTAAACTCCAAATTAGTCGAATCTTTTTAAAGAGGGCTTTATGTATATCAACCGCCATATTCTGCCTTATGTCAACAGAATGAAAAAACAGTTCAGAGTTCTCTTGATTACCGGCTCGCGCCAGGTCGGGAAATCCACCTTGTTAAAAGAAAAATTGCTTCCTGATTATGAATATGTCACTCTTGACGATTTTGCCGAACTTGGGCTAGCTCAAAAAGATCCCGCTTTGTTTTTTAAGAATCATCCGCTTCCGCTTATTGTTGACGAAGTTCAGCGCGCACCGGATTTGTTTTTGCAAATAAAACTCCTTGCAGACGAAACAAAAAACAAGGGACAGATTATCCTCACTGGTTCGCAAAGCTATAAACTTTTGAGTAAAGCGGCAGATTCTTTGGCTGGACGTGTCTGCATCATCAGCATGGCGTCCCTTTCGCTTAGGGAAAAATATAAAATCGATTTTAATACGGAATTCTTGCCGACCACGGAATACATTGAAAAGCGTAAGCAAAAAATGAAGCAATACAAAAACTTGTGGAACCACATCTGGCGCGGAAGTATGCCTGAGATGGCAGACAAATCCGTTGAATGGGAACCGTTTTATCGTTCATACATAAGGACATACCTTGACCGCGATGTAGCTGATATAATAAGCGCAAAGAATCTTGTGAAATTCCACAACTTTATGCAGTGCCTTGCAGCTCGTGTTGGAGAATTGTTCAAGGCGGATTCCATTGCCCGCGATGTAGGCGTTACAAGCAAAACCATTTCCGAATGGACAAGCATTCTTGAATCCTCCGGTGTAATCCGTCTTTTGCGGCCTTATGAAAAAAATGTTTCAAACAGAGCCGTAAAAACTCCAAAGGTATTCTTTATGGACACAGGATTGGTTTGTTTTCTCGTGGGGTGGTCTTCGGCAACTGTCGCAATGAACGGTGCAATGTCGGGAAGCCTTTTTGAAAACTTTGTTGTGAGCGAAGTAATCAAGTCATATTACAACGCTGGCCACGAAACCGAAAAAATCTATTTTTACCGCGACAAGGACAAAAAAGAAATCGATTTGATAATCGAAAAAGACAACACACTCTATCCTATTGAAATTAAAAAATCAGCGCATCCAACAATAGACATGGTAAAACATTTTTCTGTCTTGTCCAAAATTGCCGGAGTTTCCGTAGGTCAGGGCTGCATTATTTGCCAGTGTGACAAGCCATTGTATTTGAGCGACGATGTTGTTTCGCTGCCGATTGAGTATGTGTAATGGATTTGCATAAAATTACGGTGTCGGGGATGTTTGCGTGATGAATGAGATTTTGAAGAAGGTAGCAGATGAGTAAGAATTATAATGAAAACACCAGAGTTCAGGTTCCGGCAATTTTACATCTTATAAGGCTTGGATATACATACATTGGAAAGATTCACGAAGAAAATGCCGGCGAGCAATATGATTCTGAGACTAATATACTCATTGATGAATTTCACAACTCCTTTGAAAGATTGAATCCCGGAAAAGAAAAAGAATGGCAGCATGTTTTTTCTGATATAAAACAGGTTTTGAATGATGATGACCTTGGTCGAGGATTCTATAAACTTTTGACTTCGGAAGCAGCCTACAAGTTAGTTGATTTTGAAAATCCAAAAAACAATACCTATCTTGTCACTGGTGAGTTTACCTGCCGTAATGGGGATGATAATTTTCGTCCTGACATCACTCTTTTTATAAATGGTCTTCCGCTTGTTTTTATTGAGGTAAAGAAACCGAATAACCATGAAGGTATTGTCTCTGAATATAAACGCATTTATAAACAGAGAATGCCGAATAAAGCATTCAGAAGGTTCTTTAACATTACGCAGCTGATGATTTTCTCCAACAACATGAACTATGATACTCTGGGCGGAATTGTTCCGGTACAGGGATCGTTCTATTGTACCGGTTCAAGGTCAAAACCTTTCTTTAATTGCTTTAGAGAAGAAAATCCTGCCCAGCTCGACATTGAACCTTTTATTGCGGCTTACCCTTATAAAAAGCTCGATGAATCTGTCGAACAGAAAGTGCTTTCTGATTTTAACTGTCAGGTCATTTTCCAGACGGAAGAATATAAGACCAATAAAAACTTTGACAGACCGACAAATAAGATTCTTACTTCGATGTGTTCTCCCGCAAGGCTTCTTTATTTACTCAAATATGGAATTGCATATTTAAAAAGCGAAAAAGAAGTTGACGGTAAGATTGAAATCAAAGATGAAAAACACATTATGCGCTATCAGCAGCTGTTTGCTTCTATGGCAATTACGGAAAGATTTGATGAAGGCGTAAAAAGCGGAATTATCTGGCATACCCAGGGAAGCGGAAAAACTGCCCTTGCTTATTACCTTAATTTTATTCTTACTGATTATTTTGCAAAACAGGATATGGTTGCCAAGTTCTATTTTATTGTAGACCGTCTTGATTTGATGGAACAGGCAACTGAAGAATTTGAAAACCGTGGACTGAAAGTAACGACTGCAGAAACCCGTGAAGAGCTTATGAAGCAGTTTAAAAATACACAGTCTAAAGAAAGTAATACTGGTGAGCATGAAGTTGTAGTCGTAAACATCCAGAAGTTTGCGGAAGACAAATCGAAGGTTGATTTACCGGCTTATTCTACAAATCTTCAGAGAATATTTATTATTGATGAAGCGCACAGAGGATATGACCCGGCCGGTTGTTTTCTTTCTAATCTTTTTGATGCAGATAAAAATGCCATCAAGATTGCACTTACAGGAACTCCTCTCTTGAAGGCAGAAAAAAAGAGCTGCGCCGTATTTGGAGATTATATTCATACATACTATTATGATAAATCTATTGCGGACGGTTATACAGTAAAACTTTTGCGGGAGGATATAGAAACTTCATATAAGGAAAAACTGAATGAGGTGCAGGAAAGAGTCCGCAAGACACTTGCAGATGAAAATAAAAATTCACTGGATAAACTTGTTCAGCAGAAAGAAGTAACAAAGGCAGATATTATTGAGCATGAAGTATATGTAAAAGAGCTTTTGCGTTACATCATAAAAGATTTTGTTAGATTCAGGGCAATTCAGGGAGACCCTACTCTTGGTGCAATGATTGTTGCAGAAACTGGACCGCAGGCAAAAAAGATTTCCAAATACTTTGACGAGGTTATGACCGAACTAAAAGAAAATGAGAATATTTCCACAACGCTAAAGCACGCTCTTATTTTGCATGATGTAGGCACAAAACAGGAACGTAAGCAGATAGTTCAGAAAGATTACAAAAAGAATATGACTGTTGATGTTCTTGTCGTGTTCAATATGCTTTTGACTGGCTTTGATGCACCACGCCTTAAGAAACTTTATCTTGGACGAGCATTGCAGGATCATAATCTTTTACAGGCTATCACCCGCGTAAATCGTCCCTATAATGATATGCGTTATGGATATCTTGTGGACTTTGCAGATATCAAAGCAAACTTTAATGAGATTAACAGACTTTATCTGAATGAGCTGAATAAGTTTAATGACCCGAATGAGGATGGAAAAACAAACACAAATACCTTTACTCAGATTCTGGAAGATCCTGAACAGATTATCCATGACATGAAAGTTATTAAGCAGACCCTTTTTGATTATGATACTGATAACGCAGAAAACTTCAGTTCGCAGATTTCTGAGATTGAAGATAAGGATAAACTCCTTGAACTAAAAAACGCTTTGTTTGCTGCTAAATGCATGAGTAATCTTGTTCGTACTTTTGGTGATGAAGAGCTTAAAGCAGCTTTTGCAAAAGTCAGGCTAGACCGAGTAGCAGAAATGCTCAGCGAAGTTCAGAATCATATTGATCTGATCAATCAAAAGGAAGCATTTATTGCAAGTGAAGATACAAAGATTGCAATTAATGAAGCAATGCTGCATATAAAATTTAACTTTTCTAAAATTGGTGAAGAAGAATTAAAGATTATTTCCTGCGGAAAAGAACTGGAAGAAAAACGTATGCGGACTTTGAATGAGTTTGAAAATAACTTTGATCCGGAAGACCCCGAGTTTATAACATTAAGGGCCGCATTCTTAAACAGGTTCAAGGCGCATGGATTTGTTCCTAATTCGATTGCACAGTTCAATGAAGAAAATAAGGATTTGGATGAAATCATTGCAAGATTGCGAAACATAAATAAGAAGAATGAAAATCTTGCAAAGAAATATGGCGGTGATGCTAAGTTTGTAAGGGTTCACAAAAGAATCCGAGAAGCTAATCTGGAACGTCAGGTAAAGCATGAGCCTTATATTATTTCCGAGTTTGAAGATGATATAGTTCATGCATTGCTTACGGTAAAGACTGAAATTGACCGGAAGGTGTTTGACCGCAACAATATTCTTAAGAAAGATGATTATTTTGAAAATACGGTTTATGAACTTGTAGACGGTACTTTGTATAAAATGCAGATTGATTCTGGAATGGATGACTGCGATTTTATAAAAAACAAAGTGTCCAAGCAGTATTTGAACCAATATCATAATGTTTACGGAGTATAAAATAAATGAGCGATATTAAGGCAAAAACAATAGAATTGATTGATGAACTTAAAGCAACCTGCCAGGCAAAAGGTCTTGGAAATGACGGTAACGAGTTCAAGATTATTACACAGGTTTTTCTTTATAAGTTTTTGAACGATAAGTTTGGTTATACATTAAAAACAAAAGATACACGCTATAAGGCAAAGTTTGCAAAAGCCGAAAAATGGGATGAAGAATATGCAAAGCTTTCCGAAGAAGAGCAGAAACGCGTTTGTAAGGTTTTGGGAGCGGACTGTCCGAATCTTTACAGCAGACATTTAATTTCTACCCTTTGGAACCAGCAGGGCAAAAAAGATTTTGATCAGATTTTTGATGATACAATGGAAGATATTGCAGCTGTAAACATTGAAACCTTTTCTACAATGACGGCTGAAAAAGCAAAGATTCCGATTTTTGAAAGGCTTACTCAATACGTTACAGATACAAGCCAGAGGGCAGCCTTTGCACGTGCTCTTATTGATAAGCTTGCAAACTTTAGTTTTGAAGAAGCATTTAAAGAGCATTACGATTTCTTTGCGGCTGTATTTGAATATCTTATTCAGGATTACAACACGGCTGGCGGCGGAAAGTATGCTGAATATTACACGCCACATGCAATTGCAACAATTATGGCAAGACTGCTTGTAGGTGATGATGAAGACTTACACAACATTGAGTGTTATGACCCAAGTGCCGGAACCGGAACTTTGCTTATGGCTCTTGCTCACCAGATTGGAGAAGACAAGTGTACAATCTTTAGCCAGGACATAAGCCAGCGTTCAAACAAGATGCTCAAACTGAATCTTATTCTGAACAACCTTGTTTCGAGCCTTGATAATGCAATCCAGGGAGATACTCTTGTAAGTCCTTATCATAAAAGTGAAGACGGAACCAGTTTAAAGCAGTTTGACTTTGTTGTTTCAAATCCACCGTTTAAGATGGACTTTAGCGATACCCATAAAGATATCGCTGCTCAACCGGCTCGCTTCTGGGCTGGAGTGCCGAATATACCAAAAGCAAAAAAAGAAGGAATGGCGATTTACACTTGCTTTATTCAGCATGTAATAAATTCTATTAAAGACAGCGGAAAAGGAGCTATTGTAATTCCAACCGGATTCATCACAGCAAAATCAGGAATCGAAAACAAAATCCTTCACAAGATTGTTGATGACGAAATTGTCTGGGGTGTTGTCTCTATGCCAAGCAATGTATTTGCAAACACAGGCACAAACGTCAGCGTTCTTTTCTTTGACAAATCGCACAGCGCAAATAAAGTAATC
>CACZPR010000083.1 GCA_902783155.1 uncultured Spirochaetaceae bacterium
AAAGGCTTCCGCGCTTGCGCTTGTGCAGATTTTTTTCGTTCCGGCCCCCCGCTTCCGCCTGTTGAACCAAGGTTGTCAGACTCGACACATCCACAAAAGATGCCGTTCCGCACATCTGTTTAAAATGATGCTGAGTCCCTGAAAACTTTTGTTTGGAGGGGGACCGATTTGCATGAATGACCAACACATTTCCATAAAAATCATTGGTTTGCATGAACAACAACTGGGACCCGCTCATGTGTTGCATTTTATCTATAGTTTTCATGCCGAAGACCTGACTTTTGCACCCGTTTTTTCATCACCGAGAACAATTTCTTTTTGAAAACGGCAGGCCAGAGAGAAAGTCTGGTCTGGAAATCCTGCATGGACCTCCATTTTTTTCCGCGACAGATTTTTGGAATCAGGCCACGTCTTTTGAGTCCACAGTCGATTCTCCCGAACCACGGCCAAAGGCAGGTCCTCACAAGACTCTCCTGCTCCAGCAAGTCCAGAATCTGCTCAACATCCCCATGCTCCCAGACGCACATCCCGAACACTGGGGCATCACGCCTGTTGAAAAGCGCAACAAGCTCCCCAATCAGCTCCTCCCGCCTGAACAGCTTGCGGTGCCGGTAGACAAAATCAAGAACGACAGCAGCATCCTGAGGGGTCCCCCATGGAAAAACCTTTGAACAATCAGCCGGAAGTCCACCATGGTCGCAGATGTCGCATCCATCGCACACGGTCTTTTCCCCACCGAGGGCATCCAGAAGCACCTCCCGTCGGCACGTCCTGCTTTCGGCAAAAGTCTTCATAACCCTGCCCCGGCTCCCAGGCTCAAAAGCCCCAAATTTTTTAGAATCCACCGGGCTCCACAAAAGTATGGCACGACCGATTGAACCATCCCTTGCGGCCCTTCCCGCCTCCTGAACATAGGCCTCGGCATTTTCCGGACACTCCAGATGGATTACCGTGTGTATATTTTTTTTGTCAACACCCATGCCGTATGCGCAGGTGCAGCAGAGGATTGCGTCATCCCTTCCGTAGAACCATTTTTCCGTGGCGGTCTTCTCCTCCCTGTCCAGTCCAGCGTGGTAAAATCTTACCCGGTCCCCTCCATAATAAAACGCCAGCTCCTTCGCCATGTCCTCCGATTTTGCCCTGGTCCCGCAGAAAACAAGGAGGGGCTTCTGCTCCAGAATGGCAAGCCTGAACGCCGCACGTCTTTTGTTGTAAGCCATCACGACATTGTAGTGGATGTTCGGACGGTCGCTGTCGCTCCTGACAATGTGTGCCTCGCCATCAAAAAGGACCTCCGAGACCCTTGCAAGCACAGTCGGTGATGCCGTGGCGGTAAAGGCGGTGACAGTCTTCACTCCAAGCTCCCGGACGATTTTCCCCAGACCAAGATAGGCAGGACGGAAAGTGTCACCCCATTCGCTGACACAGTGCGCCTCGTCTATGGCAATGTGGCTGATTCTGCACTTCGAGAGCCGCTCGACAAGACTTTTGTTCTGCAGAACCTCAGGATTTGCCAGAATGATTTTCGCCCCGGCATCTATTTTACGAAAATTCTCCTCACGCTCTTCCTCACTCTGTTCACCACGGAAAGTCACAGACACAATTCCACCTTCGTCCATGCGTCTTTTCTGGTCCGACATCAACGCAAGGAGCGGGTAGATTACAAGCGTCGCACCCGGCAAAAGCAGGGCCGGAACCAAAAAGCACAGTGATTTTCCGGCACCGGTCGGCAGAAGAACTATCTGGTGTCCCGTACACACAACGTCATTCAGTCCATCATCCACATGGACATTCCCATCAATTGGAGGAGATTTTCCATTCACACATTCCACCGAATCCATTATGTTCGCAATGACCAGACGCTGCCAGGGAAAAAGATATTCAATCCCGAAAGCCTTTCTCGCGGCATCGGTAACAAAATCGCCATCAACCAAAACAGTCCTCCTCGTAAAAAAAATCAAAAGTCCCCCCGACATGCAGGGTCCTTTAAATATAATGTTCCGTGGAATTCAAAAATGTTCACAAATCGCGAAAAAATTCCTAAAAAAAATTGCCGTAACCTTCCAAAATCTTGTTGATTTAAATTTCTCGGAGGGGCTTTATAAAATCCATCAATAGATTTATAATGGATGGAGAATCAAGAGACCCAGGAGGAACATAATGAAGAAGTTTTTGGCATCAATTTTGGCGGCAACCGTGATTGCAGGGGCAGTATCCGCCCAGTCAGGGACCCAGCTCCAGACCGTATCAGCGCAGAAGGGAATACAGATAAACGGACTCAAGAAAATCCAGATTTCCCTCAAGAGCGAGAGCATCACAATCAGGCAGAACGAAGACACGGAGGACAAGACCCTCAACATCGAAATTCTCTCAAACTACACGGCAATGTATCCAATCCTCAAGAACGACGGCAAGGCCATCAAGATTGAGCAGAAGGACAACACGGGCAAGCTGAAGGACAGGGTGTGCGAAGTGACCATAACGGTCCCGAAGGATTTGAAGCTTCAGGAACTCAAAATCAACACGGACACATCCGACATCACCATCACAGACTTGCACACGCAGAAACTGGATGTCGGAACAAAATCCGGCGAGGTCAAGCTCACAAAAATTGATTCAACGGATTTTTCTGTCTCAACGGAAAAGGGCGACCTGACAGTGAGGAACAACAAGGTTGAAAAGACGGCGAACATGAAATCATCCAGCGGAAGCATGACTGTCACAAATCTTGTTGCGGACGAAATCATCACGGAAACCCAGAAGGGAAACATCAGGCTCAGCGACATCACGACAAAGAAGATTTCAATCAACGCGGACAAGGGCGTTCTGGATTTGAACTTGAACAAGCTGTTTGAAAAGGATTCAGAAATCCGCGTGAGTTCTGGAAACGCAAAAATCTATCTTCCATCGAACTCAACATTCTGGACAAGCGGCAGTGTTGACAGGGGAAGATTCCGCTCGGAGTTCTCTCAGGATTCCAAGGGACCGCTTCTCAACATAAAGGTCGGCGGTGGAGATATGCAGATTATAAAAGGCTCAGGTCTTTAATGATTTAACCACAAACAGTCCATCACATTTGACCTGCTGATTTTATCCCGGTTTCGTTTTGAGGCCGGGATTTTTTATGGTCTATTTTTGCAGACCGTTTTTTGCGGCGGCGGCAACAATTTCAAGTGCGCGTCTGTAGCCCCTCCTGAATTCAACCTCGAGCAGCGCCTTAAGCTCTTTTGCCGCATCCTCGGAACTGTATATAAAGTTGCTGAAATCCAGACTAAGCATGGTGGCATTGGTTATTCCAATCTCGTCCAAAATTTTTGAGCGCGTGAGTATGGTTCTGGCCTCATCGTTGTTCTGTCTACATTCCTTAAGCTCGCTGTACAAATTTTCCAGAGTCTTTGTGTCCATAATCTTTCTCCATAAGATGACGATAGTTTTCGGAAAAAACTTTTCTGTTCTATCAATATCGGCACATTTTGATTCGCTCTCCACAAAAATTAAAAAAACCTGTATAATATTTTACATGAACAAACAGAATCCCGTTCCCGAAATCATTAGGGAAAAAATAAAATCATTGGACACCGTTTTTGTTTTTCCGACACAGATACCCGCAAACCTGTGGGCAGACTGGGCAATATCGAACACAGACACAAAGGCAGTCCCGATGGAGCGTTTCATAGCCTGGGACGATTTCAAGGGCGAGGCAATAAAATCCAAACAGCAGAACCGCCGTTCAATTCCGGGAGCCATGCGTACAATTTTTTCCGCGGACCTGATTGAAAAAAACTCCAAAGAAAAATTTCTTTCATACATAGTCGCAAAGGAGTTCGCAGAGTCGGCATCAAGTTTCACCGAATGGGTCGCAGGCATTCTTCCTTCGCTTGCAATGTGGAAAAAACTTTTCGATTCCAAAAAGCTCACCCCGGATGACGAGGACCGTGACTACATGGAAATCTATTCCAGATACAAAAACTTTTTGGACGCACACGGACTTTTTGACCCCGCATGGGAGACTCCACCGTTCGACCCACAGGGAAAACGCTATGTAATTTTTTTCCCCGAAATAATAATGGACTACCTTGAATACAGGGATGTGCTTGAAAGTGCGGACGAAATTGAAATCATCCATGTACCTGATGCGGAACAAAAACCGGCGGGACATTTTTATTCAAACTCACGCGCGGAGCTAAGGCAGGTCTGTCTCTGGCTCAAAAAAAATCATGACGAAAAAAAAATTGGATGGCAGGACATGGCACTCAGTGCGCCAGATTTGGAAACATGGTGGCCATACATAGACCGCGAGATGGATCTGTATGGAATACCGCATGTGCAGAAAAATGGTTCTCCACTTACATCATCTCCGGCAGGAAATTTTTTTAGGCAGATTCAGTCCTGCGTTTCGGAAAACTTTTCTTTCGAGAGCATAAAAAATCTATTGCTGAACACAGCGCTTCCGTGGACGGATTTTGATTTGAACCAGCGCCTCATCCGTTTTGGCCAGGAAAACAACTGCATCTGCTCTTTTGAAAACGGAGCCGACATCTGGGAAAAATCCTTTGCGGAACCTTTTGACGGAAATGGCGTTGACCAGCGTCTGATTGAAATGTACCATGCGCTGAAAAATATTTTGACATCGATTGTCCGCGCAAAAAGTTTTGATGAAATCCGCACGAACTATTTTACATTCAGGACACATTTTTTTGATGTGGAAAATTTTACAGAAAACAGCGACAGAATTATAAGCCGCTGCATTTCGGAACTTGGCTCCCTCATCGATTTGGAAAACGATTTTCAGGACTGCACAGTTCCATCACACTACAGTTTTTTTGTTGACTTCATTTCCGGAAAAAACTATGTTCCGCAGACCGAGGACCAGGGGGTACAGATTCTTCCGTACAGACTTTCGGCTCCCGCGCCATTCAGGATTCAGGCCGTAATTGATTCAAGTCAGGCTTCACTTTCCGTAATCTACAGGCAGCTTGCTTTTTTGAATGATGAAAAAAGACTGAACCTTGGTTTTGGTGATGACGCAAATGTTTCGGACCTGTTCATAAGGCTCTACAACCTCAATTCAATTGACGGAACAATTTTCACAGCCGCCGAAAAAACATTTACCGGCTACGCGCTTGTGTCCGCATATCTTGATGAAAACGATTTGCGAAAAACAAACAACCTTGAAAATCTGGACAGCCAGGACCCATACATTGCCGAGCGGGAAAGTCTTCTTGACAAAAACATTCCGCTCCCGAAAAAAATAATGGCCACAGCTAAAAACGGTTTTGAATCATGGAAAACAATGCAGGAGCTTGACGAAAACCAGAATCCACATTCCGACGCAGAGGACAAAATCGCAGGACTGATAGACGAGAGGCTCACGGAAGATGGAAAAGTAAAAATCACATACTCGCGGCTGAAAAGTTTTTACGACGACTGCCACAGTTTTATGGAAAAATATGTGCTCGGCCTTGAAGAGGAAACAAGCGCAGCGGATTTGACAAAACCATTTCTGATTGGAAACCTGAACCACAAGATTTTGGAAATCTACTGCAAGTCGCTTTTAAAAAAATCGCTTCCCCTGTCCGTTGATGAAAACAAAAGTCTCGACGAAAAACGCCTTTCAATTTTGAGGGCCGCAATCAACGAAGCCATTGACGAAATCCAGACGAGCGTTCTTTCAAGGCAGCTGATTTTTTCTTCAATAAAAAATATCGAGGAGCAGATGGTATGTTCTGTCACAGCATTTTCTGAAACATTCTGCGGCTACGAAATCCATGCGGTGGAAAAATCATACAAATATTTTCCCGAAGAAAAAAATTATTTTTTTGATGGAAAGATTGACTGCATACTCAAGGACCCGCTGACAGGAGAATGTGTTTTGATTGATTTCAAGACATCCGAAAAGGCAATCCCCAGCGACAGTTTTTTTGCTGACGACGAGGTAATTGTTCCGGACTTCCAGATGCCAATCTACATTTATCTTTTGGAAAACCAGACCCAGCCACTGTTGATTGAAAACTGTGCGTTCTACAATATCACCGACGCAAAAATCGTTCCAGTAATTGGCGAGCTTGTGGGCGCGGACAATGCACTCAGTCTTTCGGAAAGCACAAGGCGTTTTCTTTCGCAGGCGGAATTCTATGCGGAAAAAGTTTTGTCGCACGGCATAGATTCAAACCCCGCCGCCGAACTTTGGCTTGAAAGTCAAACGGAAAACGAATAACAGATTTTTTGGAGAAACAAATGTCGGAAGTAAAATTTGATAAATCACAGGAACTGGCAATCAATATAGAAAAAAACACGGTGGTCAGCGCGGGTGCCGGCTCGGGAAAAACATCCGTACTTGCCGCAAGATTTTCACATCTGGTTCTTGATAAAAAATACGGTGTCGATGAAATCCTCACGCTCACTTTCACAAAAAAAGCAACAATAGAAATGTACGACAGAATCTACAGGACGCTCAAAGAAAAAAATCCAGATTCCGTCCGTGATTTTCACAAGGCGAACATAAAGACCCTGGACAGCTACTGCGCGTATATCGCAAAACTTGGCGCACACTTTTATGGAATCAGCCCGGAGTTTACCGTTGACAATGTGGCTGCGGAGGAAACAATTTCCAGCATGGCTCTTCCGTTCATTCTCCAGCACAGGGACAATTTTGCTCTCCAAACTTTTCTGACCCCGCAAAACTATCAGGGTGTGGCGAAAGACTTTTTTGTAGAACCAATGCTCAGTGCCTCGACCATTGCATCCCCTTTTGATTTCAGGGGCGACCTTGAAAAACAGCGGAACAAAATCATGGAGGACTGGAGCGAATGTTGCGGACAGATTTTGGATTCCGTTGGTGAAACAAAAAAATCACTCGACGAGTACGAAGGTAACAGGGGAACAAAATTCATAACGGATCTGACAAAGGCCGTGGAAAAAGATTTTCCAGAAATCCCCGCGATAGAAAAAGAGACTTTTGAAAATGCGGACAGCTCTTTGCTGGTTGATTTTATAAACTGTTTTGAAGATTTCTCAAACATTTCTCTCAAGGGAAAATGTCCGCAGGAATTGAAGGAATGGGTTTACAAAATCCGGGAACTTTCACAGACTCTATCCTCGATTGCAAATTTTGTTTCCGGCTCCAGAATTGCGTCCGGCGTTACGGATCTGATAGAGGAGTTCCAAAAAAGTTCCAATGAAATAAAACGAAAAAATTCTGTGCTGACATTTGCGGACGTCTCATCCCTTGCATTAAAAATTTTAATCGAGCATCCGGAAATCAGGAAGGCTGAAAAGAAAAAATACAAGTCCATAATGATTGACGAATTCCAGGACAACAATGACATGCAGAAAAAGCTTCTTTTCCTTCTTGCGGAAAAAGAGGACAGGATGGAAAAATCGGTTCCGACGGTGGACGAACTTTGCACGGGAAAACTTTTTTTTGTGGGCGACGAAAAGCAGAGCATCTACAGATTCCGTGGCGCGGATGTCAGCGTGTTCCGTGGACTCTCGGATGATTTCAAGGACGGACATTTAAAGCTACAGACAAACTACCGTTCAACCCCTTCCCTGATTGCGGCGTTCAACACAATTTTTGGCGGCAGACCCTATCCGCTGGACACAAACAAAAACGGCTCCTACATCCCATCAATTTTTTACAACAAGGACGAGGACGGAATCCCAAAATACGAACCTGTATACACCGATGCAGAAATCTCCAGCACGGACAGGGACATGATTTTAAAAATGGATGGCAGCGAAATTAAAAAGTTTTACGAGCCAAAAATCCATTTTGCGTTTTATGAAAAAAATTCCTCGCAGGATGCGGACAAACTTTTTGATGATGAAGCACAGTCTCTTTGGACCGTGCGTGAAATCAAAAAACTAGTTGAAGAAAAAAATGTTGACCCGAACGACATAGCAATTCTTTTCAGAAACTACAAGTACCAGACCATGTACGAAAAAAATCTTCTGTACCTTGGCATACCCTACAACACCGAGACCGTTACAGGATTTTTCAACAGCGCGGTTGTCTCCGACATGATTTCATTTTTGCGTATATGTGCGTACCCAAAAGATTTTTATGCCTTTGAAAAAATATTGCGCTCGGCGATTGTAAATCTTTCTGTCCAGGAATCAAATGCTGTTCTTTCCCAAAGCGAAAGTGCATTCTCCGCAAGCGCGGAAAACATTTTGCAGGGAAAATCCGCAGAACGATATGAACACGCAAAAAGTCTCTACGAAAAACTTTCTGTCCAGTCCAAGGACCAGCCGATTGCAAAAACGGTCAGCGATTTGTGGTACAGTTTTGGCTACAGATACGAGACCCTGTGGAATCAGCGCGCGACAATGTATTCGACACTCTACGACAGAATTTTTGAGCTTGCAAGAAATGCGGACAGTGCGAGCAAAAATCTTTCGGACTTTGTGGACAGCGTAAAAACTTATGAGGACGAATCAAAACATCTTGACGACATGGACATTCCGATGGAACAAAAACCGGGTGTGCATCTTATGACAATCCACAAGAGCAAGGGACTCCAGTTCAAGTATGTTTTCATTCCAAACATCGACCACGGAAGCGCGAAGGACAAAAACTCGGCAAAGGTTTTCATTTCAAAAGAATTTGGTCTAACGGTAAACACACCAAAGGACCCGGCCCTAAAATCAAAGTCAAATTATTTCTGGGATTTGATTTCCGGGGAAACAAAAAACATGGCGCAGGCGGAACTGAAACGTCTTGTCTATGTCGCAATAACACGTGCGATTGGCGAAGTATATATCACAGGATGCACAGGCGGAAGAAAAATGTCGGACAGCATACTTTCATTGCTTGCACCTGCCCTGGAGTATTTTTCCGCAGACGAAAACATCGCCTACAGTCCGTTTACAGTTGAAACAATAGAGGCCATTGAAAAACCTGGCGCACTTGATTTTGTAAAGGGAAAGTCGGATGTAATCAAAAGGCTCGAAGGTTCCTACAAAAATGCGGTCCAGATTGAAAAAGAGATTGAGGAAAAAAAATACATAAACCCAAGCAAACTTGCCTCCGGCGATGATGAAACGGATTTACCCCATCAAAATGAGTGCACAAAATCTGCCGGTGGATTCAGCGAAATCGACGAGATTCTGGAAAAGAAAAAAGGATTCTCGGCCGCGGATTTTGGAACAATCGCCCACGGATTTATGGAAAGCGCAATCAACAAATGCGAGCCAAAAATTTCGGAGCGGAACATAGCGGGGCTTGAGGGAAACAAAAAATATCTGGACACAATAATTGACAGCTGCAAAAAAATGGCGGACGGATTTTTAAAAACAAAAGTCGGAATGGATGCCGCAAAATCAAAATGGCACAAGGCGGAGTACAGTTTCAAAAGTCTTGACGGAGAAAAAATTGTCAACGGCCAGATTGATTTGGTCTATGAAAATCCAGAAGGAGAATATACGGTTGTCGATTACAAGACCAACCACGAAATCAAGCCGGAACTTTATTACGAACAGCTTTCATGCTACAGAAATGCGGTCAGCCAGATGAGAAATGTTCCGCCCGAAAAAGTCCGCTGCGTGCTTTACTATCTGAGACACGGAAAGGATGTGGACATCACGGACATGTGCAGGTAGCTTTACAAGCAGATAGCTTTGCAGGCAAATAGATTCGCAATCAAAGCATAAAAAAACGGTCCAGCAAAAAAATGTTGGACCGTCTTCAATTTTAAAACCCGGCTAAAATCTGGTTCTATTTGTTCAGATACTCAACGACAAGTTCGCCCATCTTTTTTGTTCCGACAAGTTTTCCTGCCGCAGAGATTTTTTCCCTGTCGTCACCAGCAATGTCACCTGTGCGCCATCCATCATCAAGGACAGAGTTCACAGCATCCTCAATTGCCTTTGCCTCGGTCTCAAGACCAAAGCTGTAGCGGAGAAGCATTGCCGCAGAAAGAATTGTCGCAAGAGGATTGGCCAAATCTTTTCCAGCAATGTCCGGAGCAGAACCGTGGATTGGCTCGTAAAGACCAGGACCCTTTCCATCACCCAGGGAAGCTGATGCCAACATTCCGATGGAACCTGTAATCTGGGATGCCTCGTCGGTAAGGATGTCGCCAAACATATTGCTTGTGGCGATTACATCAAACTGGCGTGGAGCGCGAACCATCTGCATTGCCGCGTTGTCGATGTAGAGGAAATCAAGAGTAACATCGGAATAATCCTTGTGGACTTCCTCAGCCACCTTTCTCCAAAGACGGGATGAGTTCAGGATGTTCGCCTTGTCAACAACTGTCAGATGCTTCTTCCTGTTGCGGGCAAACTCAAATCCCATCCTTACGATGCGCTCGATTTCAGCCCATGTATATTTTTCTGTGTCCCACGCTGTCTTTCCATCCTCGGAGGTTCCCCTGTCGCCAAAGTAGATTCCGCCTGTCAGCTCACGGACAACCAAAATGTCAAGGCCAGTTCCGACAATCTCATCCTTCAGCGGACATGCCGCCTTGAGCTGCTTCCACATAACGGCAGGACGAAGGTTCGCATAGACTTTCATTCCACCGCGCAGTCCAAGAAGGGCCTTTTCCGGGCGAATCTCGGGGGCAACATTGTCCCACTTTGGTCCACCGACCGCACCAAGAAGAACCGCGTCGCTTTTAAGACAGATGTCCAGCTGGTCCTGTGGAAGAGGCTTTCCCCACTTGTCGATTGCGGCTCCACCGGCCACAACGTTTGTGTAGTTCCACTTGTGACCGAATTTTTTTGCCACCACGTCCAAAACCTTTACGGCTTCCGCAACAACATCAGGTCCGATTCCATCTCCAGGAATCAAGGCAATGTTCTTTTCCATTCTATTTCTCCTAAAAAAAATTCTAAATGAATTTCTGGTATTTTTTTTCTATGTCCTTAATCAGCTTGTACTCGAACGAATCGACAAGGGCCATCCATGAAGCCTCAACAACGTCGCAGCTCACGCCCATCGTTGTCCATGAGTCGGTTCCATCGGAGCTTTCAATCAGAACACGGACACGGCTTGCTGTCGCACTTTTTCCATCAAGAACGCGAACCTTGTAGTCGGTCAGGCGGATATGGTCAACGCTTGGATAGAAAGTCTTCAGGGCGGAACGCAGAGCATTGTCAAGCGCATTGACAGGACCGTTTCCCTCTCCCGCAGCAATCTCTATGTGGTCGTCAACGGCAATCTTCACCTGCGCAAAAGAGTAAAGCCCCTCCTCGACAAGTGGAATCTCGCCGCTGGTCTTGTAGTAGTGCAGCTTGAAGAAAGGCTGGTATTTTCCAATCGCCTTGCGGACAAGAAGCTCGAAACTTCCCTCCGCGCCCTCAAACTGGTAGCCCTCATGCTCAAGGTCCTTCACCTGCTTAACTATGTCGGCGACAACAGGATTGTCCTTTGTTATGTCGGGATTGAACTTGTGGATTTTTTCTATAATCATCGAACGACCGGCGACCTCGCTCATCAGGAACACACGCTCGTTTCCAACCGAATCAGGATTCACATGCTCGTATGCGGCTGGATTTTTCAGCACGGCATCTATGTGCATACCGGCCTTGTGCGCAAAGGCATTCTGTCCAACATAGGGCATCCCGGATTCAAGGGTTATGTTCGTGATTTCGGCCACACGCTTGCAGATTGATGTCAGGTTCATAAGGCTTTCCGGCGGAATGCAGCTGTAGCCCATCTTCAGCTGGAGGTCGGAAATTATTGTAGAAAGATTTGCGTTGCCTGTTCTCTCGCCAAAACCGAGCAGCACGCCCTGGACATGGGTAATCCCGGACTCAACCGCAATCAAGGAGTTTGCAACCGCAAGACCAGAATCATTGTGGGTGTGTATTCCGATTTTCACTTTGGAGCCGAATCTTTCAACAACATCTTTTGTGATTGCACGGAGATCGTTCATCATGCAGCCGCCCTTTGTCTCGCAAAGAACAAGCACCGAAGCCCCGCCATCAACCGCAGCCTGCAAAGTCTCCATTGCGTAGCCGGAATTTGCCTGGTAGCCGGAAAAAAAGTGTTCGGCATCATACATTACGTTGCGCCCGTTGGATTTAAGGAAGGCACATGTCTCCCGTATCATGTCCAGATTTTCCTCTAGGGTCGCGTGAAGAATATCCGTTACCTGAAAATCCCAGCTTTTTCCAAAAATCACCACGTCCTCGGTTCCAGCTGTCAAAAGGGACTGGAGATTTGCGTCCTCGGCACAGGGGATTCCCTTGCGTCTGGTCGAACCGAAAGCCACCAGCTTTGCATGTTTGAGCTTCAATTCCGCCGCCCTCTGGAAAAACTCCATGTCCTTTGGATTGCTTCCCGGATTTCCAGCCTCAATGTACTTTACGCCAAGCTCGTCAAGGGCCTCCACAATATGAATCTTGTCCTGCACGGAATAAGAAATGCCCTCACCCTGCGAACCGTCGCGCAAAGTCGAATCCAAAATCTCTATTTCAGCCATAAATCCTCCAAGCCTGTCCAGACTGTCCGAATTATACCCTAAAAGCAAGGCAATTGTAAACCGATGTGTTTTAATCTATAATGGAAGAAAAGTATTGAAAGAAAAACTTGCCATGGAGGTTCCTATGCCGTTTTTGCTCAACTCGCCTGACGAAACTTCGCTAATCAGCCTTTCGGTGCGTGCGTCAGAATCGGGGCGGAAAAAAAGTCGCCTGGACGATTCCCAGTCCGTTTCCCTTGCGCAAAAGCTTGGTCTGGACGGAAAAAGGTATGACAATTTTTTTGTGCATGAAAACATGGTCGCGTCCGCAATTTTGATTGAAAAGGCCACAAGGGATTTTGTCGGGGCACATGGCGAGTGCGCGGTGGTGAACCTTGGCTGCGGCTACGACAATCTTTTTGGCAAGGTGGACAATGGAAAAATCTTCTGGTACGATGTCGATTTGCCGGAGATGATGGAGAAACGCAAAAACATTTTTTCCAGCGGGGAACGTTTTATGGAGCTGGAAGGAAGCGCGCTTGAGTCTGGATGGACGGTCTTTGTCGCAAAGGACAGGGAGCCGTTGATTGTTGCCCAGGGACTTTCGCTCCATTTTTCCGCAAAAAAGATTTCGGCCATGCTCCAGATTTTGACGGACTCATTTTCAACGGGCCATGCCATATTTGATTTTTGGTCCCCCTTTGCCATGTCTCGTCTTGAAAAAAAATATGCGATAAGGGATGTGCGATGGGGACAGGGCATAAAATCCTGCGACGAGATTTTGAAGATGAACGAAAAACTTGAACTTGAAAGCGAATATCTTTTCAGCGACCTGATGCAGAATTTTGGGTGGAAATCCAGAAGAATCTGCCGAAGAAAAAACGAAAAGGACAGCAGGGTTGCAATCTTCCGGTGGTAGGACGGCAACAAAGGATTGGGATTTATGAACAGACAGATTTTTTCTATTATAGTTTGGACGGTGGTTGCCACGCTTTCGATTGTGGGCTTCACTTTTTTGAAAATCAGGACATCCGGGGAAGGGACGGCCACCGTGGAAGAGAGATGGACGGAAAAAATTGATTCCGCGATTCTTCCTGAGACGGTCGGGGAAAACACTTTGCCGCAAAACTTTTATTGCATAGCGGAGGACAGCTATTCCCTGTCGCTTGATTTTTTGGATGAAAAACATTTGCTGCTTGGGGAATCCTTTTCATTCGACGGATATTTTGTCCTCAACCTAAAATGGGCCGCGGAATATTCGGTGGACAGTGAAAAATGTGAGCTTTACATAAAACGAAAGTCACTGCTTGATGGATGCGAGGAAATCTCCAGCTCACTTGCCATCTGCGACAGGATGACGGAAGCAATAAAAGAAAAAATCCTTGTGGAGATGGACTCCGTTTCACTCAAGGGGGAAGGTCTTCTGAGGGACATACTTTTTGACCGCGTTTACAGATATGTTGACAGCGTTCTTTTTGAAATCAAGACCTTTGAAATTGTGCGCGAGGGAAACGGCGTTCTTGTTGAGGCGACAAAAGATTTTTCATCAAAACTTACGTTCACTTCGACCAATTTTGAGGGAAGCATTTCCGTAAAGGACAACGTGATTTTTATACTCGCAGAAACGGACGCGGGCGAACGAAAATTTGGCGGCGTGCTGTTTGACAATGGACAGAATCTTTCCGCAACGCTTTACGAATTTGAAAGACCAAAGGGCTCCCGGGACGCAAGTTTGACGGAGACTGGAAAAATGTCCGTCACTATCGAAGAGGGAAGCACAGTCTCCGATTCACAGACCGTCGAATGTAAGATGAAAATCGTTGACGCGCCGAAAGATTTTTTAATTGCGCCCGGGACAGTTTTTTCCGCGCAAAAAATATTATGCCCCGGACTCATGTGGATGATAACACCGGAAGACAAAACGGATTAACGGAACTTTCCCATCTCCATTTTGCAAAGCTGGTCACAGATTTCGTTGTACTCGACACCCGCATGTCCCTTGACCCATTTCCAGTCAACGTCCAGGCGGCTATAAAGGTCGTCCAGCCTAAACCACAGGTCCTGGTTCAGAACAGGCTTTTTCGCCGCGGTCCGCCATCCATTGTTTTTCCATTTGTTTATCCATGAGGTGATTCCGTTTTTCACGTACTGGCTGTCGGAGTAGACCTCAATTTTTCTTTCACGCCACTCAGTGTTTTTGGCGGCGGCAGCCAGAGCTTCAATTGCGGCGGTAAGCTCCATCCTGTTGTTGGTTGTGCGCCTCTCTCCGCCGCTGACCTTTGTCACGTTTCCGCCGTCAATAACGACGCATCCCCATCCACCGGGACCAGGATTCCCGGAGCATCCTCCGTCTGTATAAATTGTCAATGTGTTTTCCATGCCGGACATTATAAAACATTTTTGAAAAAAAAACAGGGATGCGGCATTTTTTTTTGGCTGTGATAAGGAGAATACCAGCCGCACCCCCGTTATATTAAAAAGCAAACAAGGTTAATGTTTAACCAACCTTATAGTTAGCATACACTAACTATAATAACAAAGTCAATACCCCTTAGTCTCCAAAATTCAGGATTTTCTTCGCCCAGAGAATGTGTTCCCAGACAGGTCCATCAAAAATTTCGGGAAACATTTTTTTTGTCCCATCCAGAGCCTGAACCAATTCCATGGCTGTGTCGAATCCACCGGCGACCGCCTCGCAGTACCCTTTTTCCCGTTCCTGTTTTGCGGCAAGATTTTTGTGCTGGTGGAGATAGCCAATCCACGGCAGACTGGAGATTTTTTCAAAAAGGCCATCATCAAGAAGTGGCAGCTTAAAATTGCAGACAAACTTTGGCTCCGGAAAACCAGGGGCAGAATCGAAAGCGGTTTCCGACATCAAATCAAAAACGCTCATTCCCATCGATGCGGCGTAGGTCTCCGTCATTCCCGAAAGACGCGGGTTGATTTCGACAACAAACCACTGGCCGCCGCTGAAAATCAAATCCACCTGGGCAAATCCGTTCAAATCAATTTTCGTCGCAAGCTCCACAAGCATTTTTTTTAGCCCGGCAATTTTGAAATCATCGGAAACGACCGGCCCCATCTTCACGCTCAGCTTTGGACTTGTGATTCCATACCGATTGACCGAAAAAAGAAGCGGCGGCATGACCTTGTACTTTCCGTTGCGCCCGTAGATTTCAGTTCCAAAATGCAGACCGTCGATATACTCCTCAACAAGCCTGTCCGAAACATTGCGTCCGTTTTTCAGATAGTGCACGGCCTGCGCAAAAGAGACGGCAACCTCCATGCCATAGGAACTAAGACCCACGCAGTCCTTGATGACCACAGGATAACGCATTTTCTGGATTTCAGAAAGAACAAAGTCCTTGTAGTTGTTCACCGCAATCTCACGGTTCCCACGCTCGGCCCAAAAATATTCGTGGTGGACGTAGACAGAGGGGGGGCATGGAAAATTGTTCAGCCGCAAAAAATCGGCAGTGTTTTTTTTGTCAAAGCAAATCAGCTGGGTGGACTTTGACGGACAGACGGTCCCGACACCGCTTTTTTCAAGAATCTCCGCCACAATGGAATCCTTCAGGCCCATCCAGTCAAAAGGCGGGGACCATGATGTTGCCGAAATCGCGATGTCGGGATTTTCCTTTAAAACTTCAGCAGCAAAATCCTCAGCGGAAACTTTGTCCGTCGCCCTGCATGTCACAAGATTCGCCGGTGGATTTATTTCACCCGATTTTAAATCAAAAAGAAAATGCCCCGGAAGATTTGCCACCACCGAAAAATGGTGTCCGGGGAATTTTTTTGCAAGTCTGTCAAGGCACAGGCTTCTGGGGGGCCAGTATTTTATTTCAACATCCCCGCCAGAAAAAACATTTGAGCTTGTGCTGTAGAAAACGACATTCACTTTCAGTTGCGGATTGAATCAATGTTCGCGTGTCCTGCGGCAACAAACGGAAGAACGTTTTCCTCCCTGTCAATCTTCAGCAGAACAAAATGCGGTCCAGGGGTGAAAGCCTTTTTGTTCCAGTCGGGGTCCACAGTCGCATCAATGGCATCGATTCCGAATCCCCCCGCAATGTTCAAAAGGTCCGGGGATTTTTTGAATTCGGACGCGCTGTAGTTTTTGTTGAAGAGATATTGCTGCTGCTGTCTGACCATTCCAAGGCTTCCGTTCTGGAGAACAAAAACAGTCACATCAAGATTTTCTTCCGCGAGTGTAGCAAACTCCTGCACGTTCATCAAAATGCTTCCGTCGCCGCTCACACATACCACACGTTTTTTTGGATTCTGGATTGCCGCACCAATTGCCGTGGGAAGTCCAAAGCCCATGGTACCAAGGGAGCCGCTTGTCAAAAGCTGTCTTGATTTTGTGACCGGATAATACTGGGCAGTCCACATCTGGTGCTGGCCAACGTCGGTCGTCACAATTATGTCGTCCGCATTGAGTCCAGCCTTTTCCGCCATGTCGGGAATGTTCTTTATGAATAGCCGTGGATTTGTGGATGACGCTGGAACGGATGGATTTCTTCCAAGTTCCACGCTCTCCGTCTCCGAGAATGTTTTTCTCAAATCAGAGAGCCACTTTTCGCGGGCCTTTCCCTCGTCCGTGGATTTTGGGTCCGAAGATTTTTTGGACACAGCCCCGGTCAAAAGAGGGAACATTGTCTCGGTCTCCCCGACAAGGGAAATTGATGCAGGAAGAATCTTGTTGATTTCAGCCGCGTCAACATCGATGTGGAGTATGCTTGCGTTCGGACAGAACTCCTTGATTACGCCCGTCGCCCTGTCGTCAAAACGGACACCGGCCGCCAAAACAAGGTCAGCATCGTGCATGGCCAGATTCGCCGCGTATGAACCGTGCATTCCAACCATACCAAAATTGTTTTCATCCAGACGGGACACCGCGCCAATCCCCATGAGAGAGGAGACCACCGCGGCATTATATTTTTCAAGGAAAGCGGACAACGCTTTTTCCGTTTCAGGATTATTGCATCCTCCGCCAAGATAGAGGACAGCTTTTTTTGCGGAAAGAAGAGAGTCCGCCATGCGGTCTATGATTTTTGGAACCTCGTCATCGGCTGTGGCAAAGCGTTTTGCAAGGACAGAATGTTTTGAATCGTCAACTGATTTTATTTCGGGCCACTTTTCAAATTCGACAACCTTTGTCTGGACATCGCGCGGGACATCAATCAGGACTGGACCCGGACGACCGCCAACAGCAATTGCGAACGCACTTGGGATTGCATCCAGAAGCTCCAGCGGATTCTTGACCATTATGGAGTGCTTGGTGATTGGGAATGAAAGGCCAAAAGTGTCGGCCTCCTGGAATGCGTCCGTACCAATCAGAGAGGAGTTGACCTGACCCGTGATTGCGATTATAGGAATGGAGTCGCACCTGGCATCGGCAACGGCAGTCAAAAGATTCATTGCGCCGGGACCTGAGGTTGCCATGCAGACCGCCGGTTTTCCTGATGTCCTTGCCATTCCCTGGGCGATAAATCCAGCAGCCTGCTCCTGTCTTACAAGGATGTGCCTGATGGAGCTTCTGTTCAGCTCGTCATAGAGTGGCAGAATGGAGCCACCTGGTATTCCTGCTACGGTCGTTATTCCGTGGAGTTCCAAAAGTTTAACAATAATCTGAGATCCGCTTGCCTTAATCATGGTTTGACATTGTATAAGGTAGCGGATTTTTTTTCAAGCGTACAGGAAACTTAGACATGGAACTCGTCAATCTGGATTCCAATCTTGTTGATTGAGTTCTCCATCTGCTGGGTGAGGTCGGAAAGAACGGCTCCTGTCTCGTTGATGCGGGCCGCGCCTGTGGACATCTGGGCCATGCCGTCCTTTATGCTGAGTGTCGCGTTCTGCAGGAGCTTTATCTCCTGGAGGATGGACTTGTTGCCCTCGGACATCTCAAGCGAAGCGGTGCGGACCTCCGATGTGCTGTCGTTCATGTTGTTGAGAGCGATAGAAATCTGTCTGGACCCTGCGCTCTGCTCCACCATTGCGTTCTTGATTTCCTTGACCAGGGATGTGGTGTTGTTGATTCCCGCGGTGACATTGCTGAACGAAGTACCCGCCGCGCTGGATGCCTGGACAATGCTCGTGATTGTCTCCGAAATCTTTTTGAGCTGGTCTCCGATTGTCTTTGACTGCTGCGAAGAAGTTTCCGAAAGTTTTCTGATTTCATCCGCAACGACGGAGAATCCCTTTCCGGCCTCACCCGCATGTGCAGCCTCGATAGCCGCGTTCATGGCAAGAAGGTTGGTCTGCTCCGCTATGCTTGAGATAACGGAGTTGGCCTCCTGCAAAGTCTGGGACTCCTGCTCGACGGTCTTTATAAGGTGGTCAACATCCTCCTGCTTCTGGATTCCCGCGACGGCCTTCTTTTCCAAATCCTCGAAAGCGTCCGACATCTTTGTTACCGAGGCGTTCACGGAATTGATGTTCCCTATCATCTCCTCGATTGCGCTGGATGCCTGCTCCACCGAAGAAGTCTGGTTTGAAATCATGTGGTTCAGCGAATCAATGTTGGAGGCAATCTGGTTAACCGCCCCGGCAGTCTGGTCAACGGAAGAAGTCTGCGCCTCAATCTCCTCACCCATGTTCCTGATGTTCGCAATAATCTGGGAAATGGAGCTTTCGGTGTTTTCGGTGCTGACGTTGAGGTTTTCGCCGGTCCGTATCAGTTCCTCCTTGGACACCTTTATGTTCTTGACAATCTCCTGGAGCTTGGCAGCAAACTTGTTGAATCCGCCGACCACCTTTCCAATCTCGTCGTTCTTAATGTGCCTAAGCTCAATCCTCTTGGTCAAATCGGCGTTGCCCTCGGCAATCTCGTTGATTGTGTTCTGGACAACCCCAAGCGGTTTCAGGGCGGCAATCAGAAGTGTGGAAATCAAAATCACCAGGACAATTGTGAACACTGTGGACCCTATTATAAGGAACTTTGTCACCGTGTTTGAAGAAAGGTTTATCTCCTTCTCCTCAAGCCCCGTAAGCACAAACCACTGGGGAGTTCCCGGCACTGCCTTGAATGTAAGAAGAGCCCTTGACGAGCCTTTTCCAGACCAGATTGAATCTATCTTGCCGGTGGACACAGCCTGTTCGATACGCTTCTGCATCTCCGGATTCTGCCGTCCCTGGTTCACCTGCTGCTGGGCTTTTTCCTCCTCCACGCCAGATGTGGCAATCAAGCCGTTTTCGCCGGAAAACAGCTTTATGGTTCCGGTGTTTCCGACCTTCGCCCTCTTCACAATCTCGTTGATTGAGTCCAGCGAAACAATTCCTGTAAAAAATCCTACGGTCCGTCCATCGGCCTTTGCCGCCTTGCAGATATGGATGACAAACTTTCCGGAAACCTTTGAGGCAACAGGATTGTCCATGGTCATGTCCATGCCGTTTTTCACAATGTCGATATAGTACGAACGGTCGCTGACTGTCGTGTTGGTCATAATGTCCGAATTGAAGTTTCCGTCCAAATCCACAAAAGCCACATAGTCAAAATCGGAGCTGCGGATGTTCGCGTGGGACTGGAGCCAGGAAACAATCTGCGCAGGATCGGAAGTGGCGACAACATCCGCGTTGGCATATACCTCAAGCAGATTGAAATACTCGTTGATTTTGCTGGAAATAAGTTCCGAATAAGACTCCGTTATGAACCGGCACTCATCTTCGTATGTCCTTGTCACTGTGGATTTTGAAATCAAATTCACGACGACGGTCTGCACAACGTTCAGCACAGTAACGACGATGGCCGTAATCAAAATTATACGCACTGTCAGGCGGCTATTCTTTTTTGCATCTGCCATGGGTTGTCCTCCTAAAAAAATGCCTCATTTAAACATAATTATACTACAGTTTTCGGCAGGATTTAAGCTGTATTTCACTCCCCGCGTTAAATTTTTTATAAACTTCTCGGCATCTGGCGGAAATTGTACTGCTTGAATTTTTTTGGCGTGAGTCCGGTGGATTTTTTGAATGCGCTTATGAAGTGGCTTTCGGAACTGAAGTTCAGGTAGTTTGCAATCTCGGTGGTCGAATGTTCCGTGAACATCAAAAGATTTTTTGCGGCATCAAGTTTTTTTTCCATTATATACTGCACAATTGTTTTTCCGGTCTCCTTGTGGAAAAGTTTTGAGAGGTAGGTTTTGCTGAGTTCCGCCTCCCGCGCAAGGTCGTCCGTCTGGATTTTGCAGTGAAGATTGTCGTAGATGTAGTCGATGCAGCGGGAAATCGGTCTTGAATAGTGGCGGCTGTTTTTGCATGTCCGCATTCTTTTAACATAGTCCTCGGTCAGCGCAACGTGAAGCTCGTCCAGTTCCTCCAGCGAGGTGCATGTGTCGATTTTTCGGATGTAGAGGTCGCTCAGATTGTACGCCGTCTCCATCTCCAGTCCGCCCTCAATGCAGTATCTTGTAATGAATGCGACCGTTATGACCAGATGGTACTTGTGATTTCTTAGGGAGTTTCCGCTAAGACGACCGTAGCCCGCAACTCCAAGCGGCTGAAAGAGTCTCTTCATCTCCTCCATGTCGCCGTTTTTGATGCTCTGGTAGAACGCAATTTCCCTGTCATAAGGCAGGTGGTTCCGCGTGTTTTCCCGGTTGTAAAATTCGGTTCTGGTCAAATCTTCCTTTATGCCCATCAGTTTCCTCTGGGACTATTTTACCACGGATTTGTTTTTTTCACCACGTAAATTGACCTGATCTATTCACAGCAATTCTAGAAATTATATAATACCGGACTTGCCTTATATGTGCCGTTGGCAAAATGGACAACATAGCAATAATAATATGTGCTTGGATATACACTGCGGCTTGGTCTATATTCAGTCAAAACATTAGGTGTTACTGTATATGAATCTTCCTGATCGAGCGTTCCCAACAATTCCCATTGCCCGGCTGTCCATAGTTTACATTCTTCTTTACTCTTGTCCGCTCTATATATACGGACAAAAACATTTGCGTCATTTGATTGTATTATAATTGATTCTTTTGAGTTTCCATCTGCTATAACACAATTATTCTTGGCATCTTTAGTTGAACTGCCAATATAGTAAATTTTTTCAACATATGCAGTGGGGGAATAAAAATCTAAACCAGTATACACAACTTTTATATAATCGTAATCTGTTGCATTGACTGAAAATGAATAGGTGTCTGTTGGTAGTTGATTATCTTTATTTATTTCTTTAAGAATCGTATTTTCAAATTTGCTCTGATATGAATTTGGTGACAATCCAAATATATTCATCGTACTATTAGCATTAACATAATAACGATATCTTCTGCTGTCATTAACTGTTGCTGTGAAGGTTTTACCACTTATGCTAAAATCGTCAAGACACTCAACATCCGTTGAAAGTTTGTTCTTCAAGCTAAAAGTAAGAGTTCCCTTAGTTGTATTTCCTTTTTTATCTTTTAATACATAATCTATAGTGTTATTTCCGATGTTTAACACTTTTATACCAACTTTTTTTCCATAACACCCATATTTTGATTGAACCGGGTCTGTAATCTCATATTTTGTCGAACCTCCATTTATATAAAATTCTCCATAATCAGGACCAGAACCATAATCATAGAAACAGAAGTAAGCATAAACATAATACGAACCGGTTTGATTGTTTCTATCAGAAGTAATATTGAAATAATATAATTCCGAAGGATTTAAATCGTCAAAAGCTGTTTTTTCTTCGGTGGTAAGCGAAATTTTTTGAGATTCTTCTGGACTGATTATATTATTTTTGGTTCCTTTACAGTAATACCAAAAACTATAATCTGATACAGCATAATTAGATACATTGAAAAACAGTTTTGTTTCCACAGGAACGGTATAACATACCTGGCCATCTTTAGTATAAGTATTGCTTTGTGTAAGCTTGAATTGTGTACTTTTAATACTACAATCTAAGTAATCATATTTGTTCCACAAATCTGAATCCCATTTTAATGTTAGATTAACAAAGCCTTCTTTTCCCTTAGTTTTTTCAATAGTTGTTGTCGGTTTTGCCGGTGCACCAACAGAAGACTGGTTCTTTTCATACGGACCAATCAGTTCTCCCATAAGTCCCTTTTCAAACCATCTTTTCCTAGTGCTCGAAGATCCAAAAGAGGTAAAATTATTATCTAAATCATTTGATGTATATGAAATTTCTTTATATTCATTACCAAGCCCCGGATGATATTCATACTTTTTTTGAGGGAAATTCAAATTACGTTCACCATCTAAATAAACATTACAAAGATAAAAATAAGCGTTGGTAGGAATATTTGAGTTTTTAATATAGTAGTCTATATTAAAAACCAGCTTGTATTTGTTATCTGAATACTTACATATTCCTAATGGATTACAGGTTTTTGTATCACCCGAAGAAGGATAACTTATATTTAAATAATCATCAATTTTGGATAATACAACAGCAGACGGATATGTAAACTTTTTTCTACCTATTTGTATTCCAGTCTCTTTCCATACTGGTATTACATAGAATGACAAATCAGATACAGAATCTACATCAAGAACAACAGACCTTTCCATTGTTTCTGAATTATATGGACTAAAGGCGTCTCTTCTTTTGTTACCATTTTTGTCTATATATTCACAATAATAATCTACATCATTACAAGATATATAATATTTTTCATCTAAAGTCCAATACTTACCATGAGATATATTAGTACGCAATAAAAAGACGGATGGTTTATACTCATCCTTAATTCTTATTGTTTTTATATCAGAATTGTATTTTGAAAAATCATAACAAGTATCATCATTTTCGGCCTTAGAAAATGGTGCATTACACACATCAAAAGGAGTAGTTTTCACATTTGCTGGAGCACCAGTAGTTGCTGGATAATTACCAACGACCTTATCCCATGATGTATAATAACTAATATCACTATATACCAGATAATTCACCGCACACTTTTGTACGGCTGTATAATTTCCACAGTTATCTTTAACTTTGATTTGTAAATCAAAAATACCTGCTCTTGGTTCTGCCCGCAGGCTTTCCTGCATAGTATGTTTTATTACAAAAGTAGTATAACCCGACCCGTCATCTACAAATTTAACACAATCATTGTTTTCCCTTAAAACATAGGATATAAAATTGTTATCGTTTCCTTTATGTTCTCCCGTAACCTGATTATTGATATCCAGTGTTTCTGTTACTTCTATTGCAGCAACTCCAGAGTCTACATCATAATATTTTCCGTAAATATATATAGTAGAAGGAATAAGCATTTGCTTATAATCATTATTGGAGTCTATGGAACTATATGCCTTCATTCTAATTTTTTTATCATCTGCGAGAGAATCTGCAGAATCAAGCGTTATTTCTTCTCTTGTCACAAATAATGACAATTCTTGTGGAGCGGTTGTTTCCATTTCGGAATTGTACTTTACAGTAAAGTTTGAATTTGAATCTTGTCTTATAGGGAATTTAAAATCATCTATTGTAATTTCAAATTCTTCGGAAAACGATACATTTACATCAATATAAGATTTTTGTTCATCTTTTAAATAATTGGCAAATTTTTCTCCATCTGGAGTAAGAGTAAGCACTGTATTCTGAGAATTAAACTCCGGTGGATAAAAGTATGCACTCACAGATGATTTAGTATCTGCATCTATTAATTTTATGTTAGTATAATTGAAAAGTCCATTTGACTTCTCTGTTTCTCCAACAGGAGTATTAAAAACAATGACTATCGGTGTGTTTGCTGGCTGTGTTTTTGTTCCAGACGGAGTATAGCTTTTTACATAAGGCATCTCGATGCACTTTGGCCTAATCAAAATATCATTTGCCGGTTTAATCAGCTTTACGGAGGTGACGTACACGCCTTTGGAAGTGTCACTTTTTTCTTCGTTTAACTTAAACTGAACATAGTTGTCGCGGCTGAGGGTCTCATCGGCTGTCGAAACGGCTTCCAGAGAAACAAAGAAATAATTATTTTGATTTAATGAAAACTGGATGTCTGTTGAGTAGCCGACCTTGCACTCTGCTTCGCCTTTTGCAAGAAAAGAACCCATCGCCGCATCGGATTTCAGATACACCTTGCAGCTTTCGGCATTTGCATATCCAACAGAATCTTTGATTTCTTTGGCGAGTTCCCCTCCATTAAAAAAGTTTTCGCATGAGGCAAGCCCTATTGCGCACAGTCCCCCAAACAAAAGTATAGTAGAAAGCAAAAAGAAATGAACAACTTTTTTCATAGAATCTCACCTCGGTACAGAAAATAACATGTCACCCCATGACATTTCAAAGTTAGGGGATGTCCAAAAAAGTTCGTCGTATGTGGTCATTGAGCTTGTCGAAATGACCTTGTACACTACATGTGGTGGTTAGTCTTCGACGGCTACGCACGACAGGCTCAACCACCGCAATAAAAACTTATTGGACATTCCCTTCCCTTAATTATTATTTCATTTATTGATATTTGCGTCTAGACATGTGAACCTGTAACGATAGCTTTCCAATAAAATCTCCTTCCCCTGACGACAAAAAAGTCCCGGCACCGAAAAGCACCGGGACAAGGAGAGAGATTGTATCTGTCCGGAAAACTGAAATTTCCAGACAGACTTATTATGAAAAGTTCAAAGACTTTACTACTTTATTTCCTCAAGGCTCACGGACTCGATTATTACCCTGTGCGGGCTGTCAATCTGTTTTCCGTCAACCGCGCCCATGGAGATTGTGAAGATTACGTTCGGGTCGGTGGCGTAATCCATTGAGAATGTGTGCTCAAAAACCTGGGACGAGCTTGAGACATCCAGAACAAGTGTCCCGGAATACGGAATCCAGTTGTCGTCGCCGGAACCGTCGCGCTGCAGTGCCCACATGATTTTTCTGTCGATGTCAGATTTTGCTCCGACCTTGACGCGGTACTTCTTTCCTTTTTCAAGAAGGATGTTGCTCTGCTTCAGCTGAACCATCCAGTCCATGTTTCCGGTTTTGTTGATTGAGACAATAGCCGCATTGTTCGCCGCCTGTGCCTCGCTGTCAGCATTCTCGTGACTGTAGAGTTCCCATCCCGCAAGTCCGCTGTCAAATCCACCGTTGAGCAGAATTGAATTTTCCTTCACGACAACATTGTCGATGTAGACATCCGCACCGGATACCGCCGCCTTGAACAAAAGAGTCGCCTTGATTGGAAGCTCCGCGCTGTACGCAAACTCATAATGCGCGGTCTTTTTTCCAAGCTTCACTGTCTTTTCAAAATCAGCAAGCGCAACTCCAATGTAGCAGGTTTTTGACGCATGTGCATCGAACGCAAGGACAAGCTCCTTTCCGCCCGGAAGGGACAGATTTTTCTGGGAGACGGTCACGGCATCGTTTTCGACATCCGACTTTGGAGTTGAAACCTTAAGCTCACGCACACCCTTTGTGTTTGTAACGGAAATCTCCGCGCCCGCATTGTTTTCAATATCCCAGTTTTCAAGACGGCCCTCGCCCTCCTGGAACTGACCGTTGTGCACAAAGTTTCCGTCGGGAAGAAGACCAAGACCGCCCTTGTCCAAATCCGCCACACCAATTTTTTCAAGACAGATGTTCGAGATGTGGACCGTGGCAAGGCTTCCCTGTGAACCAAGGTTGTATTCAAGACGCGCCTCGGCATCTGAATCATCGGTCATTGTGAAGTCCCATGAAAAATGCTGGGTTGTTGGAGTGACCGTAACCTTTGTGTCCGGAAAATAGCGAATCCATCCCCTCTCCGGCGCACTCACGGTTGAAATTATCGTTCTCTCCTCGTCGGCACTTGCGTCAAAGGAATAGCGGTAGATGTTTCCCTTAATCATCGGGACAGGCCCCTGGACAACCTGCACCGCATATTCAACAGGACCGTCGGACACTGAATAGATGTCAAGGTTTCCGTTGTTGACCTCAAGTTTTCCGTCTCCACCCTGGGCGTTCAGGAAAATCCACTTGTCCTTGTCCTCGACAATCATGTTTCCCGCGGCTGAATCAAGGACGGCAGCCTTTGCAGGTTTCTTGACATCGTCGTTGTAATATTTTTTCTGGTAGACCTTAACATAGTCCACAACCATCTGAGCCCTTTCGTCAAAAGGTGTGGTCGCATCAGGATAGCCCGGCCAGTTTCCACCGACAGCCACATTGAAAATCATGTAGAACGGCTGGTCGAACGGAGCCGGATAAGTCACCTCGCCAAATCCGGGTCTCTTTGTGTACCAGTCGTTTATTGTCTTGTATTTGATTCCGTCACAGTAAAGGCGGATTTCACCCGGATCCCATTCAAGCGCAAACACATGGAACTCGTCGGAAAAATTTCCGCTTGAAAGAGTGTATGTTCCCTGGTCCTGGGAATGTGGCTCACCAAAATGGAGCGTACCGTAGAGTGTGTCCGTCTGGTGTCCAAGAACTTCCATAATGTCGATTTCGCCGCACTTTGGCCACTGTCCGTAAAAACTCTCGTCGTCCGGCATCATCCAGAATGCGGGAAGATAGCCCTGTCCGCTTGGAACCTTAAGGCGTGCCTCAAAACGTCCGTAGGTGAAAGCATGTTTTCCCTGTGTGTTCACGCGGCCGGATGTATAAGAAACAGTCCCGTCGTCCGAAACCTTCTTGATTGGCTGAATCACAAGGTACCCGTCCTTGACATAAGTGTTTTCCGCAGAATCGTCGTAGGACTGAAGCTCGTTGTTGACCCAGCCCGGCTCATGGAATTCATAGTTCCAGCTTTTTGTGTCCAGCTTGCTTCCATTAAAATCGTCGAACCAAACAAGGTCTGCCTCGGTATATTCAACCGGACCTGCCGCCACTTCACCAGATGGAACATTCGCAGCCTGATTTTTTGAGCAGCCAGCAAAAATGGATGCCGCAGCCAAAACCCCTGCCGCAATCTTCAAAACTTTCATATCCGCCTCCAAGCCTTTTGAACGGACGCAAATCGCCCGCCCTTTTACAAGAAAACGCCCCTGAATCCAGCGTTCCCAAAACTGAATCCATTATCAATCGAGGTTCCGTCTAAAAATATTAAATTCCTGCTATAAATTTTAGAATTCTGCCATAAATTTGCGGGACGGGAGGAAAAAAATAGCCCCACGGAGTACGCAGGGCTGTAGTCAAATGACTTCGGCACAAGGCCTTATTGTGATTTGATTTCTAAATTTAGAATACCATGTTATAATAGTAATTGCAATAGATTTTTCATCGGGGGCTTTTATGAAAACATTGGGACTTGATATTGGTACTAATTCAATTGGTTGGGGAATCGTTGATGAAAGTGCACAAAAAATCGAAAAATGCGGCGTTTATATTTTCCCAGAATGTGCTAACAAAGATACAAAGGGTAATATAAGCTCAAAAGCCGCAGAAAGAACTGGATTCCGTTCTGCCCGAAGACTAAAGTTTAGAAGAAAACTTAGAAAGTATGAAACTCTAAAAGTTTTGATAAAAAATGGAATGTGTCCTCTTACCCTGGAGGAACTTGAAAAGTGGCACAAAGAAAAAATATATCCAACATCAAAAGATTTTATAAATTGGTACAGAACTGATGAGAGGAAAAACTGGGAGCCGTACTTTCTTCGGAAAAAATGCGTTGAGCAGAAGTGTGAGCCTTATGAAATTGGGCGTGCACTGTATCACATCGCACAAAGGCGTGGATTTTTGAGCAACAGAAAAGAGGCTGCAAAAGAAACTGATGGAAAGGTAAGCGAAGGAATTTCTGAGCTCTCAAAAGCAAAAGGCGATAAAACACTCGGCCAGTATTTTTATGAATTGAAGCAGGCCGGAGAAAAAGTCCGTGGCAAATATACTTCCCGAAAAGAGCACTATGAAGAAGAATTTAACAAAATTTGCACGGCGCAGGAGATTTCTACAAGTCTGAAGGAAGATTTGTACAAAGCGATTTTCTTTCAGCGAAAATTGAAATCTCAAAAATTCCTTGTAGGAAAGTGTACCCTTGAGGTAGGGAAGCCACGCTGCCCTGTTTCTCATTTCGAATTTGAAGAGTTTAGAATGCTTTCCTTTATAAACAGTATTCGCATCAAACGTGAATCTTGCGATTCAAATACATTAAATTTATTTGAAGAAATGAATGAAAATTTTCCCAAGGACGGAAAACTGACAGACGAAGAAATAGAATTGATAAAGCCCCTTTTCTTCAGAACTTCAAAAAGTAATTTTGACTTTAAGGACATTGCAAAAAAGCTTAGAAAAAATCATGATGAATGGACTTTTAATTATCGCGATGACACAAACGTTGCTGCATGTCCTGTTTCTGCGGCATTGAAATCTATTTTTGGTGAAGATTGGAAGAATACAAAAATAGATAATTATGACATTTATGATATTTGGCATGTTCTCTTTGATTTTGATGATGATGAAAAATTACACGAGTTTGCGCTGAACAAATTGCACCTTGATTCTGAAATGGCAGATAAATTTTGTTCGATTCACTTTCAGCAGGGATATGCAAATCTTAGCTTAAAGGCAATCCGAAAGATTCTTCCCTTCCTGCGAAAGGGCTATGTTTATGCCCATGCAGTATTCTTGGCAAATATTCCTAATATGATAGGGGAGGATGTTTATAATAAGCATGCGGATGAAATAGAAAAGTCTGTTGAAAATATCATAACAAGCTTAAAAGATAAAAACAACAGAATTACACTTGCAAACCGCTGTATAGAAGCTATCTTTAAGGATGAAAAACATGACTTTCATAGTGAAGAATGGGATAAAGCAATCGTCGATGCTCAAATAGTAGATTTGTTTGGCAAGAGAAAATTTGCAGAAAAGTCACTGGCAGAGCAGAAAGAGATAAGGGAAGATGTGATTGCGAAAGTTGAAGCAACTCTGAAAATTGCTGTGTCCAAAAATCCTAATGATTGGAAAATACCAGCGTTGCGGACTGACGATTTGATTTTGGAATATCTTGAAAAACAAGGTTTTAAAATCAAAAAGAATACAAAAATTTATCATCCGTCAGACAGTGAATATAACTTAGAGCGGCCGATAGAATCTGATAACGGAAAAACTTATCTTGCTTCCCCAAGAACGCCGAGCGTAAAAAATCCTGTTGTAATGCGGGCTTTGTTCCAGCTTAGAAAACTGGTGAACTATCTTATAAAAACAGGCGAAATTGACAGTGAGACCAGAGTTCATGTAGAGCTTGCAAATGAAGTGAATGATAAAAACTGGCGCAAAGCTATTGAAGATTTCCAAAGAGATAATGAAAAGAAAAATGCAGATGCTCGAAAAAGATTATGTGAAGAATTTGGCGACAATTTTAATATTACAGATGATGTGTTGAGAAAATTCCGTCTTTGGAAAGAACAGAATGAAATCTGTCCTTACACAGGAAAGAAAATTAACATCTGTGATTTGTTTGGTCCGCACCCGAAATTTGACTTTGAGCATACGATTCCGCGAAGTCTTTCTTATGATGATTCCCTGGAAAATCTTACGCTGTGTGATTCTGACTTTAACAGAAATGTAAAGAAACAGCATATTCCGTCGGAACTTCCTAATTTTGAGGAAATAGTTAGGCGATTTGAGCGAATGTACGAAGACAAAATTGATGAATGCCTTTCTGCAATTGAGCGGAACAAAAGTCGTGGAGGCTACATTGATCCAGAAATTAAAAACAGGAAAATTGTTGCCCGCCATAAAGCCCAGCTTGAGCTTGATTATTACAAAGGCAAACTTAGGCGATTTTCGGCAAAGGAAGTTACATCTGGCTTTAAGCACAGCCAACTGAACGACACCCGAATAATTACAAAATTTGCTTTGCAGTATTTAAAGTCCGTGTTTGAACATACTTTCCCGGTAAAAGGCTCTATGACCGACACTTTTAAGCGTCAATGGGGATTGCTTGACAGTGCAGAAAGCAAAGACCGCTCCAATTACCGTCACCATGCTGTGGATGCGCTTACAATTGCCTGTATTGATCGGACTAAATTTAACTTGCTTTCAGAGGCAGTTCGGGCAAGTGCTGATGGGGCGCATTTAAAATTTGCAAAACCGTGGGATTCTTTTGACACAGATGTTCTCTCTGCCGTCCAATACATTGTGCCAAAGCATTTTGTGGATGACAATTCGCTCAGGCAAACAAAGAAAGTTCTGCGTGACCCGCGTACAGGAAAGCCAAAATTAGGCAAGAATGGCAACAAAATCTATATTCAGGGGAATACCGCACGAGGTTCTTTGCACAAAGATACATTCTATGGCTGCATTATGACGCCGCCAGAAAAAGATTCTGAGCCACAGAAAATATTTGTCCAGCGTGTTTCTGTTGATACGCTTACAAAAGATTCCGCTGACAAAATTGTGGATAAGGGAATTCGCAATACTTTTATAAACAATCTTGAAAGCGGAAAACAAACTCTTGCTGAAATTCAGGAAAGGGGAATTCTTTTACCATACCAGATGAATGGAAAAAATGTTTATGTAAAACGGATAAGAGTTAAAGCAAAACCAACGTCTCCGCTTGTCCTCAAAAAACATAATAATGTTATTGAACGCAACCCTAAAGATTATAAGCAGAACTATTATGTTGTGAACGATGAAAATTATCTTATTGCATTGTATCGTGGTAAGGATGCGAAGGGGAAAGAAAAGTCTGTAAGTAGAACATTGAATCTTTTGGATGCTATAAAAGTTAAACAGGGCGGGAAAAGCCTGTACGAAGCTAAACTTGAGGGACTTGATTTATATAAAGTCCTAAAAATTGGAAAAATTGTCATTTTGCAGAATTCTTACAAAGAAAATATTTTCGATTTATCAACTGAACAAATTTGGAAAAGAATTTACCGAATTGCAGGATTATCAAAATCTGCGGGTCTTTCGTATGTTAAATTATCTCATATTTTGTCAGCAAAGCCATGGTCATATATTCCAGGAAATTTTGCTTTGGATGAAGGCATAGAATTCCGTAGGTATCAAGTAAATAATTTTATCGGCCTCGTTGAAGGCAAAGATTTCACCATCTCTCCAACAGGGGAAATTATCCCTAAGAAATAAAAAAATGGTACAAATCGTAAGTTCAACTTACGATTTGTACCAAATCTAATAAAAACTGTGGAAATCTGATAGTCTAGCCGATACTTAAAATATGATTAAACGAACATTATTTTTCTCGAATGCTGTTTGTTTAACTCTAAAAAATAAGCAGCTGGTCATTCAGAATAAAGAGACTCGCGCAGAATCTTCTGTTCCGATAGAAGATGTTGGATTTATCATCGTCGAAAACAATCAGGTTTATATTTCAATCCCTGTCATAAATGCTCTTGCTGAGAACAATGCCGCAGTCGTGTTCTGTAACGAAAAACACCTTCCTTTTTCTATGAATCTTCCGTTAGACTGTAACACAATTCAAAACCAACTTTTTGCAGCTCAAATTGAATCAACGCTTCCGATAAAGAAAAAATGCTGGAAACAGATAATTGAGCAAAAAATCAAAAATCAGGCAGAGGTTCTTGAAAAATACAAAATAGATTCGATAAAACTAAAGCAATATGCGTCAGAAATAAAAAGCGGTGACAGCACAAATCGTGAGGCAATGGCTGCAAAACTTTATTGGGATTTGCTCATTGATGTTGATTGGATTCGTACTCGTCACGGTGAATATCCGAACAATCTTTTGAATTATGGTTATGCGATTTTGAGAGCCGCAACAGCCCGGGCTTTAATCGGTTCAGGCCTTCTTCCTACTCTAGGAATTCATCATCACAATAAATATGACGCTTATGCGCTAGCAGATGACATTATGGAACCGTACCGTCCTTATATTGATGATGAAGTTGTCGAGTTTATGAAAAATGGCGATTCATCGGAAGAATTGACGACAAATTTTAAAAGAAAAATTCTGGATATCCTCACAAGGGATGTTGAAATAGGAAATGTAACACGGCCTCTGATGGTTGCGCTTACAATCACAAGTTCTTCTCTGGCAAAAGTTTTTACTGACAAAGCAGAAACTTTGACCCTACCGGAGTTCGCAAAATGAGTTACGAAAGGTTCAGTGCTTATAGGATTATGTGGCTATTCTGTTTATTTGATTTACCTACAAACACAAAAGCACAACGAAAACGCGCATCAGAGTTCAGAAAAAAACTGATAGCCGATGGTTATGACATGATGCAGTACAGCGTTTACAAAAGATTCTGCGGAAGCCTGGAAGCGTGCGAAGTACATATAAAAAGAGTAAAACAGTGGCTTCCAACAGAAGGGAAAGTCAGTATTTTAAAATTCACAGACAAACAGTTCGGGGATATAGAAACTTTTGAGGGAGCTTCCCCTGTAAAACCTCAAGCAACTCCAAACCAACTAGAGTTCTTCTAAAAAAATGGTGAAAACGCCTGAAAAATCAACCATTTTCACCATTTTTTTCTGGTGCATTTTTGATGTATTTTATTATATAATATGGTTTTAGCAAACTCATATTATTATACAACAAAATTAGAAATCAAACCACAACATCCTTGACCTTCACCTTTTCAAGAAGGGAATTATTATACAACAAAATTAGAAATCAAACCACAACGCTTGGTATCTCTGTTTACGTGGTGTGATGATTATTATACAACAAAATTAGAAATCAAACCACAACAGTAAGAGAAACTTTAGCAAAACCACACTGATTATTATACAACAAAATTAGAAATCAAACCACAACTTCCGTGTGCCGCCAGTCCAGAACAGTTTGATTATTATACAACAAAATTAGAAATCAAACCACAACGCCCTAATGATGATAACACGCAGAAAATTTATTATTATACAACAAAATTAGAAATCAAACCACAACACGTTCCCTATTACCTTTTGTGGCGCCATTATTATTATACAACAAAATTAGAAATCAAACCACAACAGTTATCTTTGCGGAAATGTTTTTACATTCATTATTATACAACAAAATTAGAAATCAAACCACAACCATCATTCTACTTATGACGCTTTGATGAAAATTATTATACAACAAAATTAGAAATCAAACCACAACGTAAACAAAATTACGGTTTCAAACAAATAGATTATTATACAACAAAATTAGAAATCAAACCACAACAGTCTGCTTTCTCAGTTTGGTGCCACTCCTATTATTATACAACAAAATTAGAAATCAAACCACAACAAGGATTACTTTCTTGATGAGGATGTGCAGATTATTATACAACAAAATTAGAAATCAAACCACAACATTTGTCGCACTCGACATGGCGATGATAGAATTATTATACAACAAAATTAGAAATCAAACCACAACTGTTTGCTCGTTCTGGTGTGTTGGCTATCGATTATTATACAACAAAATTAGAAATCAAACCACAACATAAAGTAGTTTAATATAGGTATAAATAAAATTATTATACAACAAAATTAGAAATCAAACCACAACGTGGATTGGAATCAATCTCGCTCCCCGATAATTATTATACAACAAAATTAGAAATCAAACCACAACACAATTCAGGTATCGCATGTGCAAGCAAAATTTCAATTATTATACAACAAAATTAGAAATCAAACCACAACACAATACAAGATTTCCAATCAGCCATCGTGATTATTATACAACAAAATTAGAAATCAAACCACAACGGAACGTTTGCCATTGATGATGACGTGATAATTATTATACAACAAAATTAGAAATCAAACCACAACCTTCTGGAGAAGGTCAAGGTCAAGGATGCTATTATTATACAACAAAATTAGAAATCAAACCACAACTCATCAGTCGTTTACAATATAATGATGCAGATTATTATACAACAAAATTAGAAATCAAACCACAACGGTGCGAGGTGACTCCTTCTGGAGATATTATTATTATACAACAAAATTAGAAATCAAACCACAACGTCAAGAAAAGTTATGACATGCCCGGGCGGATTATTATACAACAAAATTAGAAATCAAACCACAACGGATAACCAATTGTCCTAATATTTTTGCAATTATTATACAACAAAATTAGAAATCAAACCACAACTACTTTTGATGTGTCAATGGACTCTGATAAATTATTATACAACAAAATTAGAAATCAAACCACAACTGTTGCGGAGGTATTACTTCCGATTCTGTAATTATTATACAACAAAATTAGAAATCAAACCACAACTATATAAATATAAAAAATAAAAGATTTTCAATTATTATACAACAAAATTAGAAATCAAACCACAACGGTTGAATCCTCCATAAAAATATCCCTGTCATTATTATACAACAAAATTAGAAATCAAACCACAACTCAAGCTCTGCATCTGTCTTTTGTTCGCTTATTATTATACAACAAAATTAGAAATCAAACCACAACCGTTTCTCAACGTTCTGCGCTTTGCGTCTTGATTATTATACAACAAAATTAGAAATTAAACCACAACGTGTTTCCGTAGTTGAATTAAATTCAGATTATTATTATACAACAAAATTAGAAATCAAACCACAACCCATGGTGGTTCGAGACTGTCAAGGACCTTATTATTATACAACAAAATTAGAAATCAAACCACAACTTATATCTTGAACAAACAAGCAATGCCATTATATTATTTCATTTGCCGAAAAATTTACCACACAATTTTGATATTTTCATCATAAATTTTATATTTTTATGATGGATTTACACTTATAACAAGATTGTCCGATACCTAGGGAACCGCTGATTAATACACGAAGCATTAATCAGGCTACTGGCGGACAAAGGGGGAAACATGAACACATTTACCGGCTTCAAAAAGGGCTTGAACCTTGGCGGATGGATTTCACAGTGCGTCGCGAACACGGAAGAGCACTACAACAATTTCATCACCGAAAAGGACATAGAACAGATTGCAAAATGGAACTACGACCACGTGAGGCTTCCCATCGATTATGAAATCATCATGAGCGAAGACGGATTTTTTCTTCCTTCAGGATTCAGGCACATCGACGACTGCATTTCATGGTGCAAAAAACACGGCCTCAACATAATCCTTGACCTGCACAAGACCAAGGGGTACATGTTCGACAAGGATGCTGTCAAAGACCCCGACCTGTTTTTCCATGACAAGGCCCTTCAGGATGTGTTCGTAAAAATCTGGTGCTTCATGGCGGAAAGGTACGGAAAATATTCTGATTTTGTTGCGCTTGAACTTTTGAACGAAATAGTAAACCCGAATCTTCAGGATGATTGGAACAGGATTGCGACAAGGGCTTTCAAGGAAATCAGGCAGTTTGCACCGGACTCATGGATTGTTGTCGGAGGAGTGAACTACAACAGCGTATCTGCGGTTCCGGGAATCGATGTGCCTTATGACGAAAAGACCGTGTTCACTTTCCACTGCTACGAGCCGCTTGTGTTCACGCATCAGAAAGCTCCATGGGTTGAAAAAATGCCGCCGGATTTTGACGTTTCATATCCGGGTCCTTCAATTGACTACATCCGCGAAAAAAGCAGGCTGATTCCACAGGCATGCCACGGAGCCATTTTCGACAAGGACATGGACGATTTGCAGCTTGACGAAAACTTCTTTGAATATCTTTTCAAACCGGCTCTGGACACTGCAGAAAAGAAGAACGTTCCCCTCTATTGCGGAGAATACGGAGTTCTGGACAGGGCACCGGTCGAAGATACCCTCAGATGGCTGAACGACATCCACAAGGCTCTGGAAAACCATGGAATCGGACGTGCGCTCTGGAACTACAAGCAGAAAGATTTCGGACTTGCAGATTCCCACTACGACCCGATTCGTGAGGCTGTGGTTTCAAAAAACTGAAAGATTCTAGGACAAACGTGCCATTTCATAGTATAATAAAATCATGAAGTTCAAGAGATTTTTTGTAAAATGGCACGTTTATTTTTATGGACTCATCTGCATTTTGGCGAACGTCCTGGCGGTTCTGTCAACGAACATTTCCGGCTTTCCCATGCCCAAGTCCGAGACTCTTGATTTGTGGGAAGAGTTTCTGGGGGCCCATGAAAAAATAATAAGCACTCTAAGCCTGCTCTGCTATTTCATTCCGGTTATATTGTGCGTTTTATATTCGATGAAAGCATTCAGACGCAAGCCGACCGACAAAGAGTACATCAAGGTCAGGGTCCATATTCCAGGTGCGTTTGCGTTGCGCGGAATTGCCGGATGGATCTGCAATCTTCTTCTTGAAACCACGTTCCTGATTTATTTTAAGACACAGCACAATGTCCCGATTACATTCATAGTGATTCCGTCACTTGCATCATATATTTTTCTTTCGATGTTCTCATTCACGCTCACATATTTTACGCTGGAAACTCTGAACAGAAACGTGGTGCTTCCCGAAATCTACCCGGACGGAAACATCTCCGGCACGGAACGCATGTCGGTTTCTTCCATTAAAAACATGTTCCTGTTCTACTTTTTTTCGGCATCGGTTTTTCCTGTTTCGTTTTTAATCATAAGGATTTTCTGCACGAAGCATTACAACATAGAGATTCCCGACTACTCCGATTTCATATACACGGGACTGCTGCTTTTTATCGGACTGATTCTGACCATACTGATTTCAAGATTTTTCCAAAAGCCGCTCCAGAAACTCACCGACAGCGCAAACCAGATTTCAAGCGGAAACTACGATTTGAAAACCGTAATCTGCTCCAACGACGAGATGGGCGTACTTGGTGACTCATTCAATTCCATGGCACGCTCGCTGAAGGAAAAGGAATTCATGCGCGACACATTCGGTAAAATCGTAACGCCCCAAATCCGAGACTACCTTTTGAACGAAAACGTTGCCCTTGGAGGAGAGACTGTCGATGTCACCGTAATGTTCTGCGACATCCGAGGATTCACAAGCCTTTCCGAAAACATGGAACCGGAACGCATCGTCTCTTTTTTGAACGAATATTTTACCGGACTTGAAAAATGCATCGCATCGCACAACGGAGTCATAAACAAATACATAGGTGATGCGGTCATGGCACTGTTCGGCGCACCTGTCAGGACAAAGACACACGCAAAGGATGCCTGGCTTTCTGCCTGCGACATGAGGCGTGAGCTTGTCGAGATGAACAAAAAATTTTCTCAGGAAGGCTTACCGGAAATCAGATTCGGAATCGGTCTTCACACCGGGTCTGTTCTTGCAGGAAACATCGGAGCCACAAACCGCATGGAATACACGGTAATCGGCGACACGGTGAACACGGCAAGCAGAATCGAGGGACTGTGCAAAATCTACAAAAAAGACCTTTTAATATCCGAAAGCACCGCAAAAGAGATTCAGGGACAGGATTTTGCCTTTGTCGATGAATCCGAAATCCGAGGCCGCAAGGAAAAGGTCAGGCTTTTTACGGATTCGGGGAACCCTCTTGAAAATCATGGGGCAAATCCTTAAAATAGATTCCCTATGGAATTCACACAAGAACAAATCGATGCACTTTCAGTTAATGAAGTTGACATCATGAAAAAAATCGCCGGCGAGCTGAACATCAATATTTCGCAGGTCAGCGCAGTTATCAGTTTGGTTGCAGAAGGATGCACCATTCCTTTTATCGCACGTTACCGCAAGGAAAAGCATGGTTCCCTTGATGAGGTACAGGTCCGTGATTGCGACCATCTTTTCACTTCATACAAGAATCTTGAGGAACGCCGCCTTGAAATAGTGAAGGGAATTTTCGCCCAGAACAAGCTGACGGAAAGTCTCTACAACGCCGCCATGAACGCAAAGACAATGACGGAGCTTGAAGATTTGTGGGCACCGTTCAAGAAAAAGAAGAAGACACGCGGTATGGTCGCCATTGAAAAGGGTCTCGACCCTCTTGCCGATGCAATGCTGGAGCTTGACGACAAGGCTTTTGAAGCAAAGGCAGCCGAATTCATAAAGACCGATGCAGAAGACGCAGCGCTGAATGTTCCGACTGTTGAGGACGCAATCAAGGGTGCGCAGGACATAATTGCAGAGCGCATAAGCCAGGACACAAAGAACCGCGAATCCGTCCACGACCTTTACATGGCAACAGGAACCATGGTAACCAAGGGAATCGTTCCTGAAGGTCAGGATGCCGAAACAGCCGAAAAGACTTCCACATACAAGATGTACTGGGACTACAGCGAGCCTCTCAACCAGGTCAAGCCGCACAGGATTCTTGCAATCAACAGGGCTGAACGTGAGGGTGCATTGGAAGTTACCCTTGATGTCGATGTTGATTCAGCGGTCAAGGAAGTTTCTTCAAAGCAGACAATCCGCAACAAATATCATGCCGATGCAATTGAAGATGGTATCGTCCGCCTTTTGAGCCCGGCAGTTCTCCGTGAAATCAGAAGCGATGAATTTGATGAAGCCGATGAGCATGGAATCGGAGTGTTCAGCGAGAACCTTAAAAACCTTCTTATGACACAGCCGATCAAGGGAAGCCGCGTTCTTGGAGTTGACCCGGGAATCCGCACGGGAACAAAATGTGCCGCACTTGATGAGACCGGAAAATATCTGGGCTACTTCCTGATTAAGCAGGTGACAGATCCGGATGGCTCATACAACGCCGTGAAGGACGCAATCAGAAAATATGCGATTCAGGTTGTCGCAGTCGGTAACGGAACGGGAAGCCAGGAAGTTCAGGCAATCGTAAGCAAGGTGATTTCCGAAAACTACCCGGACGTGCGCTACACTGTGGTCGATGAATCAGGCGCATCTGTTTATTCTGCATCCGACATTGCGCGCGAAGAATTCCCGGAGCTTGATTTGACAATCCGTGGTGCAATCAGCATGGGCCGTCGTCTTCAGGATCCTCTTGCGGAGCTTGTGAAAATCGATCCAAAGGCAATCGGTGTCGGTCTCTATCAGCATGACGTGAACCAGAAAAAACTTTCCGACAAGCTTGATGAAGTGGTCGGCTCGGTCGTAAACCAGGTTGGAGTGAACCTCAACACAGCGTCGGCATCCCTTCTCAAATATGTTTCAGGAATCAACTCAAGCCTCGCAAAAAAGATTGTCGCATACCGTGACGCAAACGGAAAAATCACCAGCCGCGAAGATTTGAAAAAGGTCAGCGGATTGGGACCAAAGGCATTCGAGCAGTGCGCAGGATTTTTGAAGATTCCGGAAAGCTCAAACCCGTTGGACAACACTTGGGTTCACCCGGAAAATTATGCAGTCGCAAGTGAAGTTCTTCCTCTTGTAAAAAACGGTGACAAAATTACGGCCGCAGCAAAAAAAGAGATGGAAGAAAAATACGGAGTCGGCGAGCAGACAATCAACGACATAATCGACGAGCTTGCAAAACCGAACCGCGACCCACGTGACGGATATCCTGCACCGATCATGCAGAAGGGTGTCGTTGCTTTTGAAGATCTGACGGTCGGAATGAAAGTCACAGGCAAAATCCGCAATGTCGTTGATTTCGGTGCTTTCGTTGACATCGGACTTCATGAGACAGGATTGATTCACATAAGCGAATTGAGCGATGACTTTGTAAGCGACCCGATGGATGTCGTAAAAGTCGGTGACGTAAAGGAGTTTACAATCATCGACCTGGACAAAGACAGAAAGAGGATTTCGCTTTCATTGAAGAGCGATGCCGCAACAAGGATGCCGGGGTCTTCATCAACGGGAACTGCATCATCAGGCGGTACAAAAAAGCGTGTCGTCGTTGTAAGGAAAGGCGGTTCCGCTCCAAGCAAGGGACAGGGACATGACAGACCGAACAGGGGTCAGCAGCCAAAACAGAATTTCGGAAGCGATGACGGAATGAAATACAATCCGTTTGCGATGCTTTTGAAAAAATAGTTTGAAAAAAATTGACCGTCCGATTGGGAAAACTTTCGGGCGGTCTTTTTTTTTTGCGGTGGTCGCAAGGACAAAATCACCAAGTCATTGAAAACTAAACGGAGCGCACAGGCCTCAGCCCAAAAAGTTTCAGGCGGTCACTTGGGTCCAGAGTTCTCACGCATTTTATTTCACAGCTTTCAACATTGCTTTTCCAGCTGCCTCCACAGAAGCACCTTTCGCCATTCCTTTCGTCCCAGCACCATTCGTAGACATTTCCGCTCATGTCATAGAGGCCAAATCCGTTTGACCTTTTTGAGCAGACCTCGTGGGTGCTGCCACAACTGTTTTTCCCGAACCAAGCCACCTCGTCCGCGACATTGCTCCCGGAGTAAATAAAATTGTCCCTCGCACTTGCCGCATCCAGCCATTCTGCCACAGTCGGAAGTCTGAATCCGTTCGCGTGGAAATTACATTCGGGCGGCAATAAAAATTTAACGTCCGAACCAGGCTTGTACACCCAGTTTCTGACATCACTTTTTCCGTCAACAAAATAGCATGGCTCATATCCGCAGATTTCACTCAGACAGTTGCAGAAATAGATTGCATCGTACCACGAAACTCCGTCCACAGGATTGCACTCATCCCTGAACCGGCTTGGATTGAATCCCATGACCTCGTTCCAAACTTCCTGTGTAACTGGCGCAACGGAGATTTCAAATCCGGGAACCTTTGTCACCTCAAAGAACTTGTTTTTCCATTTCACCGGCGGAAGATTCTGCGCACTCAAATTCTGCGGAACAATTTTTACACCACACCTGTAACAAAAAATCGCACCGGGAACACCAACCGAACCGCACACAGGACAAACGGTAGGCTCGTCAGATTTTTTTATGTCCAGCGTCTTGTTGTAGATTTCAACAATGTTTTCCGCGACAAACGAAGCCTCTTCATGGATTCTTTTTATGGCCGCCTCATCAACAGCGTTGTCAAAAAATCCGGCGGACTCCAAAATCAGGACAACATTTTTTTCCTCGGGGGAAAGTTCCATGACTGTCTCCGCATCCTGATTCATACCGTCATTCTCAGCGGATTCCGTTTTTATGTTTTCAGATTTCACAGAGCGGACAGCCTGCACAATTTTTTCTAGAGATATGCTCAAAGCCGTTCCTCCACACAAAAAAATTTCATTCTATTATCGGTTGATTTCCACAAATAAATCACAAAACACTTACCTTATTTTTTGACCTGTATTCCGTTGGCGAAAGTCCGTAGACTGATTTGAAGGCCTGCGTGAATTTGCTCTGGCTTTCATATCCAACGGTCCTTGAGATTTCCGCAATCGATTTTTCACTTGCGACCAAAAGTTCCGCACCCTTCTCCATTCTGTGACGGTTTATGTGGGTCGCAATCGAAACGCCGTAGACCGACTTGAACACAGCCTTGAGCGTTGTAGGGTTCATGTAAAATTTTTTCGCAAGCTCCTCGATTGTAAAACGTGTGTCCAGATTGTCAACAAGAAAATTATGCAGGTCCTTTATTTTTTTCACATGAGTCTCGGGATGCTCGTCCCCGCTTCCAATTTTTTCCTCGCCCCCAAAATCTGGACAGGAAATCGAAAGCACCATCTCTATCATCTTGTGCAGCACACGACATTCACGGGTGTCCGCCGCCCTGTAAAAAACTTCCTTCCCGATTCTCATTCCCTCAATCAGTCCACCGGACTTCAACAGTTTCAGGTGATGCGAAACCGCCGGCGTGGTCATTTCAACCGCATCCGCAATGTTCACAACGCAATCCCTGACATGGCAGAGAAGCCAAAAGATTTTTAGGCGGCTTGGATCGGAAAGGAGCGCAAAACTTGAGCCTGCGGACTCAAAACTTTTTGTCTTGGAAAGTTCCCTTGCGACAAAATCATTATGCTCCCCCGCATGACCATGGATGTGAGGCAGACTTGGAAATTCCATTAAATCCCCCTTGTGCCAATCGGAAATTATTTTAGCCCTCTCGGTCTTTTATTAAAAAAAACACTTGCGGCTCCCATCAGATGGAATTATATTATCAATACAACAATTAAGCAACTGTTTAATTGTTTTTGAATCAACCTGTATTTATGGAGGACATATATGAAAAATACTTACAAGATAGAAGTGGACTGCGCAAACTGTGCAAACCTTATGGAGGAGGCCGCAAAAAAGACTGCCGGAGTGAAGGATGCCACCGTGAATTTTATGACACAGAAAATGACTGTGGAATTCGACGACGGAACAAACGACAGGGCCGTTATGAAAAATGTTTTCAAGGCCTGCCGAAAAGTGGAGCCAGACTGCGAGATTGAGTTTTAAATCCGCAATTCAGTTTTTAATCAAAACCCAGGTCGCACCGTTTCCGCCACCGTTTCTGTCAGGATGTCCAGACGCTCCAAGCCTCTTGTTCTGCTCGATGAACGTCCTGACCATGGGGCCAAGAACAGGGTCGCTTCCATGGCTGTGGTTTCCCTTTCCGTGGATTATCAAAATCTTTCGGAACCCACGCCTGACACTGTCGGCAACAAATCCCTCAAGCCTGGACCATGCTTCGTCCCTTGTAAGCCCGTGCAGGTCAATCGTCGCATCGGGGGAAAGGGTCCTGAGATAGTCGCGGTTATGCATACGGGCATCGTTTTCCGCTTCGTCCGAGATTTTGTCCTTGTCAACGGTTCCATGCCTGTTCAGCCACACATCAATGGGGTTCGCACGCTTTTTGCTGTCCGCCTCCATCTGCTGCTCGTAGCTGTATCCCTGGGCCTTGAGCATCTTCTGTTCCTTTGTCATGGCGTTTGGTTTTTTGTTTGACTTCTGCGGACCCTTTTTTGGCTGGGACGCTTTTTTTTCAATGGAATCCCACTGCGACAAAATATCACCAAAATCCATACCTTCCCCCAACAGCGTCTAGTCTATAAACATGAGAGTGTCGTTCATCACCCAGCCGTAAGTGTCGTTGCAGCGGATGTACGACCAGTCGCCCGTCTCCTTCTGGACATGGACCACCGACCCTTTTGAAATGCTCACGCCAGCACCGGAACCTTCCTCTGGAATCTGCGCAATCTCACCGCCTGTGTAAAGGGCAATCTTCTGGAAAGTCCACCGGGCATAGAAAAGTCCAAGCGCAAGGAAGACCACCGAGAAAGCAAGACACACGGACGCGGCAGGAATTTTTTTGAGGACAAAAAGCAGGACCGAAAGAAAAACCAGAACCGCAAATATTCCGGCAATAACAATCAGGAGGGGAACACTTGGCTCCCAGGCAGCGGAATTAAGACCGGCCCCACGTTCAATCTCCCGACGCTCCTTTCTTGCCGCAGAAAAAATCGGAATGGAATGGCGCTCCGTTTTGTGGAGTTCAAGAAGCGCATCGATGTCCTCAACCTCGGTATAGACTGAAGCTCCGGACGCACTCTGCTCGATGGAATCCGAAAAAGCGTTCGCATAGATTTCAGGCTCGTCGTCATCATAATACTCGCGTCGTTCAAGCGGGGGTCCAACCTTTATCTCCGTAAGCATCGGGACTTCCACATTGTACCTGATTCCGCCAAGGGACATTGCCGTCATGGAAAATTTCGGGAAACTGTACACACCTTCCGCAAGCGGCTGCCAATCAAATTTTGCGACCGGAATTGTGTTCGGATTGAACTCCTCGCTGGTTATGTTCTGCCTTGTTATGTCGTAGCTTTCGACTTCCATGAACAGGGAATTCTCCGGGATTTTCCATGTCAAATCATATACCTGGGTGGCGTACCGAATGTTCAAAGTGAATTTCAGATGCTGGCCGGCGGACATGTTCAAAGTTCTTGAGGCGGACGAGTATCTTGAATCGTCAAATGTCACCTTGATGCTTGGCTGGACTATGCTCGGATTTTCATAGACATAGACAGTCTCAAACGGAATGTGCGCCCACCATGTGTCAACCTGCACGTCGATTGCCCTGAACTGGTAGGAGCCGGGCGTGTTGAATCTGAAAGTCATAATCAGCCTGGTTCCATAGGACTCGGAGGTTCCGGTCGAAGGCGCATAGTTTTCCTTTTTCATCGAAACAAAGCTCGCACCCTGCGGAACGTCGTTGATTGCCGCAGAGATTTTGTCCGGCGAAACATTTTCTATGTTGACCGCAAACGAACAGTCCTGGGCCGTAAAAAAATATTTTTCCGTCTTTCTAAGCCTGAGCGACTGTAGATACTGCCAGGAGACTGCCCCGAACATCTTTTGAGGCGCGATGATTGAAGCCAGCTCCACCAAAACAAAGGCTAGTAGTCCAGCGCAGAGCCGTCGGGTTTTTGCTGCTGATTTTTCCATTGGTTCTGTTCATTCTCCCGTATTATAGAATACATTGCGTTTTCCATTACCGATGATGTGTCGGTATTTTGATTTTTCTGGCTTGAATCTTTCTGCGTACCGTCGCCACCTGAATGTGACTCGTACTCCTTGAGGGAAAGCTCCAGATTTATTTTCGCGTTCACGTCCGAACTTTTCACAAGGAGGGCCTGCTTGAAATAGTCCACAGCGGCCTTGTAGTCTCCATTCCTGTGCGCAAGGATTCCCATGTTGTAAAGCACGGAAAACTTGATTACATCGGGAGCGTCCGGGGTGATTTCCTCGTAACGCTTTTTTGCGAAATCGTTTTCGTTCTGCATGAGGTAGGTGGTGGCAAGTCCATAGAGAGCGTACTGCTGGATTGAAGTGTCGCCCCTCTGTTCCGCCGACTCATCCACCTCCAGAAAATTTCCGACGGCATCCTGGTAGTTCTCGCGGTTCCAGTCCATGCGCCCCTCAAGGATTTTGATTCCATCATGGAGAGTGTGCGGGGAACATCCTGTCAAAAGAATCACACAGGATGCCACAGCCGCAGCCCTGGCCTTTTTTATGACAGAACGGTACCCGGTAAAGTTAAGCTCCCCGAAGACAAACGAAAGCACGATAAACACAAGCGCGAGCAGAATGAAAAGATTGTGCCTGTCCACGCTCTGAAGCTCATAGACAACAGTCGCCTCGTCATCAAACTCCTCACCGAGGGCATTTGGATTTACGTCCGCATTTTTTTTCAGGCTGGATATGACCTTGTTCGCCGAGCCAAGCTCCGATGAATCAACAAAGGCAAGCTCCGGCATGAGTCTGCTTCCGCTCTGGGTCAAAGTTTTTTTCTTCACATTCTCAATTGCGTCCAGAACAGTGTCGGCCCTAAGAGCTGTCTTAACCTCGGTCTCCATGTCACCGGCAAGAACGCTTGTCTCGCGGTCGGTTCCGAATCCAACAATCACAACCGGGATTCCAAATTTTACTGCCGACATCAATGCGCCGGAAAGAGATGAGTCCGTCTCCTCTCCATCAGTGAACACCCAGATGCACGAAGCCTGGGATGACTGCGACGGAAACGCCATGATTGCGGCCTCGATTCCTTTTCCAAGGCTTGTTCCCCTTGATGTCATAAGGCGTGGCGAAAGAGCGTCCAGAATCGAAAGAACAGATTCCCTGTCCTCGGTCTGCGGAACCGCAACAACACCGTCGCCCTTAGCAAGAACCACCGAAACGGATGTGTTCCCGATTTTGTCCAGAAGCATCTTGGCATACTCGGATGCCGCCTGCATTCTCGTCATTCCACCGGGACCATCGTCCGCCTCCATGCTGTATGAAATGTCAAAGACCATGGAGACCGCGCGTCCGCTTTTCTGCACAGGAACAAAACTTGTTCCCCAGGAAATCCCCGACATTGCGCCGACAATCATGGTCCACGCAAGCACACGCAGGAATGTCCTTATCAAAAAGGATGTGCGGTATCTGGTGAGTACGGAAAAATTTTTGTTCAGGGCCTTTTCCCTTCCAAGCGTCTTCAATATTTTTGCGTAGCGGCTCACCATGTAGACTATGTACGGAACCAGGGCGAGCAGAGCGTAAAGGCATTTCGGATGAGCGATTGAAAAATTCATAGTATCTCCCTTAGCGCGAAACGACGGATAAACACTGCGGCAAAAAGAAGAATCGCGCCGGCAAAAACAAAGTGCCTGTAGAACTTTTTGTCGTTGTTCCTGATGTGGTAGGTCTGCACCATGCTCTCGTTGCGCTCCACCGAATCAAGGACCTGGGAAAGAACGTTCAGGGAATCGACCTCATAAAATTTTCCATCGCCCTCGGACGCAAGTTCGGCCATCTTTGTGGAGTCGTAGTCCGAATTGAAAAATCCAGAGTAAAGGCGGTTCGTGTGCGGATCGACATACTCAAGCCGGACGGTCCCCTTTGTTCCAATGCCCAGTATATAGAGGGAAATGTTTTTTTTGTGCGCAAGACGTGCGGCTGTGTTCGGGTGGATTGTGCCGGAATTGTTTTCGCCGTCGGTAATCAGCACTATGCTTTTTTTGGGCGAGCGTGACGATTCCAGATGCATAATCGCACAGACAAGACCGTTTCCAATTGCCGTTCCATCACCAAGCTCACCGGCAATAACGTCGTCCAGTTTTTTCATAAAGAGATTCCTGTCCAGGGTCGGGGGAACAACCACCGCAGTCTCCTTCGCCATCTCGACAAGACCAACGGAGTCTCCAGTGTTTTCTGTCAGCAAAGTCTTGATTGCCTGTTTTGCGGCAGCCATTCTGGTAAGGCCATCCATGTCCTGCGCCATCATCGACGGACTTGTGTCAAGCACATAAAGAATGTCGGAGCCTCTGGACGAGTAGACTTTTTCCTGATGGTGCACAACGGGATTCGCGTACGCAATCACAAGGCAGATAAATCCGGAGGAGCCGAGAACCGAAGCCAGCACGGAAAAAAACTTGTGCGCCCCGCTGTTCCAGTTGAACGGCTTTCCATGCCAGTCGCAAAGTGTCAGCGGAAAAGTAATCGGACGGAAAACTTTCACGTAGCGCAGAAAATAGTAAAGGGGAACAACCAAAAGCCAAAAGAACGCGGCAGGATTTTCAAATTCCATTACGCTACCCCTCCATCTTTTTCTTCATCAACTTTTTCAAGACCCTCGATTGCTCCGTTTGTGCTTTCGACAATTCCGGCCCTCTCGCCCTCGTTGAACGCCGCCTCGTGGATTTCAACCGGAAGCTGCTTTGAGTCGATTGAGTTCTGGGCAAATATGATATAGTCCGTCCTCGTGAAAAGAGAGACAATCGTAAGGACGGCATCCTCCTGTGAATCGGAGAGCATTCCTCCGGTGACATTGAAAATCACGGACGCAATACGCTTTGTAGTCACAGCGCCAAATGGAACGCCGAAACGTGAGTCCAGATATGTGCGCATAATTTTCTGCCACTCGGTCGCGTACTCAACGTCGGAGCATTTTTTCGCCGCAAGTTTTTTAAGGTGCCGCCTCGTGAGCTGAGACATGCGGATAAGGCCCAGACGTTCGCGCAGATTGTACCACGCCTCCTGGATTGCACGCATCTTGGCAAGCACAAAACAGATTCCGAACAAAAGCAGAACGCCCACAACAATCAGGGTCCAGAGAATATAGTTCGTGCCGGGAAGAAGAAGGGGCGAAACCGGTGGACGCAGACTGACCGCACCCAGATTTTCGGAAAGCGAAATGATATTCATCCCCTGGAGACGGATTTTGTATGGAGCCGGGTTGATTCCAGAATCAAGTGCCATGGTATCGACCTGCTCCTCAAAAACCTTTTCGCCGTCGTCCTTTTTTTCGGCCTCGACTTTTTCTTCCTCAACAATAACGGCATCCTTTCCAAGACAGCACGCGCTCAAATTGAATGTCGGAAATTTCAGTTCACCTGTCACCCACGGGATAAACTTTATCAGCAGGGTATAGCTCATTCCGTTTCTGTGCAGGGAGACCTCGTTCACGGTGTACCTTTCGTCCGCATCGACAAAAGGCTTCAGGTGTGGATTCAGATAGAGCGTGTCCCCGTCGATATGCTTTGTGTCCGCCAGGGCAAAAAAATCTACGCCGCTGTTGAACGTGTAGTGGAGCTGCACCTCGTCCCCAATATAGACCTCCGAAGGCAGAACAAACTGCTGCACAAAATCGTCGGACGCGGATTTGCTCTTTGTGTCCGCAAAAACAGACAGCGTTGCGGCAATAAGAATAAGCGGAAGCAGAAAAATTTTCTTCATATACTCTGCCTGTCCCTTGTCGAAAAGAATCTGGTCATCTCCCTCAGGCAATCGGAATTTGTGTTCAGCACAAAAGGGATTCCACCACGGCGGCGGCACTCATGGTTCCACTGCACCATGCGGGATTCGTTGTCCTCCCTCCACTTGCGGCGGAATTTTGATGAGGACGTTGGAAGCACCATGCGGATTCCAGTCTCCGGATCTGTGAACGGAATTGACCCGACCTCAGGAAGATGCTCGTCCATGCTGTCCGCAATTTTGACGGCGACGACATCGTTTCTCTGGCAAAGATAGCCGAATGCCTGGCCCCATGCCGTGGTTCTGAAATCAGAGAAAACCATAATCAGGGTCCGCTTTTTCAAAAGACGCTGGCAACCGAGCAACGCGGACTCAAGCGAGGAACCTCCGGTCCCATATTCTTCGACCTTCTCAAATTCGGAAAGGAGGAGCATCACCTGGTCGTGTCCGGGAGCAGGAGAACAGTTGAAACGGATTTTTCCATCGTAAATCACCGCGCCAATCGGGGATGCGTTGTGGAAGGCCGCAAGTGTCAAAAGGGACGCACATTCCGCGGCAATCTCCAGTCTCGATTTTCTTCCCGAGCCGGATTTCATTGAGGCGGACGCATCGATTACGACCATGACGTTCAGGTCCCTCTCCTCGTCATACTGCTTCACGAACGGACGGCACATCCTTGCGGTAACATTCCAGTCTATAGTTCTGACATCATCCCCGTCCATATACTCGCGTACACCGCTGAAATCAATTCCACGGCCCTTGTACAGGGAACGGAAGGAACCATTCCTCATTCCGTCGGCAAGGGCAAGCGAATTAAGATGGAGGAGAGTCGCTTTTTTAGCTAAAGTTGACTTGTCCATACAGCCATGCCCCTTTTTACGGAAGTGGCATAATCTCGATAATCTTGGAAATCAGCTCGTCGGTGGAGACTGAATCAGCGGAGGCCTCGTAGTTCAAAACAAGACGGTGGCGGAGAACCGGTTTCGCGACAGCCTGCACATCCTCAGGAAGAACGAAGCTGCGTCCATTGAACAGGGCTGCAACCTTGGCGCACTGGAGAAGCGCAATTCCCGCACGTGGGGAGGCTCCATAGGAAATGTAGTGGAGTATGTCGTTCTTTTTCTGGGTGGATGATGCCCGTCTCTCGTTTTTGCCAGGCTCCGGACGTGTTACGCTCACGATGGAAACAATGTAGTTTATGATTTTGTCATCCGCCGTGATTGCCTCGACCGCGCTCTTGCATCTGTTTATCTGGTCAACGCTGAACACATTCTGCACAGGCTGGTTGATTGCGTTTCCGTTCGACTTTACAATCTGGATTTCCTCTTCGGGTGTCGGGTAGGTAACGAGGAGCTTCATCAAAAAGCGGTCCTGCTCCGCCTCGGGAAGATTGTATGTTCCCTCCTGCTCAATCGGGTTCTGTGTCGCGAGAACAAAGAACGGTTCGGGAAGATGGTAGGATGTTTCACCAATCGTAACCTGGTGCTCGGCCATGGCTTCAAGAAGAGCCGACTGAACTTTCGCCGGAGCACGGTTGATTTCATCGGCAAGGACTATGTTCGAGAAAACAGGTCCACGGCGGACTGCAAATTTCGCAAGGGCCTGCTGGTAAATAAGAGTTCCTGTAACATCAGCCGGCAAAAGGTCCGGGGTAAACTGGATTCTCTTGAACTCAAGCCCCGAAATCTCCGCGAACGTACGGACAGCCAAAGTTTTCGCAAGTCCAGGAACACCCTCCAGAAGAATATGCCCACCACCAATCATGGCGGTAAGGATTCCATCTATGACTTCCTTCTGGCCCACAAGACGCTTGGCCACTTCCCTTCTGCAATTGTTTATGCTGGCGGAACATTCCTCCAGCTCGTATTTAGAAATTTCCATATCCACACCTTTATAAAAAAACTTCTTAGTAGAATATCATATAAATAGGAAAAAATTCAACAATATTATGGAACATAACAGATTTATAGGATAAAATCATTGTACGGATTAAAAAAATGTATTCAACAAAAAGGAGCTTTTATGAAAAAGAGAGTTATCGCGGCAACGGCACTGCTTTTTGCTTCCGCCATGGCATTTGCGAAGGTAAACGGCGACAAATTTCTGCACACAATCAGCGAGGAGGGAAAACCGGGGAAGGTCCTGAACATCTACTCATGGAACGACGAGTTTCTAAACCGGCTCCAGAATTTTTACCCGGACTTTGACAGCTCGACAGGCAAGATTGGCGATGTCACAGTGTACTATACGGTCATTCAAAGCTACGACGAAATGTACCAGACAAAACTTGACGCAGCCTTAAAAAAACAGAACAAAGCGAAACCACAGGACAAGGTTGACATTTTTTTGGTGGAGCCGGACTACGCACTGAAATACACAAAGTCCCCATACACACTGGACATGAAGGCGGACCTTGGATTTACGGACTCCGACCTTTCTTCCCAGTTCCAGTACACAAAGGACTTGGGAACAGCGGACGGAAAACTAAAGGCACTTACATGGCAGGCATGTCCCGGAGGTCTAATCTACCGGAGGTCCATGGCAAAAGAGGCATTCGGAACGGACGACCCGGAAAAGATTCAGGCACTGCTCTGCGACTGGCCAAGCTTTGGAGAGGCGGCGGAAAAAATCAAGTCGCTGGGCTACTACATGCTCGCAGGTCCAGAGGACAACTACCGTCTTTTTTACGACAACGCAAAAACTCCGTGGGTTGTTGAGAACAAAGAAAACAACAGTCCGCTCATCAACATTCCGACCCATATATGGGAATGGGTCTGCCAGCAGAAGGAATTCTCATATTCGGAGCGCGACTACACGATGGGCGTAAGGATGTGGACAGAAAAAGCCATGACCAACATGGGCGGACAGGGAAAAGTGTTCTGCTACTTTGGTCCGACATGGTTCATCGACTATGTGATTGGACCCTACGCGGAATGGAACCAGAACGACAATTCCACCGGGGACTGGGCTTTCTGCAAGGGACCTGAATCTTTCAACTGGGGCGGAACTTTGATATGCGCGGCAGCCGGGAGCGACAACATCCCTCTTGTAAAGGACATCCTGCAAAAACTCACATGCGACGAAAAAATCATGGAAAGGCTTGCGCTTGAGACTGGAGATTTTGCGAACAACGAAGAGTCCATGAAATCAGTCTCGGAAAGCGGATACACAAACAAGATTTTAGGCGGGCAGAACCACATTCCCATTTTGATTGAAGCCGCAAAATCAATAGAAAAAAAGGCAATCACAAATTACGACGCAACAATAAACTCCATCCTGATGGAATCAATGGAAGACTATTTCGCGAACCGCACCACCGAAAACGCCGCATGGAAAAAGTTCTACCTTGGAGTGAAAGAGGCATTTCCGGAAATAGGCATACCCGTGACGCTGGAGGAAGAAAGTGAGCAGATCCGCTTTGTGCCACAGGAGGGACACGCACTGAATGTCAGGAGCATGGCATACGGAAAGGAAAACAATCTAATTTTCACAATGGACGACAGGTGCACAAAAATCTGGGACGCAGAGACAAAATCGCTTCTGGAGACCGACAGCGACAACGGCCAACCAGATTTCTATTTCCGTAATGCTGTGAACGAAATCAGCGACCGCAGCAACATGGACTTTGCAAACGGACAGTCGGCAATGGTTGGAATCGACAGCGCACCGAAGACCGCCACCACCGTAATTGTCACAAAAGACGGAAGCAATTATTTTCTTGGCAACAGCGGCATAAGATTTTTCAAGCGTCCCGACAACGACTGCATTGTCTGCAACAACGAGGGGAACCTTCTCTATTTCGACGGCGGGAAACTTATTTTCTGCGACACAACTACCGGAGAAACAAAGGTCCTCACAGAGATTTACAGCGACAAAAAAACAGAGATTGTGGCAAACTCCAACGAAAAGACTTTTGCTCTGGCAAACGGAAATTTGGCCTACATCTTCAAAAACGACGGAGAAAATGTGGAGCTGGTTTCAACATTCCGATTTCAGACCATCGGAGCGGAGGGGAACTTTGTGTTCAGCCCATCCAGACGCTTTATCTATTTCCAGACAGAGTTTACCCTTGAAATTTACGACATTGAAAACGAACGGACGACCTGGTTCGACAAGGATGGAGGCACGAGCGTACAATTTTCTTTTGATGACTACACCTTCGCCGTAGTTTACAAAAACGTCTGCAAACTGTACGACACCGACAGATGGGAAACATGGAACGAAATCTACGGCATAAAGGATTTGTTCTGTTTTTCCCCGAACGGAAAATATCTTCTTGCAAAATCCAATTACGGCGGCACAAAGATTCTTGATTTGGAAAACGATGAAGAAAAAACATTCCGTGGGGATTTCTGCGAAGCGTGCATGAACCTTGACGGAAGCAGGATAATCACCTACGACACTGATGGAGTTGTCCGCGTGTACCTTAGCGAAACAGGCTCGCTGATTTACAGTCTCATGGCGGATGAGGACGGAAACCACATTGTCTACACACCCGAGGGATATTGCGACGGAACCGAAGATGGAATCAAAAAATACGGACGCGCCGTAAAGGGTCTTGAGCTCCAGGACAACCGTGTGCTTATGGAAACATTCTACCGCTCGGACTTAATGAAAAAGGTTCCGTAAACAAAAAAGCCCCCGGGAAACAAAAGTTCTTCGGGGGAATGTTTGTGATTAATTTTCAAATTGCCTAAGCTAATTTTTCAAGGACAAAGCCGGACACACGCCGCCATTTGTCTTGTGGACGTAGTTGTCGTAGGAAGCGTCGCCACCGTAGTCCACGTAGCGCGCGCAATCACTACTGCGATAGTAAGGCGAGCGGAGCCACCACAAACCGCCGTCGCCAGCGGTTGCACTCTGCCATGCGCCGCTTGCCTTGGCAAAGTCAGTCGTCATGCGGATTCGTGAATTTCCGGTTCCGTATACATTGTACGCCGTAAATCCATAGCCTGTTGTCGTGGCTTCCTTTTCGCTCAGGAGGAAAATCTTGT
>CACZPR010000084.1 GCA_902783155.1 uncultured Spirochaetaceae bacterium
TCTCATTAAGGTTCCTCCTTTCGTTTTATTAGGATATCATGTTTTTATAACATGATAAGCCTCGAGGGCCTTAATGATTTTCACGGAACAAATCACCAGAAGAATTAGTCCAGTGAACCTTAGTATAATACAAATTGTTATACTCTTCATAATTCACGCAGAATTTTTCTTTTTCGGCAGCATTGTCACAGGCATCCTTTACGGTGACAGCCAGCTCAAACACTCCAGAGCCAGATTTTTCTTTCAATGACTCCTGCATAGTATATTTCAGAACAAAGGAATTCCAGCCGTTATCATCTCTTTTGAATTTAACATCAGCTGATTTCCAATCATATACGGTTACTGTCTCCTTATAGTCTGTAACTCCATCAACTTTGCCTTTCAAGCTTTCACTAACTTCTATACTCTGCACTCCGGAATCCTTGTCATAGAATTTTCCATATATGTAGAACGTGGAAGGCATCAAAATTGAGACATAATCAAGCGTGTAGTAGGTGCTGCCATTGTAAACTATTTGCGGAAAGATGTATTTTTCGTCTAGATCAGGAGCGGAATCAAGTGTAACATCATATCGCGTAACAAAAAAACCTCCGCGTAATGGAGGGGTCTCTTCAACGCTTGAATTATAGCGGACCGAAAAATTTGAATTTGAGTCCTGCTTTAGCGGAAAAGAGACATCACCATTTGTCGCGACAATCGTATCTGAAAATGAAAAATCAATGTCCAGATAATTCAAATAATTATCTTCAATGAACTTTTTTATTTTCGCTCCTATCGGTCTTATGGTAAGAACTGTTTTATTGGCATTGAACTCCGGTTCATCAAAATAGGATGACATGTCTTTACCGGCATACGAAATGAAAATGTTTTTATAATTGAAAAGACTTTTCTCCGCTGTTGTCTCCCTGTCTTCCATCGGTATATTAAAATTGATGACCACCGGCGTATTCGCAAACTGAGGTGATTTTGATGCGGGAGAATGGCTCAATATGCAGGGAATCTCCATGCACTTTGGTCTGATTAAAATGTCGCTGGCATATCGAAGAACCTTCACACCGATTACGTAAATGCCTCTGTAGGTGTCGGTCTCTTTTTCATTTATCGTAAACTCAACGCAGTCTTCGCGGCTCTGGGATTCATCGGCGGTGGAGACGGCCTCAAGCGAAACAAAGAAATAGTCTTTTTGGTTCAGAGTGAACTGGATGTCCGTCGTGTAGCCGACCTTGCATTTCATCTCCCCCTCGGACAAAAAACTTCCCGACGCGGAATCAGATTTTAAATATAAGGAGCAGTTTTGTGCATTGGCATAGGCAACAGCGTTTTCGACTTCACGTTTTAAGTCCGCGCCGTTAAAAAAATTTTGACAAGAAATAAATACGGGCAATATGCATAAACTACCAACAAACAAAAACAACCTGTTAAATAAGAGTCCTCTCCTTTTCATAAACACACCTCCACTTTTCCAACTTTAATTATAGAACGTAACAGGAAAAAAAGTCTAGATTCAGAAAAGGAAATGACGTTTGGAGATACGGTGGCAGATATTTTACTGGCGGCAAAATTTTATGTAAATCTGATGGATATTTATCAAACTTGCCAGGAAAATCCGCCAATGACAAAAATATTAAAACTAAAATCAAGGACATCAGGCCTTACTCGGTTTTAACTTTTCAGGCAACCGCAGTCCATCACTAGTCCAACTCTATTCCACCGGTGTAGAGTGAATAGTAGCGACCTTTTTTTGACATCAGCTCCTCGTGGTTTCCGCGCTCGACTATCTGACCTTTTTCAAGGACGATTATCTCATCAGCGTTGCGGACTGTGGAAAGACGGTGCGCGATTACGAATACCGTTCTTCCTTCCATGAGACTGTCCATACCTTTTTCTATGAGCGCCTCTGTTCTCGTGTCGATTGATGACGTGGCCTCGTCAAGAATCAGAACCGGTGGATCGGCAACGGCGGCACGGGCAATCGCAAGAAGCTGTCTCTGTCCCTGGCTCAAATTTCCTCCGTCCCCGGTGATTATCGTGTCGTAACCGTTTTCAAGGTGACGTATGAATGTGTCGGCGTTTGCAAGTTTGGCGGCTGCAAGAACCTGTGCCTCAGATGCCTCAAGGTTTCCGTATTTTATGTTGTCGCGGATTGTGCCGGTGAAAAGATGGGTGTCCTGAAGGACCATTCCGAGCGAGCGTCTCAAATCATCTTTTTTGATTTCCTTCAAAGGAATTCCGTCGTAAGTGATTGTTCCCTTTCCGTCCTCGATGTCATAGAAGCGTGTCAGAAGATTCGTAATCGTGGTCTTTCCGCTTCCCGTAGAACCAACAAGGGCAATCTTTTCGCCCGGCTTTGCGTGGAGCACTATATTGTGGAGGACTTCCTTTTCAGGGACATAGCTGAACGAATCAATCTTGAAATCAACATCACCACGGAGTCGAAGAAGTTTGTGCTCTTTGTCATCGGCATAGGACGGAAGATTTTCGGACGACCCCGGAACCTCCATTCCGGCCGGAACTCTCCAAGCCCATTCGCCTGTGTAAGCAAAGGACTGTACAAGATATGACTTTCCATCATTCGATGCAGCTTTTGCAGTTTCGGACGCGTTAACCAGTGTGACATTTCCTTCATCAAGCTCGCTCTCCTCATCGATTACGCCAAAAATTCTTTCCGCACCCGCAAGAGCGTTAAGGACTCCGTTAATCTGCTGGCTCATCATCGTGATTGGACGGCTGAAACTTCTGGTGTACTGGAGGAAGGACGCAATGCTTCCCAAATCAAGATGCCCGCCAATCACCCTGAACGCGCCGACTATTGCGGTTATGGCATACTGGACGTGGCTCAGGTTTCCCATAATCGGCATGAGGATGTTTCCGAAAGTGTTGGCCCTCGCGGCATCGGACATGAGACGGTCGTTGAGCTCTGCAAATTCTTTTATCGACTGTTCCTCGTGGTTGAAGACCTTCACTACCCTCTGTCCGCTTATATGCTCCTCGACAAATCCATTCAAGGCTCCGATTGATTTTTGCTGCGCACGGAATGCGTTGGCAGATTTTTTTCCAATCGTGGCGGCAATGAACATCGAGAAGAACATGGTCAGAAGAACGACCAGCGTGAGGAGCGGACTCAGGACCAGCATCATCACAAGCACACCGACTATCGATACCGCGCTCGAAAAAAGCTGGGGTATCGTCTGGCTCATCATGTCGCGGAGCGTGTCTATGTCGTTCGTGTAGAGCGACATGAGGTTTCCGTGGGTGGTTGAGTCAAAATATTTCAGCGGAAGCGTCTCCATCTGCCTGAAAAGGTCCGTGCGGATTCTGTACAGCGTGTTGGACGAAATGTGCAGCATGATTCTGGAATTTATCCAGGACGCGAAAGCCCCGAAAAGATAGATTCCCGCCATGATTGCGATTGTCCTGACAAAAGGAGCAAAGTCCAATGCCGATACCGCCCCTGTTGATTTGAATTTTTCCGCAAGGTCCACGAGACTGTTGATTGCGGGCTTCAAAAGATAGTCCCCGACAATCTGCGCACCCGAGCTGACGAGTACCGCTATGAACACAAAAATCAAAAGTACCTTGTATTTTCCTATATATTGGATGAGCCGCCCCATTGTCTTTTTTGCGTTCTTGGGCTTGCCCATTCCCTTGTTTGGCTTTGGCATCTGTATCTCCTAATTTTTCGACTGCTGGGATTCGTAGACCTCACGGTAGATGCTGTTTGTCTCAAGCAGCTCCCTGTGATTTCCAATGCCGCAAATCTTTCCGTTGTCCATTACAAAAATGATGTCAGCGTCCTGCACCGAGTTGATTCGCTGCGCTATTATTATCTTGGTGGTGTCCGGCAGACTGTTTCTAAGCGCGGTCCTTATTCTTGCATCCGTCGCTGTGTCAACGGCTGAAGTGCTGTCGTCGAGAATCAGAATCTTTGGCTTTTTCAAAAGAGCGCGGGCAATGCAAAGCCTCTGCTTCTGTCCACCGGAAAGATTCACGCCGCCCTGCCCCAAGTCGGTATCAAATCCGTTTGGCAAAGTGGAGACAAATTCATAGGCATCGGAAGCCTTGCAGGCCGCAATGATTTCACCGTCGCCCGCGTTTTCGTCGCCCCACTTGAGGTTGCTCTTTATGGAGCCTGAGAAAAGGACGTTCTTCTGGAGGACCATGGCCACACCGTCGCGAAGGGCCTTGATGTCGTACTTCCGCACGTCGATTCCGCCCACACTCACCGAGCCGGACAGAACATCATAGAGGCGCGGAATCAGCGAAACAAGGGTCGTCTTGGAGGAGCCTGTTCCACCGATGATTCCGACCATCTGCCCGCTTTCAATATGCAGGTTCACGTTGGAAAGCACACAGTTTCCGGGGTCCTTGAGGTAGCTGAACGACACATCCCTGAAATCCACGGAACCGTTCGGAACCCTGTCGAAAACACCGTGAGAAATCTTGCTGTCCTGGTCAACAAAAGCATGTGGCTCCGGATTTTTGATTTCGGGAACCTCGTCAAGAACCTCGACAACACGGGTCATGCTTGCGCGCGAAAGAACCAGGGTTATGAAAATCATCGAGAGCATCATAAGGGACATGAGAATCTGCCCGATATATGTTATGAAACTGATAAGCTCCCCGGTCTGCATGTCGCCGACCACAATCATTTTTCCGCCGAACCAGAGCGCAACGATTATGCATGTGTAGACGACGAGCATCATCATCGGCAGTGCCATGATTACAAGTTTTTCCGCCGACACCTGGGCTTTTTTGACCAGAGCCGCCGAGTCCGAGAATTTTTTGTTCTCATGGTCGCCGCGGACAAAGCTCTTCACCACGCGGATTGCGTTGAGGTTTTCCTGCACAGTGTTGTTGAGCTGGTCGTACTGCTTCATCATCCTGCTGAACTTTGGATATGCCCTTGTTCCAATCAGCACAAGAACCACGGCCAGGAAGGGGACCGCAATAAAGAACACGGTCGCGAGCCTCAGGTTTATCAGACACGCCATTATGGTTCCGGACACCAGCATGAACGGAGCGCGGAAGCACAGACGGACAATCATCTGGTATGTGTTCTGCAGGTTCGTTATGTCGGTGGTCAGGCGGGTCACAAGGGACGATGTTGAAAAATGGTCTATGTTTCCGAACGAGAAGGTCTGGATTTTTGAAAACACGTTGCGCCGGAGGTTCCTCGAAAAACCAGTCGCACCATGGGCGGAAAAGACACCGCCAAGCGCACCGAACGCGAGGGAGACAATCGAAAGCCCCACCATCAGAAGCCCCACGCGCACCACATAGGAAATGTCCCTGTTTGCAATTCCCGTGTCGATGATTTTTGCCATCAGAAGCGGAATGACAGTCTCCATGACGACCTCGCCAATCATGGACACGGGACTAAGCACGGAGAAGACCTTGAACCTGGTCTCCATTCCCGAAAGAAGTTTTGATATGCTAGACATTCTTTAAATGTAATGAATAGGGGGACGCTAGTCAATCAAAATGCAGAAACGGCATGTATAAAAATCTTGTTATGGAAGGACGGCCTCATCCTGCCCGACAGTTTTTTCCACACCCCAAATCAGTTTTGCGTCACTGTCGGCGTTCCATGCAAAATCCCAGCCGGAAGGTTTTGTAATTGACTGGCAGCTGATTGTCTGTCCGCTCCCCCAGAACCAGAATGCGTAGTTCTTGATTACCTCGACGCTCGCCGGTATGTACAGGTTCTTGATTGCAAGGCAGTTGCTGAACGCATGGGAGCCAATCGTGTTTACCGAAGAGCCAAGGTCCACCGATTCAAGAGCGCTGCATGAGTCAAAGGCATGGTGCCCAACGTTCACGACGGATTTCATTGAGACGGATTTCAGTGACGAGCATCCATTGAACGCGAATGTCCCGATGAACTCAACGCTGTCCGCTATCACAACGCTGTCCTTTGCCGCAGGCCACTCAACAAGGGTCTTTCCATCGGCAGAATAGATTGCTCCGCCGTATGAAGTGTAGTTTGCGTTTCCCTTCGCCACATCTATTTTTTCAAGTGAAGTGCATCCGGCAAAAGCGGAGCCGTCACATCGTCTGGTGGATGCAGGGATGGACACGCTCTTCAGGTTCTTGCATTTCGAGAACGCGTATGCCTCGATATTCACAACGGACGGCATGGAAACTGAGGTCAAATCAACACAGGACGTAAATGCCTGGCTTCCAATTTCCCTTACCGTTGATGAGAGCGACACCGATTTTAGTCCCGCCTGGTTCTGGAAAGCGTTGTCATCAATGCGGGTAACACCATCAGGGACCTGAACATTTCCCTGCGCAGACGGCCATGCAAGGAGTCTTCGGTTGTCCCCCGCAAGAAGTATGCCGCCCCTAGATTTGTACGACGGATTTCCTTCCGCTATGTTTATTTTTGAAAGCGACACGCACCCACTGAAAGCACCTGTCTCTATCTCAAGCATGTTCTTTGGAATCTCAATTTCGTTCAGCGAAGTGCAGTTCAAAAATGCGTACTGCTTTATCTCGAATGCCTGCGCAAGATTCACCAAGTCCAGATTTGTGCATCCAGAAAAACAGTAGCCCCCTATCGACTCAACGGATTCCGGCACCGACACAGCTCCAGCCGCACCCGGCCACGCGATTAGATTTTTTCCGTCCGCGCTGATTATGAATCCGTCGCTACCCTTATAGAAAGCATTTCTCGGAGAGATGTCCATTTCCACAAGGGAGACGCATCCTGTGAATGCCCCACCTTCTATTGATGAAACCCTCTGGGGAATGTTGACATGCCGGAGCACTTTGCAGCCATTGAAACAGTCCTTCCCGATTGAAGCCACGGCATCCGGCAGAATCAGCGAGCGAAGTGTAGAGCAGCCATAGAACGCCTTGAATCCAACGGTCGTGTTCACGCATCCCGAAATGTCAAGGCACACGGGACTTTCGCATGAGGCAAGTGTCCTCTGGAGAAGATTGTCGTACCCAAGGGTCTGGTAGGTCTTTTCCTTTACGTTGATTGCAAGGCACGATGGGGCGGTCTGGTTTTTGAGGATTTTCGCCGCCTCGTCTATTGAGGAACACTGGGCGTAGACTGCCTCCGTCTTTCCCTCACCAACGGAAATAAATATATTCAGGTCCCGGTCGTTTTCATAAAGCCTGTACTCACCTTCCTCAAGGGAAAGAGTGTACCTGTCTGTCCTCCGCGAAACGACCTCCCCTTCATCGTCCAGTTCAGCCATCTGCATGAACGGATAGATTCCAGTCACAATCTCCTCGCCGTTTTCATCAAAATCAACAGTCAGTTCGCCGGAAATGTCCCTGAGCGAAAAATTGCGGGCGGCTCCCTCGTATGGGTCCGAATCAACCATGAGCGTCAATGTCAAATCATAGTAGCAGATGGTCTCTTCCTCTTTTTTATCCGTGGTCGCGCAGGAAACAAAAACAGACAGTGGCAATACCAGTGTGGCAAAAAAAATCTTTCTTAAATCCATGACAAATCTCTCAAAATCATTCCATTATTATAGAAGTTTTTTGTGTTCCTTAAATTATAAACCATTTTTCCTAATATTCAAGGCAAATTTTTAGGGTTCCATTTAGGGATGGCTTTATCAAAGTCAAATTTTAAAACGTTTTCCATTGTCTCGACTATCATGGCCTTTTGTGATAGACTTGTTTCTTAACATTTACTTGAAAAAGCAATTTACGAAATCATACAAGAGGTGAAAAAATGGCATACCCGTTTCAGAACATCGAACCCAAATGGCAGAAATATTGGGACGAGCACAAGACTTTCAAGGCTAAGGAAGATTCATCGGTTCCAAAAGAGAAGCGCCGCTATGTTCTTGACATGTTCCCCTATCCAAGCGGAGCCGGACTTCATGTAGGACACCCGGAAGGATACACCGCAACCGACATCTACTGCCGCTACCTTCGCATGAACGGATACAACGTGCTTCATCCGATGGGATACGACGCGTTCGGTCTTCCCGCCGAAAACTATGCCATCAAGACCGGAACACACCCGGCGACCACGACTTTCCAGAACATCGACCATTTCACACAGCAGATAAAGGCCCTGGGATTCAGCTACGACTGGGACAGATGCGTAATCACCTGCAACCCGGACTACTACAAGTGGACGCAGTGGATTTTCCTCCAGCTCTACAAAAAGGGACTTGCATACGAAACCGACACTCCTATCAACTGGTGCCCGAGCTGCCTCACTGGACTTGCGAACGAGGAAGTAAAGGAAGGAAAATGCGAAAGATGTGGTGCGACTGTCACCCACAAGACAATCCGCCAGTGGATTTTGAAGATTACAGCCTATGCCGACAGACTCCTTTCAGATTTGGAAGGTCTTGACTGGCCGGAAAGCGTAAAGGCCATGCAGAGGAACTGGATTGGACGGAGCGAAGGTGCTGAGGTGACATTCTCCATTGCCGATTCGGACGGGAAAGCAACGTCAGACAGCCTCACGGTCTACACGACAAGATGCGACACACTTTTCGGGGCCACATACATGGTCGTTTCCCCGGAGCACAAGCTTGTTTCCAAAATCACCACGGCTGAACAGAAAGCTGCGGTTGAAAAATATGTTGACGAGGCTGCAAAAAAGTCAGACCTTGAGAGAACCGACCTTGCAAAGACAAAGACCGGCGTATTCTCTGGAAGCTACGCAATCAACCCGGTGAACGGAAAGCTGATTCCAATCTGGATTGCCGACTATGTACTGATTTCTTATGGAACCGGTGCAATCATGGCAGTTCCGGCGCACGACACAAGGGACTGGGAATTCGCAAAGAAATTCAATCTTCCGATAATCGAAGTCCTCAAAAGCGAAGTTGACGTTCAGGAGCAGGCCTGGACCGAGGACGGAATCCACGTGAACTCAGGTTTCCTTGACGGACTCAACAAAAAGGATGCAATCGAAAAGATGATTTCATTCCTTGAGGAAAAGAAAATCGGAAAGAGGGCCGTGAACTACAAGCTCCGCGACTGGGTTTTCAGCCGCCAGAGATATTGGGGAGAACCGATTCCTCTGATCCACTGCCCTAAATGCGGAACCGTTCCGGTGCCCGAAGACCAGCTTCCGTTGGAGCTTCCGAACGTAAAGACATACCAGCCGACCGGAACCGGTGAGTCACCTCTTGCGGGAATCGATTCGTGGGTCAACTGCAAATGCCCGGTCTGCGGCGCGGACTCCAAACGCGAGACGAACACCATGCCTCAGTGGGCTGGAAGCTGCTGGTACTATCTCCGCTACATCGACCCGGACAACAAGCTGAGTTTCGTTGACAAGGCAAAGGAAAGCTACTGGATGCCCGTTGACCTGTACGTGGGTGGAGCCGAACATGCGGTCCTCCATCTCCTCTACGCAAGATTCTGGCACAAGGTTCTCTATGATTTGGGTGTGGTTTCAACAAAGGAGCCGTTCCAGCGCCTCATCAACCAGGGCATGATTACCTCTTTCGCATTCCAGAGAAGCAACAAGTCCCTCGTTCCCACCGACACGGTTGACGAAAAGGACGGAAAGTTCTATTCAAAGGAAGACGGCGAAGAGCTTGAGCGCGTGATTGCAAAAATGTCCAAGTCGCTCAAAAACGTCGTTAACCCGGACGAGATGATTAAAAACTACGGTGCCGATTCGGTGCGCATGTACGAAATGTTCATGGGACCCCTCACGGTCTCAAAGCCATGGAACACACAGGGACTCATCGGAATCAACCGCTTCCTTGAAAAAGTGTGGAACCTTTCCGAAAAACCGGTTTCGGACATCGACATAAAGGGAAAGCTTGATTCAAACCTTGCCTCACTCAGAAAGACCTACGCAAAGACCGTGAAAAAAGTCAGCGAGGACACCGCGAACCTTGATTTCAACGTCGCAATCAGCCAGATGATGATTTTCATAAACGAGGCCGCAAAGATTGATTCCCTTCCGCGCGAGATGTGGGAAGGATTCGTCCTTCTTCTTTCACCCTACGCCCCTCACCTTGCGGAAGAACTCTGGGAAAAGCTCGGACACAAAGAGACATGCGCCTACGAAAAGTGGCCTACGTTCAGCGAAGAATACTGCGTTGAGGACACAAAGGAAATCGTGGTCTCTGTAAACGGAAAGGTCCGCGACAAATTCCAGGCCGCATCAGGAACCGCAAAAGAAGAACTTGAGCGCACGGCAAAAGAAACCGAGGGCTTCAAGAAATTCACCGACGGAAAAACCATAGTCAAGACAATAATCGTCCCAGACAAGCTCGTAAACTTTGTGGTGAAATAATCGGTCCGCATAAAACAATGAAAACCTGCAAATTTTTGAAAAAAAAATTTGCAGGTTTTTTCTTTCATCTTTTAAAGAAATGGCGTTAAAAATTATGAACGGATGCTAATGCTTTTTGCAAGTTCCTGGACTTTTTCCAAAGGGAGGCCTGTACAACGGGCAACTTTTTCGGCAGAGTCGCCTTCTCTCAAGAAGTTTTCCGCAGCTTCCACAGCTTTTTCAGTACGTCCATCGTCATATCCTTCGAGGTAGCCGTCTTCGCGGACGTTTTCTTCGTAAATCTCCTGATTGAATTCCGTCAAAATCATCCCGACTACCTCCGCTTTCTGACGTTTGAAAAATCCGTCTAGAAGGTTTGCTTTTATTGCTTCATCAACGGCTTTGTTTATGGCTTCATAGTCATTCATACCCTTTTTCAAATTAGTACGAACCATATCCACAAACTTACTGTAATGATACAACGGTTCGCACTTTTTTTGAAGGGCTTGGTCATGGTTTTTGTTTATGTTCTTTACGAACGCAGTCCACTCGTAGGCTCCGGTCTTATCTTCCTGCATGAATGAATCCGAAAGTTTCATCGAAAATTCATCCGGTAGATTCTTGAGACCGTTGTAGAATACTATGAATTTCGGCGTGGGGATTTTTATCTCCCCGTTACGGCAAGGATCCTTTTTGTTTTCGGTAAGATACTCCTGATAGAGCTGTGAGAAGTAAAGGAATCCACGCAGCGGCATGTTCTTGTTGCAGCTTGACTGCTGCTCATATAAAACCATCTGGTCATCAATCAGGAAGGAAATGTCGTTGTGCATTGTGATGTAGATGACATTCTCGATGGTGTTAACTTTCAGCGCATCTGGGTCAGTGTAATGAGAGTCGTTGAGCGCATTGTAAAGTTCGAGCCGCCATCTTTTACTTTCTTCTGTGTCCCGACCGAAGATGGCTTTAAAAAGGCGGTCTTTGTATTCACGGTGCGACAGGGGCAGAAAATTTCTTTTTTCATTTATCATACATATATAATATTCCGTGGAATTCAGGATTGTCATCAAATGTGTGAAAAAAAATGTAAAAAATCCGGACAATTTATTATGAGACTCATATACCCCGGTGGGGTCCGGTCATTGAATCCGCAATATGTTTCCAGTAACCATTTTTTTATTGGCTTGTTTCCTAATTTAATATTACAATAATCAAACATCCATATTTCAGGAGGAATTTATGATAAAACTGACAAAAGCAGTTGCCTTATTTGCGGCACTTGCATGTACGACAAGCGTCTGGGCGCAGAAAAACCAGCCAAGGGTGTGGAGCAGACTGTAACGAAAAGCAAATTCAGCGGATTTTCTGGAATCATCATAGACGGTGTATCAGCCTCACACACGTCCGAGGTTTTTGTGAAAGGCGGCTCCCCAAAGGGGCCATCAGTTGAGCACGGGGACAGCAGCATCCTTGAAGACACAACCAACATCGATCCGTATTACATCGGCCAGTACGAGGTGACACAGGAATTCTATTCCGCGGTTATGGCAGGAGAAACCGTCACCGTAAACGGAAAGGTGTTCAAGCTTGAAGCAAATCCGTCATCAAACCGTGAAAACTCCCTCGTAAAAGGTGAAATCCAGAAATACCGCCCGGTCGAATCAGTTACATGGTATGACGCAATGTATTTCTGCAACGTGCTCAGCAGGAAGCTCGGTTTTACGGAGGCTTATACTTTCGAAATCAAAGCGATGGAGAACGGACACATCACGGACGCAAATGTTTCACGCATAAAAACCACCGATGGATACCGTCTGCCGTTCGATTATGAATGGGAGTTTGCAGCACGTGGCGGTGATGCAAAGGCAAAGGATTTCACATTTGCATTCAGCGGAACCTCAGCCCCAACTTATAAACTGGATGATGAATTCTCTACCTATCTTGATAATGTCGCATGGTATGGCTTCAACCCCAGCGGAAAAACAGAAAAGACCAAAGAAAAAGCTGGGACCCCGGGATTTACCACACACGAGGTAGGAAAAAAATCACCAAGCAGGCTAGGCATTTACGACATGAGCGGAAACGCGACCGAATGGGTTTACACCGCCGGTGAAGGAGACGAAAAATGCGTTCTCGGAGGCTCTTACGCAACAACCGCAAGAGCCTGCACTGTAACGGCATGGAATGACGAGCTTCCAAACATGCGCACAAACGGCTTGGGCTTCAGGCTTGTCAGAAGCGCAAAATAAAAAATCTAAAAGCCCATTAAAACTAATCCCGGAAAACACATTTCTGCGTCCTTCCGGGATTTTTAAATTTATATATTTGAAGCGAACGCCGGTATTTACAAAACCGAAATTGTTTTGCGGCGGCTAATCTTCGATGTCTACGCACGACTGTAATCAACCACCGCTTTCCATAATTTTGGGACAGTCCCTTATTTTATCAAGCAGTTTTAAAGAGATTATGTTAGGTAATCTCGAATCCTCATGGTAATATTTAAAATTGGTCAGCAAACCGCTTATTCAAACCTGATTACCAACGTTCATTCATCTTCAATAATCTTTCCGCAGTGAGGGCATATTCTCTTTTCTTTTCTTGACTTCATTTCTGCCATGAAACCTGAGCTTATTATACCGGTAGGAAGAGCGACTATTCCTATTCCAAGTATTGCAATAACTCCGCTAAGAAATTTTCCAAGTGCCGTTATTGGATATACGTCTCCATATCCGACAGTTGTTAATGTCGCAACCGCCCACCAGATTGAGGCTACGATATTCGGAAATTTATCAGGCTGCACAGGATTCTCAACATAATACATCAATGAAGAAGCACAGATTATGAGAACCATCATTATGAAAATCGTATAAAAGAGTTTTTCTTTTTCATTCTTTAAAACTTTTATCACCGTTTCCATTGCAGAACTATAGCGGTTTAGTTTCAGTACCCTCATTATTCTAAAAAGACGAAGTATCCGTAAAAACCTTAAATCAACAGAAACAGTCAGAGGAATATAAAACGGCAATATGGCAAGCAAATCTATTATCGCCATAAATGAAAAAATATATCTTATGACTGGAACCTTGCTATTTGGATATTGATATTTTGCAGTCCAAAGCCGCAGAAAATATTCTACGGTAAAAATAATGATGGAAAACAACTCGAAATTTTTCAAAACTTTTTGCACAAGGTCCGGTAAATCGGAAAAAGAATCCAACATAAGGGCTATCACGTTTAAAACTATCAATACAATTATAAAAATATCAAAAGCCTTGCTCGCTTTATCACCATCCTTTGCACAGTCCAATATTTCAAACGTTCTTTTTCTAACATTCATAAGCGAACTCCTTATTGACAATTATTTTATAATATTACCTTCACTGTCCTTAAATTCATCGCAACAGATCAATATAAAATCTATAAATCCCCATACAAAAGAAGCTCCAGTAAAAGAAAGCAGCAGTTGAGCAACGCCTCTTCCGATTCTACCGGCATAAAAACTATGGACTCCAAGCCAACCGAAAAAAAATGCCAACAATGCGGCACTCGATTTGTTTTTACGGGAAATACCGTTGGTTTTTATGGTTTTATTACCGAAAAAATCGACTTGATTTATCAAGGTCATATCATGTTCTGTTGATGCATACTCTTCCAGAAAATCTTTTGACCATCCGATAACATAGGAAAGTATTCCTGCAAATGACAAGGTTCCATTGGCAAGAGACAAAACAGGACTTTTTCCTGTTTCTTTACTTATTTTTAAGCCATCGTCCGTTATTTCAAAACTTAATATTTTATTGATGGGTATATTTTTAGCACCTTTTCCACCGACAAAAATGATTCTTTTATCCGTAACATAAATCATTCCCCGGTCAATCTCTTGCAGGCAATCTTCCGTAATTCTTCCGCCAGACCCACCGCCAACTCTAAAGAATAATCCTTTTGCAATGGAAATACGCTTTGAAACTCCCATATAACTATAGCCGACAGTTTTTTTTCTGCTCTCAAGCCACCTGCATTCTGTCTTATAAAAAAGCTTTTCCGTACTGTGGAGATTAATATCTGATTCTATCGGTTCAATCTTATCATTTTCAATCTTCCATAATAATCGAAGTTCTTCAAGCACAGAATTCTGTTCTTCACTTAATGAAAAATCAATATGCAGGTCTGAGCAGAGCTTTTTAAATCCAGCATCTTCATCCGGGCTGATTCTTTTATCTGCTACCATTTCATTAAAATATTCTATCACATATTTTCTGGCGACATTTCCATAGCAGTTTGTCACATCATCGTGACTCAACCGAAGGCCTTTTTCAAGACTTTCAATCTTCTGCAAATCCTCCGGCAATAATTTTTTATCCTGAATAAAAAAGTCCATTCTGTCGCTTAGATATTTGCATTTAGCTAGATAAATCTTTTCGTCCGTATATCTTTTATCAAAACCCAAAATCTCTGACAGATTCTGAAGGGCTTTTTCATCACCATCGTTTATGTTCTCTGATTTTATTATTGAATCCATATACTTAGAATACATAGACTCTCGCGCCGCAGGATCTTTTGCTTTTACATTGGACTTTAATTTCTTTACAGTTTTTTTTACATCAATTGTCGCCAATTGGTTTTCTATTTCGCTTAAAAAATTTTCAAGAAGAATTTGCAGACCTTTTTCCGATTTTTTATTTTCAATTCCCAACTCTCTATGATTAAAGACTTGCATAAATAACTTTCCTCTGAGTACTGTTAAGATTCACCCAATTCAATTTTGTAGAACCAATTTACCCAGCTTTTGAATTTTTACCGTCAGATAAACCAGTGACTAACAAAATAAATTTAGACAAACAATTGTACCCCCCCCCGGGTATTTGTCAAGACAATTTTTGAAATCAGAGAAAATTATAAAAGCCAGAGGGAACATGTTTTTTTCCTTCTGGCTGTAAAATCATTAAATAACAAAGTCTTTTCGGTCATCAAGCGAAGTCGAAATAACAATTTTTTTGTCTCCCGGATTTTTTAATCAATAACGAAATTTCCTTAAAGACTTCATTTTAAAGAGATTACGTTAGTAATCTCGAATCCGTGAAAATCATTAAGGCCCTCGAGGCTTATCATGTTATAAAAACATGATATCCTAATAAAACGAAAGGAGGAACCTTAA
>CACZPR010000085.1 GCA_902783155.1 uncultured Spirochaetaceae bacterium
AATAGCAAAAAGCCAGTAATAGAGATATTTGTTATAACCAATTGTCTTACATCTACACCGCAATACAGAATTTTGCATATAACATGGCGAAAACTCATTTTGATATATGCACGATGTACCAGCTAAACCACCTTCCATTAAAAGTACATCACCAGGAATAAGCAAATATTCTTCTTTTTCCGAATCATTAAAATACATTTGTTTATTAACTTCAGTATTTACACCAAGCCACTTTATATTTGCGGCACAAAGGTAATTTTCAAGAGTATCTGAATCTGATGTTTGTTTTGGTGCAATCATTTTTCCTAAAGTTACATTGTACAATTGCTTTATAGTTGTTATTCCCCATTCTTCCGGTATTTCGCCAATCCATTCAATTCCACTGTCTTTCTTTTTGCAGTTCAAGTTTTTGCCTGTTACCGCTTCAAAGATTACAGACTGTTTCCATGCTTTGTATTCTTCTATGGATTTTTTTGATTCTTCGATTATGGAATCAATCTGCGCACACTTTGAATCGAGATATTCGGCTATGCGTTTTTGAGTTGCTTTTGGCGGAAGAGGAAGCTTAAAATTATTAAACATATCTGCAGGTAAACGCCAACGTCCTAAATCAGCTACACCTTGCCCAAGGCTAAAAAAAATGAGATTTTTATAGCAATACTGAAAAATTTGTTTGTAATAATCCTTTATGCAATTATTATTTGTCAGATAAAAGACACGATAATCTGGACTTGTAACACCATTATATTTAGAAATATCTATCCAACCAGTTTTTAAATCCATGTGATTCATGATAAACTCACCAGAATTTACAAGCTGATATTTTGAATAATCCAAAGCAAACTGCCCTTTACTGGACATATCTTTTGGTCGGATGCCTGTCTGCGTAACGGATAAAACTGTAAAACCTTCTTTACCAGCTATATCTTTTTTAATTTGAAATATATGTTTTAACCGTATGATTTTCCAATCATCAGGAATTTCCCCAATCCAATCGATGCCGCTCTGCTTCATTTATTATTACCTTGCAAAGATTCCACTTTGCTTTCAAGCTCGTCAAAATCAGTCTTTTGCTTTTCGATTCTAGCGTTATTGAATTTTTCGTATTCTGCATAAGCTTTCTGTTTTGCTTTTTCTGCGGAAACGGTGCCTGCATTATCTAGGACATTTCGCCCATAAAACTTCAAAAATTCATTCAATTTGTTTTCCCAGTCTGCCATGTGCATTGGAACATGCTGTTTTGCCATATCTTCCGCATAATCCAGATACATTACAACAATACGGTTTAAAGCTTCGACTTCATCTTTTGAAAGATAATTTTTAGCAATGTCTACATCACCTTTGCGAACAACCGCACCCTTCCAGCTAGTCAAGCCCATGTTGTCTTTTGTTGCATTGGCGCGACTGTCTATTATTTCTGCGGCAGTATGAGAATGAACGCTATAATGCATTTTATTTTGAACCGTTTTGAAAAATAGCTTTGTTTGTTTATCATCCTTGTCGTAATCTATACTTGTGGCATAAATTGCTTTTACTTTTTCATAAAAACGCTGTTCACTGGCGCGAATGTCTTTAATTCGCTCAAGGAGTTCGTCAAAATAATCATCGCCAAACTGCTTTGGACTTTTTAAACGCTCATCGTTCAGGACAAAACCTTTTTGCGTATATTCATGAATTAAACTTGTTGCCCAGTTCCTAAAATGAATGCCTACATGAGTGCGTACTCTATAGCCAATGGCAAGTATCATATCAAAACTATAATGTTTTGTGTGCCTTTTTATCTGTCTTTTTCCTTCAGTTTGAACTTGTAAGTATTCCTTACAAGTTCGATTTTCATCAAGCTCGCCATCTTCATAGATATGTTTTATATGCTGGGTGATGTTCTGAGGCTTTGTTTGATATAACTCCGCTATAGAAGCTTGCGTCATCCAGATATTGCCGTCCTGAAAAAGAACATCAACCTTTGTATCGCCTTTTTCGTTCTGGTATATCATTAAGCTGCCATTATTATTTAATTCGCCGTTCATTTTTGCCCCCTATTTGTCCCCAAACAGATTATGAAGTTTTTCCATAAGGCTCTTTTCGTGCGCTTCTATACGGGCGGCAATATTTTCTGCCTTTTCAAGCTGTTTGTATTCATAAAAAGTTCGGGTAAAAGGAATCTCGTAGCCAATCTTTGTTTTAGACTTGTCTATCCAGGCATCTTTATTGTATGGGAGAACTTCGCGCTCAAAATATTTGTCTATGTCTTGGTCAAGCGGAACATTTTCAAAGTCACGCTTGTCACTGTCTGGCTGAATCTTACCCTTCTTGTCTTTAACAGGCTTTTCCTTTTCATCAAGCAGAGGACTTTCTACCGTGATTTTATTGTAGCCCAAATCAACACTGTCCAAAACTTTTGACTTGCAGATTATTTTTGCACCGTTTTCGGAAGTTTTTTTATAGACTTTATTTTTTGCATAGTCATCGTAGGCTTTTACAATAAGATTGCGGCATTCGTTTGTTATGTCAACCCTTTTGTTGCCTATGTTTTTTCTGCGGCTTTCGTAACAATTCGAGGCATCTATCAGCTGAACTTTGCCAACTCGCTTTTCTTCTTTGTCTTTTGTAATAATCCAGATGTATGTCGCAATTCCTGTGTTGTAAAAGGAATCATTCGGAAGCTGAACGATTGCATCAAGCCAATCATTTTCGATTAAGTAACGGCGGATTTCACTCTGTCCGCTTCCCGCATCCCCAGAGAAAAGACTTGAACCGTTCTGGATGATTGCCATCCTTCCGCCCGCAACGCTTGCTCGCGTATGCGTATTTTCATTTGGATCTGTTAGTTTTGAAACACCATTGAGCATGAACAAAAGCTGTCCGTCACTTTTTGGTGGGAGCCCTACCCCAAAGCGGCCTGCAGAGCCCTTTTTGTTTTCTTTTTCAATGTCATCAGCCTCTTTTTTCCAGTCAATTGCAAAAGGAGGATTGCTGATAATGTAATCAAATTTATAGCCACCAAATTTGTCGTCATTGAGAGTGTCGCCAAATTGCATATTGTTCGGGTCTCCGCCACGAATCAGCATATCAGCTTTTGCAATACCGAATGTAAAGGGATTGAATTCCTGACCGAAACTTGTAACAACAGCTTCTTTATCAAATTGTTTCAAGCGTTCTTCCATACAGGTAAGCATCTGGCTTGTGCCCATGGTCATATCATAAACAGTTTTATTGATTCCGTCTGAAGCAAAGGCATTTTTGTCGCTGTTCACAAGAAGGTCGCACATGAGATAGATAATATCGCGGCTGGTAAAGTGCGCTCCGGCTTCTTCGTCATAACTTTCTGAAAAACGCTGAACAAGGTTTTCAAAGATATAGCCCATGTCAACAGCACTGATTTTTTCTGGGCTCATATCGGCTTTTGTGGAATTGAAATCGCTTATAACTTGATAAAGAACTTTTCCTTCTTTCATTGTCTTTATCTGGTCTTCAAACTTCATACGATGAAGAATATCTTTTACATTATCAGAAAAGCCGTTTAAATAATCTTCAAAGTTATCTGCAATATTCGCGCTGTCCGCAAGAAGAGTTTCAAATGTAAAACGGCTTGTATTGTAAAACTGGTAGCCCGATGCCTTTGTAAGAAAGCCTTCTTTTACCTGCAAATCCTTTACTTTTTCTGCCATTTTAAGAACCTTTGCATGGCTTGGCAGAAGGCAGTCGTGAAAACGTTTAATAATGCACATAGGCAAAATAACAAGGCCGTATTCATGCGGCTTGTAAAGACCAACAAGCGTATTAGCTACATTCCAGATTAAAGCGGCTTTTTCCTGAATATTGCTGCCAACCTTTTTTATAAGTGCATCGTTATTTGCCATTCCATCAAACCTTCTTATTCTATGCGGGCAATGTTAAAAATCTTGTTTTCAAAATCAAGTTACTTTTTATTATAGCATAAATTCTCAAAAAATAAGATTCTTTTTCGAATTTATTATCATTTTTAGATGTTTTTTTCATCCCCCTACGGTCTTGGAAAAAAGAACACGGAATCCTCGCCGCTTTTTATTTTTGCACCGCTGGTAACAAGTTCAAAGTTTCCGTCGCCAAAATCCTTAATGTTTATGCGCTTGTTTTTCAGGAACCCGTCTTCACTGTCCGGGAGTTTTCCGTTTTCCGCGTAATATTTTTCAACGTAAGTTTTTGTTTCAAGGAGCTCCCTTTTTGTTTTTCTCATGCCGGCCACGTCCAATTCTATTCCGATGAAACATGCAAGCACAACAGGAATCAAAGAAAAGGCAAAAATATCCAGCGTCTTTTCCTTTATGGATTTTATCGTTAGTCCGAGTGTAATTCCAAAAGCAACGGCCAGTACCGGAAGGTGAACGATAATGCAGAGCGGAAAGCCGAAATAATTTCCCGACAACACTGCCATTCCGGAAATGAACAATATGAACGCAAGCAGAATTATTCTGGCAAAACTTATGTCGCCGCAATCATTTTTGAGGAATTTCATTTTCATTGTCTCCGTCTTTTTCTGTGGAAAATCTTTTTACGAGCAAATCCATTTCGGAAATCAATTCGGAGATTTCTTCGTTCATGTTCCAGACAGCATCCTCGCTAAGAACTCCCGCCTTGATTTTTGGAATGTCGCCGCGTTCATAACTCTCTTTGTCGCCGAACCACTCAGGGCTTCCATAATATTCATTCAGTTTTTTTATGTCGTCCCCATTCACAACAAAATCCGAAATTGCCGCCTCCAGATTTTTTATGCACAGAAGAGCAGCGTCCAATCTTTTTTCATTTTCACTTATCCGTTCAAGCATTTTTTACGACCAAAAAATTTTACGCAACAAAAGACATGCCAATCCGGTTTCAGGATTTTAGTGAGCGGGTTGCGAAAAAGCAGGGGACGTTCAGTTCGTGGAGATAGCCATTTCCGTTTGTGTCTTCGTAGAGGGCCGTAAGTGTGAATCCCGCATCAAGCTGGCCGCCAATCTGTTCCTCGAGCGTGTGGGAAAACTGTACGCCGCCGTCAGATTTTTCAAGTTGCGCCATCTGCTCAGGATTTTTCAGCGGGTTGAACGGGAAGCGGTTCACGACTTTTGTTTCATCGTCACCGTCAAAAAGAAAGTTGATTCCATTGTCAAGTCCCGAAAGAAGAGTCCCTCCTTTTTTCAGCACACGGTAACATTCCCTCCAGATTGGCCGCACATCCTCCACATAGCAGTTCGACACGGGATGAAAAATCATGTCAAAACTTTCATCGGCAAACGGAAGAGGCTTTGTCATGTCGGCACGGATTATTTCGATTTTATATCCCTCGCGCTCCGCAACAAGTTTTTCGCTTTTAATCTGCTCCTGAGAATAATCAAGGACGGTGCAATACGCTCCAAGGGCAGCAAAGACCGGCATCTGCTGTCCACCGCCAGAAGCTAGTCCCAGAATCTTTTTTCCACGGACATCCCCGAACCATTCATGCGGAACTTTTTTTGTCGGAGTAAGGAGCACATCCCATTTTCCGGAAAGGGCATCAATATACGTCTCATGGCTTATCGGTTTTCCCCACTCCCATCCGTCCTTGATCCAAGAGTCCATTGTCTCCGCGTTTATGTCCTGGTAGTCCACAAAAATCCTCCGCTAGTCAAGCTCGATTCCGCCGGTGTAAAGTGCATAGTAGCGGCCCTTTTTTGCCATAAGCTCGTCATGGTTTCCGCGCTCGATTATGTTTCCCTTCTCCACCCACTGCTCATAAATTCTGTCCTCGAAATCTTTAGGATTGTACGCTTTCTCTAGTTCAATTGCTTTCATGAACGTTCCTCTTACATAGAATGGAAAACCACGGCATTTTCATATTCCATGGTCCCCTAATGAGCCACTGGCCGGCACTTATTAATCAGCTTTCAAATAAAAATGTCTCCAGAAGTTAGAGTGGATTATATTGATTTTTATGATTTATTTCTAGTAATTTTTTTTTAAAAAATTCACCGATTACATCCGTTTTGATTTTTTCGCTACGGATTTTTTTGAGGAACTGTAAAAAAAATTTGTTATAGAAATTATCATTTGTGAAAAAAAAATCAAGTGGGATCCGGCAATCCTTTTATAAGATTATCGGGTCGAGCCCGACAATGACAGGATTCTTTTAGAACTCGAATTTTGAGTTACAACATAAAAAAAATTCTTCACACGGATGGGGCGCGTCGGGAATGACACTGCTTCACAAAACGCCACATTCGGACTAACAAAACAAAGGGACCGTCCATTTTTTAGACAGTCCCTTGTTGTTAATTCAATTGGCTCACAGTTTACTTTTTCCACACCTGGCTTGCAACGCTTGATCCGTCAGCAAAATGGACAATAAGACAGTAACAGCGACCTTTGCTAACATAATTTAATTCCTCTGAAAAATCATGGAGAGTTGGTTTGGAAGTGGAAACAGATACTACCTTTTCTCCTCTATTCATATATGTAGCACCCAAATAATCCCAGGTATCCGCACTCCAATTTTGGCATACTTCCAGAGGCGCGCTCGTACTGCACAAACGAACCAGAACCTTGCTGAAGCCACTTGATATTACGACGGAACTTTTTGAAGAACCGTTGGCAAGAACATAATTGTACCTACTATCCCCGGTATTACTTGTCGCGCAAATCATTTTATCATAATAATAACCAGGAATTTCACCGTAGACCCTATAAAATGTATTGGAACTAAGGCTGACGCTGGATTTTAATGAATAGGTACTTCCACTTTTTTGGACATCATCCTTTGTAAGGTTTTTGTGAACGCTCCATTTATTACTGCTTTCATCAAATTTAAATATCTTTATATAAGAACCTGTATTATCCCAAAGTTCCTTAAGAGTATCAGAAGCAAATGTTATTGTTGAAGCATTAAAACTTTCATAACATTTTTTCGTGTAAAATTCCCTTGACGGATTATAACTGAAAGTTCCGATTGTCGTATTTCCAGCCTTGTCGGTCACTTCATATTCAATTATATTTTCCCCTATGTTGAGGCTGCTAAGTGAAATACTTCTGGTACAAATATTGTCAGTTGAGGAAACATTTTGTTTCCTCCAGTTCCCGCCATTCAAGCGTATATCGGCAGACGCAGGACCTGAGCCGTTATCATAAAAGTACAGCACCAAATTTCTGTTCTCATCAACTCCCCATGTATATACACCACTTGGTTTCAGGCTGTCAAATTCCAGACGCTGCTGTGCTGTCATTTCTATGTCTACATCTTGACTCTGTTCAGATTCCATAAAATCTTTAAGTCCTGTCAAGTGAAAATAATGTTGGACAAATTTTCCTTTGTAGTAAAACATTTCCTCTTCGAGCGAAAAAGTAAAGCAGATTTTTCCGTCTGAAACACTTGTTTCTTTCTCTGTAAATCTAATCGGATTAAGCTCACCATTATTATTATATTCAAGAAGGATTGTGTCAAATTTTGTCCACAGATCCAAAGGAAATTGCATGGTAACATCGATATACCCTTTTTGTGATTGTGAAAGTTTATGAGTGAAGGAAGGAGCGGACGGTTGAGAGCCTATGTCCTGGTTTCTTCGGAATGGCCCGGTTATTTCACCAAAAAGTCCGGCAGTATAATGCAGCTTTGTGGGCGACACAATTCCGCCTTCTGATTTTTGCTCATATTCAGGGAAACTTTTGTTCACTTCTTCGTAGTTATTAGTGGAATGATTGAATTCATAATAACGATTCGTTCTAGTATCGTCAGGATATCCAGACTGAACGCACACATCATAATATCCGAGGTAGAGAGTGCATCCTTCCGGAATCTCTGAAAAGTATATCCTAGAATACGGGGCATTAGACTCCGGGTACATTATATTGTAGGTTCCGTCCTCATGCATGAGTATCCCTGTACAACAAGTGTTGTCAGTCTTGCGCATTGCATAGATTCCTTTCTTCGAATAATTTTCATAAGGCTCAAACGTAAGTTTAGAAGGAAAGGTAAAAGTTTTCCGTCCGATGCACATACCATCGTATTCCACTGTCACCACAAAAGATACGTCCGTCACATTGTCTATATCAAGAACCAGAGATCTTTCCATTACATCCGGGTCAAAAGCTGAAAAGGGCTCCCTTCGTTTCTTTCCGTCCTTGTCCGTGTATTCGCAATAGTAATTTACATTTTCGGCGGAAACAAAATTCGTTTTATCATCCACACCATTTCGATACCCCACACAAAAGAGCATCGGGTCATAGTAGTCGCTTATTCTTATTGTCTTTAAATCCGAATAATACTTGTCAAAATCATAAGCGTCAGGATTGCTTTCGGATTTAGAAAAAGGTGCGTTAGTCACACATATAAGGCCGATAAAGTCAATATGTTTTCGCAAAAAAAAACTCCCTAAGCTTTCTTTTTGGGAAAGCTTTATTTTAGA
>CACZPR010000086.1 GCA_902783155.1 uncultured Spirochaetaceae bacterium
ATTATATCACTTTTCGGACTTGCGGCGGGCATTACATTCGCACAGCATCCACAGGTTTCAACGGAGCCACACACAGGCGCGGTGGTGGTTGTGCATCCGGACGCAAATACCGACTCATATTTCAGTGGCGGCGAGGACGGATTTCTAACCAAGTGGTCGTCCGACAATATTGGTGAGCACTTCCAGATTACAGACCTTCGCATAACGGCCATCGCCACGTCGCCAAGCACACAGGACGTTGCCATTGCCGCTACGGATGGTGGAAGCATACACAAGGTCGAGGTCATGGACTGGGCCACCTCCACAAGAAAATACACAAAGCAGTTCAAGGAGCCTGTCATTTCACTGACATACTCTCCAAAAGGCTCCATCCTTTTTATCACGACCAACGAGGTCCAGGGCAACTACATACTGAACGCCGCGACCGGCAAGCTGATAAAAAAGATTGACCAGATTACAACGAGAATCGGTTTTGTGCATATCGCGAACAACGAAAAAAGCGCGATGTTCTACTGTCCTTCAAACGGACAGCTGGTTTACTACAATCTTACGAACATGCAAATCATGCCAAGCCCCAGGTTCACAATTGAAAAAAATCTGACACAGGTCAGGACATTCGGCGCTGGGGATAAATCAAAAGGCCGTTTCTTTGCAGGTGTAAAGCAGGACAAGATTTTTATTGTCGATGCCCAGACTGGAAAGACCCTTTATGAAGCTGCGGCAAAGTCCCCTCTTCTTGTTGATTCCCTTGACAAGAGCGCGCTCTACTACACCACATCCGACACAAGCATTGCTCTGAACAAGATTCCCGAAAAACAGCTTCTGGAAAAAACAACCGACGCAACAGCACTTGTAAGCACAAGCCGCGTGGCAACATTCCCGGAGGTTCCTGTAAAAAAAGTATGTGCGGTTTCCATGAAGAGCGAGCTTTCAATACAGTTCGCGCTCAACGACGGAAACATCTGCGAGGCAAAAAAGTCCGAAACTGGATATGCGGTTGCCCAGATTACAAAGAAAATGTACAACAGGATTTTTGACGTGCAGTCCAGCGGAGACAAAATCTATCTGCTGACTTCCGATGGAATCTACCGCACAAGCTACGACGGAAACGAAGAGAAGGACATAAAGCTGGTTGGAAGGAACTCCGGACAGACGGACATGATTCTTGTTGACGCGGGTACGGCCATACTCTGGTCCAAGAAAACAAAGAACTCTTTCCAGAAGGTCGCACTTTCTGAAGAAAGACCAGGCTCGCCGACCGTGCTTTTCACTCCGGCAACAAGCGTTGTAAGCACCCACCTTTTTGAAAGGAACCTTGTCTACACGCTCTCTAGCTCCAAGGTCGAACGCTTCAATATTGACACGGCAAAACGTTTGCAGCTCTACTCTGGAAACGCGGTACAGGATGCCATGATGATTTCATCAAACAATGTGTATGTCGCCAAGGCATCTTCCAGTTCCGCTGATTCAGCTGTGATTTCAAAATCACTTTCATCGAGCGAAACAGCTTCTCTCAAAATCGACGGATATGTTGCCTACGCCATTGCGGGAAATATTTCGGGCGACAAAAATGTTTACGGAATCACCATGAAGGATGTGTCCGGCAATATCACAACACAGGTGTTTCAGTATTTCCCTTCACAAAGAAAATCAAAGAACCTGCTTAAGTACGAGCAGGAGGACCAGAGCGCGTTTGTCCAGATTGAGGGCAATGTCCTTTATACAAATCTTGGAAAGCACCAGGTCTACGCATACAATCTTGAGGACGGAAAGGTCAAGATGTACAGACGGACATCATCGCTTCCACAGAAAATCTCCTGCACAACGGACCGAATTGTTTTCCTCAATGCCGACGGCGGAATTGCATGGTACAATCCACTTTCCCAGACTCCAATGGCCCAGTGGTATCTAACGGTCAACGGCGAGTGGGTTGAGTTCTAAAATACAGATTAAATCAATAAGGACCGTCAGAACATTTGCTCCGGCGGTCCTTTTTTTTATGAACAGTTTTGCGGATTTTTATCTGATTCCGCATCCCCTTGCAAGAGCTTCCCTGTAGACATCCAGATAGCCTTCCGCGGCCTTGTCCCAACCAAAGGTCTTGGCCATTCCCTTTTTCTGCATCTTCTTGATGTCGTCCTTCCTGTTGTAGTAAGCCCAGACCGCCCATCCAACAGTATCGTATACCGCGCGCGGTGTGAGCTGGTCGAACAGGAATCCAGTTCCGTCCCCAGTGTTCTCGTTGTAGTTTTCAACAGTGTCGGCAAGTCCACCGGTCCTGCGTACAATCGGGAGCGTTCCGTAGAGCATCGAGTAAATCTGGTTCAATCCGCATGGCTCGTAGCGTGACGGCATGAGAAAGAAGTCGCTTCCGGCTTCAATCAGGTGGCTAAGGTTTTCATCATAACCAATGTACGCCCTAAGGTTTGGAAGTTTTCCCTGAAGCTCGTTGATTTCATTTTCGCACCACCGTTCACCGCTACCAAGAACCGCGAACTGCACTTTCATGTCGGTACAAATCTGATAGATGGAGCCGTATGTCGGGGCAAACACTTCCGCAATTCCCTTCTGGTCCACAAGCCTTGTTACAATTCCAATAAGCGGAATGTCAGGGTTCACTTCAAGTCCCATGCGTTTCTGCAGCTCCGCCTTGCATTTTGCCTTGCCGCTCATGTCGCTTGCGGAATAGTTGAACGGAAGCCTCTTGTCCAGCGACGGATTCCACTGCTCCACGTCCGCACCATTCAGGATGCCCCTTATCACTTCGGAACGGATTCTCAAAAGACCGTCCATTCCAAATCCGCCTTCCATTGTCTGGATTTCATGCGCATAGGTCGGGGAGACTGTCGTTATCATGTCGGCACAGGAAACACCTGCCTGCAAAAAGTTGATTCCACCGTGATGCTCAAAGCCAGCCCCATAGTACATGCCCCAGTCAATTCCAAGCGCGGGGAACTGCTCCTTTGCGTACTGCCCCTGGTATCCCTGGTTGTGTATTGTCAGAACCGAAGCCGTATGCTCGAATCCACAGTAGCGGCACACATTCTTGACCAAAACCGGAGCAAGACAGGTTGACCAGTCGTGGGCATGAACAATGTCCGGATACCATCCAAGTTTTCTGCAAAGCTGGAACGCACCATGGCAAAGGACTGCAAAGCGGTATGGGTTGTCGTGGAAATCTGTCTCGGATTTTGTTCCGTAAACACCGTCGCGGCCAAAACATTCCTCATGGTCAATAAAATAGACCGGAAGATTGTCGCAGCCGGGCATGGTTGTCTTGTAGACTGCCGACCAAGTTTCAATCTGTCCGGCTGCTATCGCCATTGGTCCCGGAAGCAGCTCCAGTTTTTTTCTGTCAATCCTGTAGTAGCGTGGCATGACGATTCTAACATCGTGTCCCATCTTCGTAAGCTGGATTGAAAGCGCGCTGACCATATCGGCCAGTCCACCGGTCTTGGCAAAAGGAACAACCTCTGCGGAAACCATTAAAATCTTCATATATAAATCCTCCTTGGACTATTTTTTCAGCGGACATTCCTTCATGGCCCGAACAAAAGCGGACCTTGAATTGATTATGCTCTTTTCGCTGGCACAGTACGCAAGCCTGAACCATCCCTTCCCGCCAAAACCACTGCCCGGCGCGGCAAGAATCAGGTATTTTTTAAGATAGTCGCAGAAATCCATGTCGTCACCATCAAATCCGTCCGGGACCTTGCACCAAAGATAGAATGCCCCCTCTGGATTCGCGTGCACTATTCCGGCCTCGTCAAGTATTTCAACAAGCTCGTTGCGTCTTTTTTCATAGAGCGACATGTCGGCGGTGGAGTTCCATGATTTTGCGACCACACGCTGCATCAGGGCCGGGGCGTTAACAAAACCGAGCACCCTTGTCGTGTATATGCAGGCTGAAACAACATCATCCTTTTCAGGACATGCAGGATTCACGCAGATGTAGCCAATTCTTTCGCCCGGGAGACTAAAATTCTTTGCAAACGATGTCACGACTATTGAGTTTTTATACACCGGGAATGTGGATGCCACCTTTTTTCCATCGTATATGATTGCACGGTAAGGCTCATCGCAGATTAAAAAAGGATGCCGGCCGGTCTTTTTTCCATGGGAATCCAGAACATCGGCAAGTCTTCTTACCTCATCATCCGTATAGACTTTTCCACTTGGATTGTTCGGACTGTTTATCAAAACGGCGGCCGTATTTTCATCAAGTGCCTGCCCTATGG
>CACZPR010000087.1 GCA_902783155.1 uncultured Spirochaetaceae bacterium
AAAATTGAACAAATGGGTAAAGGATTATACAGATTCAAATCAAGAAAAAAAGCTTCTTGTAATTGCAGACGGAGCCGCCTTTGGTTCAGAAATGAACAGATTTATGGAAATCTACAAGAGCGTAAAAAATCCAGCAAATGTTACGCTTTGTCTTCCCGAATCATTTGAATGGCTTATATTAAAATCTGGCTTGCTTCGCGAGGAAGATATAAACGAAACCCTAAAAACTCCAGCCGATTATATTGGATCAAAAGAATTTTTCAGCTGGGAACAGTTTTTTACCCATCTTCTTGTTGAGCGGACAAAAGATTTGGATTACATGCGCTACAGTGAAAATAAATCGACTCTTGCAGACTTTTACAAGCAAAAAGAAAACGCAGAAAAGATAATCGCTGAAATTAAAAAGGACTAACAACAATGTATTTCTACAACTTCAAAAATAGAATTGAGCATATCTTTTGATATTTTTTTGCACCTGCAAGAGAAAGCCGTAACTTATCATCTGCCTTTATAAGAGGGGTAACGCTCAACACAAAAAACGCAGAGGGCAAGAGTGAGCGCAAAAGTCTTGAAGTGGATTTTGTCTGCAACAAGGGCTACGACAGAGTTTATGTGCAATCCGCATTTGCTCTTGATACCGAAGAAAAAAGAGTGCAGGAGCTGCGTTCTTTGACGCACATAAAAGACAGTTTTCAAAAAGTCGTGATTACGGGCGGAATGCAGCCAACATACCGAGATGAGAACGGGATTCTTATTATGAATCTGTTTGATTTTTTGCTGGATAAAGTGAGTTTTTAGTAAAAACTTTTGGTAGTCACCCAAAGCCCAGACATCCACTTGCATAAGGCGGTGCCGGGCTTTGTTGTTTGGCGGCTATTCAAGGATGTGGCCGATGTGTCTTTTTTCAAAGAACATGTCGCGGTTGGTCAGGACTATTATTGTGGCGGCGACTACTACGACCAGTGTTTCAACGCATTTTGTGTTTTGCGTCATGGCGATTTTTTCCTGCATGAAATTTATGAACAGGTGGAAGATTATGCTTGCGAGCATGCTGCGTCCGTTTTTGACGTAAACCCATGTCGTGATGAAACCCATCGGTACTACTGAAATCAGGAAGTTGAACATGTAGAGCACGTTCATCTGCCGTATTTCGTAGTGGTATGTTCCGGGAATCCAGAATAGGGGAAGGTGCCACATCGCCCAGACGAATCCGAAGATGATTGATTCCTTGAACCATGAATGATACTGTGCGATTGAATCTTCGCCATAACCGCGCCATCCTACTTCTTCAAGAACTGCCGCAAGGAAGATTGTTGCGAATGCCGAAAGTAATCCCACTCCGGTAAAGGAAAAGTCCTTTGTGAATGAGAACTGGTTTAGTGATTCTCCGAATGCCGTGGAAAGCAAAATCGAACATGCCACGATTCCTGAAAAAAGTAGCACAGCTGCGATAATGTAAAACGGCTTCAGTTTCCAGAAATTTAAAATCTTCCGCTTGAAATCTTTTTTGAGCGCCTTGCTTTTTGACGTGAACACCGTGATGATTGCGACAGTCGCGGGACACAATCCTCCAAGCACCATTCCGAGTGTTTTGGAAAGTCCATCGTTGAACATGATTGCGAAAATCCAGAATGCCCATGTCGTTGCGAACACAGTGATATAAAATCTTTTTGGTCTGTAAATGTACATGTCAAGCCTCCTGTAAAATCTGTGCTTCGCTTTTCCAGCCGTTGAGTTCAACAATCAAATCCGTTGCAACATGCGGGTCGTGCTTTTCGCGCTTTCCGAAAATGACATTTGCATTTGAATCAACAAAGCGTGTGAAGCGTCCTGCGTTTTTAAGGTAATAGTTCTGTCCTTCGGCAAAACTGATTTTTGAAACGGCATGTAAATGATTCAAATCGATTTTACCCTTTGCGCCGTTTACTTTCAGATTGATGTTTGAATTTGTGTTCAGCTCGATAAGACCTGAGACGTTTGTGACAAAAACATTTTTAACCTTGCCGTCAAATTCAATAGAATCAAAAACTATGTCGCGGATTTCCAGATTTTCAAGCTCGGCGTTAAGCTCAATGTCTGCCACAAATTTTTCCGGAATGCGCACAAGGATAAAAAGATTTTCAAGCGAGGCCAGGTCTGACAAATCCGACGTATGCTTTACGACAATGTCCATGTCCCTTTTGCTTTCGTTGAATTTAACCTTCACCTGCTGATTTATAAATGAAAGCTTGTTGGACGCGGTAATCACCTGGATTTTATCACCGTCGGTCTTTTCGATTACAAGCTCGTGAGCCGTTCCAATCTTAAGGTCGATATTCTTCGGGCAATCCAGATTGCGTTCAATGCTGCTGGCGTAAAGAAATCCATTGGCCTGTTCCTGCGAAATGTTTTTCTGCTCTTTGAGCATGTTGAGATTTTCCGTAAAATTCATATTGCACCTCTCTAGTTAAGTTTTGCTCCCGGTGATTGTTCCCCGGTCGTTTCACAAACATAGTAAGGCTGCATGTCCGGTTTTACTAGAAATTACAGTTTACAAAAACAAAATTTTCCGCTACTTATCGTGGCAGTTTGAATTTTTTTTCGTGCATAGTGGAAAACCGCAAAAACTTGCAATTTAATTTACATCCGTTCTTTCCAACTCTGTCAGTACCATATCCAAGGGGGCTCCCATCTGTTGTGCGGCTGTCTCTGCAGGGACATTGTAGTTTCGAATCAGGACAAGGGCTGCTTCAACGGATTTTTTATAGACGCCTTGCTCCATACCACGTTCCAACCCCTGAGCCAATCCCGTAGCAACTCCAGCTTCGTATCCTTCTTTTGTGGCTTCTTTTCTAATGTCGCTTTCCCAAATCCCCATACTCATGTATTCCTTGCGGAATATTTCATCCGCCTTGATTCCGTACACACGTTCCTTCAGTTTTTCTGTGAAGCTGTCCGACGACTTGTCTTCGCTTACAAACCTGAGGAATGCACCAAGCTCCCTGTCGCTCACATCTGCGTACGCACTTGCATTATAAATTATTTTTTCTGCGTTGTCATCAAGATTGGGCATGTCTGATTCCGCGCATGTGGTTCTGAATGTGTATTTCGGAAGTCCAAGCTTGAACGG
>CACZPR010000088.1 GCA_902783155.1 uncultured Spirochaetaceae bacterium
CAATAGAAAGAAGTCCCTGCAAACCTTCCTTCAACTGCAAAGCAGCCTTTTCAGTAAAGGTAGCAAGAAAAATCTCATTCGGTTGTATATTATGAAAAACAATCAGATTCAAAGTGCGCCACAAAAGCACACGTGTCTTACCAGAACCTGGTCCCGCCGTCAAAAACAATGGACCTTCCAGCGTCATTATCGCCTCTTTTTGGCTTTCGTTCGGGGTAAAGCCATACTCGTTGAACAAGGTTTCAATAGAAAAAACATCTGGCATTTCATCCCCCAAATACGACTGTAGTTCAGCCCTCTTTTAATCACTTATGATTAAAATAATACCACGATTACTCATATACGTCAATTTTTACCCACAAATAATCAAATATGCTTAATTATATCTGCATGGGTTTTAAGGAAAATTTGAAAGATGAATTGAAATATCAGGGTGTACTGGTGAAAGAACTTTCGGAAAAGACCGGAATTCCTAAAGGCACGATTGACCACTATCTTGCAGAAAAGAATACTGCGCCCATTGCAGAAAATGCCGTAAAAATTGCACAGGCACTGAATGTTTCTGTCGAATTCCTTGTAACAGGAGAGAACAAAGACTTCCCTTCAATGCCAGCAAATTCGTCCAGACTTCTTAAACCCATGATTGAAAAACTCTGTCGCATGAACGAGAAGCAACTCAGATTTGTAAACGGAATGCTTGACCTTGTTGAAAAAGAGATAGTAGAAAAATGATTTCCTGTGGCAAAGCGCGAGAGGTAAAGCGAGTATTTGCCCTGTTCACACACTCAATTTACCTGTTGCTCGCAATCAATGGGCAATGGGTAAATAGACTTTTGGCAAGGAGAAAATTTGTTATTTGCTTAAAAAAATAAAATATATTCTAATCAGCTCTTTACCCACTCATTTGTTCCGTAAAGTTCACCACCATTTACAAAGAGATTAAGAACTTTGCTGTCTTCTATGAGTTTTTTAAGTTCCAGACTGTAATTTTTTAATGTCGTAAATACAGTAAATATCTGTTTTTCTGTTTCTGTTGCATATAATCTTATACAATCTTCTTTTCGCTCGTCATCCAATTCATTTCGTACAAAAAGATCATGTGCTATAGCAGGAAGTTTTGACAATTTTAATACAGATAAATCAAACATCATAATATTTGCACTTTCTGTTCCGTCTCCCATATCATTTCCAGATTCTAAGGAATATTTACTAATCCCCTTTGCATTTGTTGTTTTTGGAAGAGAAAACTTTAATACAGGATTTTTCCATTTGCCATTTTGAATTTCAGCATTTAATTTAACCATGTTAGAGTTTATACTTGCAGAAATAGAATTCAAGATATCAATTTCTTTTGTATTTAAACTCTGTTTTGCTCTGTCATCTTCATCAGCTATCAATTGTGATTTCTTGAAATTTTTAATACGGTCATATAAGCGTTGTAGTTCAAGATACTTTTTAGCATAATCATCGAATACCGATTTTGATAAAGTTCCATTCGGAAGTGCTTTTTCATATTCAGCTTTTATGGCTTCAAAATCAAATATCGTTTGATTCAGCTGCACTTTTAAGTATTGAATCTCATCTGTTAATTGTGTTTTTAAAACTGTACAAAGAGATTCATGAAATTTTTCTACCGCATAAACTTTCTTTACATTTACAGATGGAAAAAAAGATTGTAATACAGTTAACTTTTCTGTCGTTGGTGCAGATAAGCCCTCAAGACTGTTTTCTGTAAGAACAATTTTGTTTTCAAGTCTCGTTTTTCTAGCTCTATTATTATAAGTTTTTCTTTTCCTAACATCAATCAAAATCTCATGTTTCTACATTCTGTTGGAATTTTTGTTTTCACTTATCTTTTACTCATAACACAAAGGCAAATCCCAGCGTCGCTGTTTGTTGCCTTGCATACATAAATTATACCACATTTTCGCAATTTTTGTTAGTGCAAGCGCACAGTACAAAACAGGAGTTGCAAAATGTGGAAGGGGGCGCGTATGAGCGAAAACAACGCTTTCATTAAATTGCAGGAATCGGCTAACGGCAGGGTGTCCGTTAAGTTACAGAAAAATCAGTTTGCAAAGGATGGGACTGAAAGCTACTACGGCAAAGTGGAACGCTACACCTACAGCACTCAGAATATCCTGGATGCTATGGCAGATGCAGTTCCGCTTGTAGATTTGGGAACGGTTACAAGTGTTTTGAATGCCTATGCAAACACTGTCCTTAAAGTCCTTGCAGCGGGGAATGCAGTTAAATTCGGAGAACTTGGAACTTTCTATATTGCAGGGAAAGGCACGGTAGAAAGTGGAAATGGTAAACCTAAGCTTACAGTCAAGTTTTCAGCAACACAAACTTTGCGCGATGCTGTTCAGAATGTGGAAATCGCATCTTCTGAATATGTCGCTCCAAGCGGAATGATTACAAACGTTACCGATGTTGCAACCGGAAAAGCTGATGGAAGCTTGACTTCTGGCGGGTCTGTTCTGGTTGAAGGTTCAAGCCTGAAAGTTGGCGGAGAAAATTCGGGAATCTGGTTCGCTCCTGTCACTGAAAGCGGAGAGATCAACAGTGATGAAAGTTTATGGATAAAGGTTGAATCTGCCTTGATTTACAATCAACCTTCAAAACTTCTGTTTGCTCTTCCACAGAGTCTTTCTGACAGTAAATACAAGATTGTTGTCCGTACACGCTATGCCGGGAAATCTGGTTACGAGCGGAAATATCTTGTTGAAGCAGTCTCAGGAACTGTAACACTTGCTTAAAAATCGGTTCAGGCGGTTTGTTCAGCTTTGGGCAAGCCGGCTGATAATCAACATCTTAACTATTTATTTCGAGGCGAAATATGAAAATCGAAAATATAAAGAATATCATCGATGACGGATTCAACGCGGAACTTGTTGAAACAGCAATTTTTACAGGCCTGCTTGAAATTCCACTTATCAAAAATCCTTCGGAATTCATTATTCCAAAAGGGATGATTCCGTTTACAGAGTGCAATAAAAGCGAAACTCACGAGGAATTTGTCTGCTTTTACGAACACGATTTGTGTTTCCGCGACATTCTGACGGCAACAAAAGAGCAGATTGCCAAATTGAAACAGTTCAAAGGTGTAATTTCTCCCGATTGCAGTTTGTACTACGACATGCCATTGGTCTTACAGATGACAAACACATATTTAAATCGTCAGGTTGGTCATTATTTGCAGACTCAAGGCTTGAATGTGATTCCAAATGTCCGTTGGGGAGATGAACGCACATACACCAGAATCTTACCCGATGAACCACCTTTCGCGTTTTTGGGACTTGAAAAGCATGGAATCTATTCGCTTGGAACTTACGGCTGCTGCAAATCTGCTGAATACAAACATCATCTGAGAGAAGGACTTCGGAGCTTTATTAAAGAAATAAATCCAAAAATCATTCTTGTTTATGGAGCAATGCCAGATTCAATCTTTGGAGAGTTCAAAAAGGATGTTCAGTTCGTTCATTTTGACAACTGGACTAAATTACAGCACAACAAGGGAGGCAAACAGAATGGGTAGCGGTAGAAGAGGTATTTATTATACAACACATGGTAGCCGTATGATTCATCACAAAGCTTTAATTCACAGTCTTGAAGGTGAATATACAACGCCATCAAAGAAAGATGTGCCTGTTCGCTTAAAAAGTGGCGGGCATGGACAGGATGCTATAGATTTTATGGACAAAAACGGTATAGAATACAATATCGTTAAGACATATAAAAATGGTGTTCGTGTTGGCAATGTACCGAATCATTGGAAAGACAACAGCAAGCGAAAAGGAATTGGTCAATCTTGGTTCCCTAAATCATGGGGACAAAAGGACGTAGTTAAGGCCGCAGAACATGTACTTGGCTTAAAGCATAATTCTCACGCAAGTGATGGTAAGAAACTTTATGGCAAATACAAAGGCGTTTGGGTTGTTGTCATAAAAACAAATGGAACAGTAGGTTCTGTTTTTCCAGACAGCAATCAGTCAGACAAGCATAGAAGGAGCTAATTATGAAACAGTTTTTTGATAGTGATGATGAATTCCATTCAGCAATGGAAGAAATAATAGAAAAAGTGCCAACGACAACAACTAAAGAAATTTTCAGGTCTTTTTTGAATATAAGACCTAAAGTATTTGATGAGTGTTATTGGCAACTTAATGAGTTCCATAAAGAATTTTCTACATACATAGCAAATCATCTTACAGAAGCAATTGATTTCATAAAGAATGATTGTTCTGAATTTGATTTTGTATTACTTTCTGAAATATTTGATGAAATTGTAGAAGAGTCAAAAAGCAGAGAATTTATAGAAATCCTACGAGAAACTGCAAAAAAATATCCAAAAGCATGTGAAGAGTATAATATCATTACTTGTATTGATGAGGCTGAAGGATATTTTTAATTTTCATAATGAGTGGGATGGAAAAAAATCGAAAGGAATATTAATATGGACTATATCGATTTAAGCAAAGAAATCTCCTACGCTCTGCGACATGCACCGAGGGAGTACGAGCTGGAGATGGATGAAGCTGGATTTGTCTCTTTAGCGCAATTGCTTTGTGCAATTAATGAAGAAGAAAGATATCAAAAATCATTGTGAAAGAGGACATTCTTCATGTTATGGAAATTTCTGACAAAAAGCGCCTGGAAATTGTTGATGATAAAATCCGTGCGTTATACGGTCATTCAATTCCGATGCATATAAAAAAACAGGAAGCAGAACCTCCGGCAATCCTTTATCATGGAACCACAAAAAGATTCTTATCCGCAATAAAAGAAAAAGGTTTGCTTCCGATGATCCGTCAGTATGTTCATCTATCCGTTGATGAAGAAACCGCCAGGCATATCGTAAAAAAAGTGATTTTTCAACAAGATTCTGCAATTAAATGTAAAAATTTATTGAAAATTGATATTTTTTGCAATTATTTATGCCATTACACATTCCCCGGAAAAACAAATTCCAGGTTTTCTTTTGCGGTTTTGACCAGATTCATTATCGTGCTGATTTCTGTTGGTTCTTTATCCGTAAGTTTAAATGATGGAAAAAATCTTGTGATGTGGAGCGGGATTTTTTTATCGTATTGATTTTCCAGTCCCGAAATCCAAGCGGACAGTTTACGCATTTCACCTTCGCTGTCATTTTCACCCGGAATAATCAGGGTGGTAAACTCGACATGGCAGGCCTTGACCGCGCCCTCAATAAAATCTTTTACCATCTGAAAATCCCCGCCAAGAAAATCTTTGTAGAATTTTTCGGAAAAAGATTTGAGGTCAATGTTCATGGCATCGATGTAGGGAGCAATTTCATCAAGGACTTTTTTCGTTGCGCTTCCGTTCGTCACAAGAACATGTTCCATGCCGCATTCTTTTGAAAGCTTTGCGCAGTCCCGGACAAACTCATAAGAAATCAAAGGCTCATTGTAGGTAAAAGCAATTCCTATGTTGCCGTGGTCACGAAGATTCATTGCGGTTTTTACGATTTCTTCCGGTGAATAATATTCCGATTTGTTTTTATATTCAAACGCTTTTTGCGACCATGAGATGGTGCTGTTCTGGCAGAAGGGGCAGCGAAGGTTGCAGCCATAAGAACCTATGGACAAAATCTTTGCACCAGGTCTGAACATTTTGAGGGGCTTTTTTTCTATCGGGTCAAGCGCAATGGAAGTGAGTTTTCCATAATTGTCCGGAATAATTTTTCCGTCACGGCAGGTTCGGGCACCGCAAAAGCCTGTTGAGTTTTCTTCTATTTTACAGTGCCTGAAACATACATCGCAGACCGGCATATTTTTCCTCCGCTAATAATGCCGCACAACTTCAAAGCGGAACAAATCGATTTTTTCACCGGGAGCGATTCCTCCTTTCCGTCTTGCAATCGAAATCTGCTGTTCGACCGTATCAACGCCATCAAGATCGGGAAGAAGCAGTCCCCTTTTGTATCCGCTCTGAACGATTACGCCATATTTTTTTACGTCAAGTTCCGCTTCTGATTTTATTTTTTCGGCATCCCCCAGGACATCCACATTTATATCAAGATAGTCAAGCTCGTCTTCCTTTACAGAATCAAAACGCGGATCCGCAGAAACTGCACTCACAGCATTTTGAATTATCTCCAGTGCAAGATTTTTTTGTGTGGAAGAAATCGTCCCAATGCAGCCTCGCAATGAACCGAACTTATGGACGGAAACAAATGCGCCGGATTTTTTATTCAAAAGTTCATCCGGAACCCAATCAGGAATTTCCATGGTGCGTCCGTTTTTTACAAAATATTCTGCGGATGCTCTGGCAAGTTTTACATAGGCATCTGATTTTTGACGCTTCTGTTCCAAATCGACTTGCACTGTTTTGAGCCTGTTTTTAAGGAAGTGCCTGGTTTCATCATCGCCCTTCGGAATGAAAGAACAGATTCCATAACCAACTCCGGTCACATCCTCATGCGAATATTGAACCGCCTCAATTGATTTTCCGTCAAGCGCACCTGCCATTATGACAAAAGATTTATGACCGCACTCAGCCGCCTTTTCGCAAAAGCTTTCATCAAAATCAAAAAGCTCTCCAAACCGCGCACCGGAACATACGTCCATAATCCTTGAATCATAAATAGGTCCTTCCTCCGCAAAACCATAAGGGCCATAATCCTGAAGCTTGTGGGACAAATCTCCGCTCGCCACATAAACGACTTTGCGCCCCAAATCTTCAACGGCATCCTTTATGAGCATTCCGTATTCATAATGCTTCAAAAGATCGTGACCCGAAAGACCTGTGCGGACGAGCTTAAAATCCTTGTATTTTTTCTGGATAAACCAAAGTGGAACCATTGTTCCGTGATCAAGCTCCTTTCGTTTTTCACCGAGTGTGCCTGCGGGGAAATGCAAAGCATCTGCCTTTTCACACAAAAGATTTACAAGCTCCTCATCATACTCAACATTGAACTTAACATGCGGCGCATTAAAATCAGAAAGCGAACCTGACGCACCGGTGCCGGGGGAAATATGAAAATAATCCGCATACATTATGCTGTGGGGACTTGAGATGATAATAGTCTCAGGACGGAGAGCCGCAATTTCTTCTGCAACTTTTTCATAAGCCCTAATTGTTTTTTCAATCTGTTTTTCACTGCCCCGACCGACATCCGGAACAATCATCGGCGGATGCGGAACCATAAAAGCTGCAACAATCGACATGGGAACCTCCTGATTTTTACCCGACAATTTCACTTATCATTTTCCAGTCGAAACATCGTTTATAATTTTGACTTGGGAATTCACATTCCTGATTCCATGGACGGTCAAAGACCATAACCTTCAGTTCAGGAAGATGATTAAAAAATTTAAAAGCCATCGGCGAATCTTCTATTGCATAATCAAAACGCATTTTATAATAATCGTCAAGTTCAAGAGTGAACGTGCTTCCTTTGATAAAAGCATCTCGTCCATATTTATCAAGACAGTACAAATCAACACGACCAAGTCCATGTTCATCAAGCCATTCGCGCGAAGCATCAAAAGCACTGAAAGGACGTCCGGTAATTATTTTTACATCATGGCCTTTATCAATCCAGCTGTTAATTGTTTTGACTGCCCCCGGAGTTTCATCATAAGACAAAAGCACTTCCGGTTTATGTCCTTGAATCATCAAGTGCTCGTACTGATCATCGCTCAAAGAAAAAGATTCTTGCAGATTAAAGTATTTGATTTTCTCGTAAGGAATATCAAGACCGAAAATCTCATCAACCAGCTTGGAAAAATAGCGCGCCGTTTCACACAAACAATCGTCAAAATCAATGTAAACATTCATTAGATTATTATAGCATAGAATTCTATTATATTGTAAGTTGTTTTCGAGGTAGCAAGGTGCCTATCATTAAAAAATAAGATTCTACTTAAAAATCCGCTTTCTCAGTTCAAAGACCTTTTTACATTCTTCTGGGAAAACGGTCTCGTGCCTATGAATTTTTTCTTCAGGATTAAAAAGTGTCCAGGACCAGTCGTTTTTGGAATAGTCCTTGAATTGAAGTGTGTTTCCAGATACAAAAGTTTCGGCAGGACCTACAAAACGAGTCAAAGTATTTTTATAGTTTTCAATAAGTCCTGTGTACATTGTGTCAGGAGCATTGCTGGTCATTATAAGCAGAACCGAAATCGGATGAGAGTTACAACAGGGAGTTTCTACGTTATAAGTCAAATTCTGAAAAATAAGCCTTTCATACAAAGCGCGGAAAGAAGCTGTCATATCAGAAAGATAATTTGGAGAACCGATAATGAGTCCGTCTGCTTCCCGGATTGCGTCCAGAACAGGAGTAAGACCGTCCCTGCAGATACAGTGCCCCTTAAACTTTTCCCTCTTACAGCCAAAGCAGGAAATACAGCCGGTATATTTTTCCAGTTTGAATAAATCAAATTTTACAATTTCAGCTCCAGCAGCCTCTGCACCTTTTGCAGCTTCCATCAAAAGAGTATCTGTATTCCAGCCCTTTCTTGGGCAGCATTCACTACAACAATTTTCTTTGACATAATCGGACTCCTATATTAACCAATTTTATACTACTACTTATTCCTAAACCCCTTCATCCCATTTTCAAGCAAAGTCGTTGCAAGCTCAATCATTTCTTCCATGGGAATCTTACGGCCACCTGCAATACCGTCTTTTGAATTTAAATATCATTTTTAAATCCGGCAGCCTTTACAAAAAATATGTTTTCATAAGCCCCTTGCCTTTTACTTCAATGTCAATGGAATTTCCATAAGCGAATTTTTCTTTTGTCTGCTCATAAGTTTCTTCGCTCACATGGATTTTCATCGGTTCGCCAGTGCTTTCCATGCGGCTTGCAACATTTACTGTGTCGCCCCAAATATCGTAAATGAATTTTGTCTTGCCAATTACTCCAGCAACAAGATTTCCGGTATTTATTCCCAGCCGTATCTGGATTTTTACAGCAGAATCCTTATTAAATGAATTTATATCATCTAAAAGCCCCCGTGCAAAATCAATCATTTTTACAGCCCCGCCGTTGTCATAGTCTTTTGTAAGTCCAGCGGCTGCCATGTATGCATCCCCAATCGTTTTGATTTTTTCAATTCCTTCGCGTCTGGCCCTTTCGTCAAAAAGCGAAACCATTTTATTGAGCATGTTTACAACTTCATCAGCCGTCATATCCCCGCTGATTTTTGTAAATCCGACTATATCAGTAAAAAGAACCGTAACATTCGGAAAATCCTGGGCAATCGTTTTTCCCGGATGCTCTGTAAGCTCGACAGAAACTTCTTTTGGCAAAATATTTAAAAGCAGATTTTCTGACTTTTCTTTTTCCAGCTTCAGCTCATAAGTCCGCTCTTCAACTTTTTTTTCAAGTTCCTCGTTATATTTCTGCATTATCTGAATGCGATCTTCCTGCATCTTGTTTATGTCAATAATATTTTGAACTGTATTTTCTGTCATTTTCAAAAAGGAGGCATACAAATTTTCAACTTCATCGCCAGTGCGGATGTCGAGATTTTTTATTGCAGAAACACAGGCATTCATGCCGTCAACATTTCCGTTTTTTCCCATAAAATCAATTGCATGGCGTGAAATACCGTTTATCGGATTAACAAGAAATTTTGTCGAAATCCAAAGTCCCAGTCCCACAATCAAAATGACCGCAACAAGCGAAAGAATGATTGTCCTAAAAAGAAATTTCACTCTGTATGTTCGAAGAAGCACCATGGAAATATCAACGCCAACATAGCAGACGCATTTTCCGTTTGAGTCAAAAATCGGATGATAGTGCGTCAAAAGCCATCCGTAAGAATCATTTGACTCAAGCACCGGAATTTGTTTTCCTTCAAGCAAATCAGGAACATAAGGCAAAAAAGTCGGATCAAATTCAATCAGCGCATCAACGGCATAATCACCGCTTTCTTCATCAGTGTCAAAAATTACATGGCAGCCGTCTTCCCGAATTTGGTACACATAAAGATATTCAATATCCGGAACATTTTTTTGAAGATTATTTAACCGGCTTAAAGTTTCCTCGTATCCTGATGCAGTCCGTCCTTCTGCTTTATAACGCAGGGATTTTTCATTTTTTTTCGATGCCGATGCCATAAATGGTCTTCCAGTCATTTTTCATGGAGATGGGGATCCATCCGTTTGCAGCACAGTCCGATCGCATCTTGTC
>CACZPR010000089.1 GCA_902783155.1 uncultured Spirochaetaceae bacterium
TTGTCCTCCACAACCAGTATTGAAAAAACTGTAAAAACATATTTTATCTTGAAGCCATGTGATTTAGATTAACGCAGAATAAAGACAGATAGGGAAATAAATCAACAAAAAGGTTTCCCATGCGCCTAATATTTGATATATTTAAAACAGATGGGGTGCATATGAAAATTGCAGTGACTTATGAAAAGGTAACCGGGAACGTGTTCCAGCATTTTGGAAAAACCCAGTATTTTAAGATTTATCAGATTGAAGACGGAAAGATTGTTTCTTCGGAGGTAATCGATAACGGCGGAAACGGGCATCACGCTCTTCCACCATTTTTGAAAAGTCTTGGAGTGGAAACTCTGATTCTCGGAAACCGCGGTCAGGGTGCTGTTGATGCTATTGCCGCAGCCGGATTAAAAGAGCTTCCAGGAATTACAGGCAGTGCTGACGAAGCAGCAGAGCTTTTTGCAAAGGGAGAACTCAAGCCTAACTATGAAGCTAAGTGCGATCATCACGGTGAACACCATCACGAATAAGCATTGATTATGGTAGAACTTCGCCCTCTTGAAGCCTCTGACAAAGAGCAGTTTATAAAAGATAATCAGGAAGCTTTCAATTATGGTGCATTGGAAGAATTCGGAATGCGAGACAATCATTTTGAAGAAGACGGACAGATTATCTCAAGGGAAACAATAGAAACCTCAATCTCAGAAGGAAAAGCCTACCGCATTGTCGTAGACGGCAAAAATGCAGGCGGTGCAGTAATCAGTACCGAAGGCTCAAAGGGGAATTTAGACCTGCTTTTTGTTTCTCCCAAAATCCACAGCAAAGGCGTTGGATATGCGGCCTGGTGCGAAATCGAAAAACTTCACCCTGAAGTTACAGTCTGGGAAACCGTCACTCCGTATTTTGAAAAACGGAACATCCATTTTTATGTAAATCGCTGCGGCTTCCACATCGTAGAATTCTTCAACAGCCATCATCCGGACCCGAACGACCCAGACTCAGGCCATGAAATGGATGAACAGTTCCCCGATGGAATGTTCAGATTTGAAAAGAGAATTGAACGAAAACAGGATTTTGAAAAATGACCGTCAGAAAATATACGGAAAACGATTTGCCCGAAATGATTGCAATTTGGAATGAAGTCGTTGAAGATGGAACTGCGTTTCCACAGGAAGAACCGCTTGATTCAAAAACTGGAGCAGAGTTCTTCGCTTCACAGACACATTGCGCCGTTGCAGAAGATGACGGAAAGATTTACGGACTTTACATCCTGCATCCGAACAATGTAGGACGCTGCGGACACATCTGCAATGCAAGCTATGCGGTTTCGTCTGAATCGCGTGGAAAACATATCGGAGAACAGCTTGTAAAAGACTGTCTCGTGCAGGCGAAAAAATGCGGCTTCGGAGTCCTACAGTTCAATGCCGTAGTCGAAACCAATGTTCACGCCCGCCACCTTTACGAACGGCTTGGATTCGTCCAGCTAGGAACAATCCCAAAAGGATTCAGAATGAAAGACGGACATTTTGAAAACATTTGCCCATATTATCATGAGCTGTAGGAATACATTTTGAACTTGTTTCGGAATATCATTTCAACATGCACCTTTACATTTCAAATCAGAGGTCTTCCTCAAAAGGAAGTCCTCTGAAACAGAACTACGCAGTTACATTGATTGCTGTGGCAGACACAGCTTTTTCATAACGCTCTGTTCCCGGCTTTGTGACAAGCCTTATTTCATAGCTGCCGGCCACAACAGCAGGAACATAGGCCTCAATGACATTCGAGCCAATTCTGTTGTAGTTTGAAACACGCGTCTCGGAAGAATCTGATGAAACAAGGAAAACTCCCTGCACCTCATCTTCTGCGTCAAAGGAAACATTCTTGCCTTTGATTCGAAGCATTGCCCCTGCGGCAAAATCAAGATTTTCGCTCTCCATACCGTTTGGAAGAATAGAAGAAATTTCCTTGATTGCAGGAAGCTGCACATATCCGCTTCCTGCAAGTTTGTAAGAAGCGTCTTTTGTCATTTCATCCGCAGCGTCATCTTTGAACTTGAAGACACTTGTTATCCTGTGGTTTCCTTTTCCGGGAACAAAACCGTCGTTTAATTTTGCGACAGTTCCGTTCGCCTTGTTATACACATAGCCAAA
>CACZPR010000090.1 GCA_902783155.1 uncultured Spirochaetaceae bacterium
GAACCTGTCCTCAACCGCACGGACTGTGTCGCTCTGGCGTGCAATCCTTGAGTCGAACTCGGATGGATAGACCTGCGCAAACATGTCGGCATATTCCTGGTTTGTCGGCTTCTTTGCAAGCTCCTTGGCCAGCTTTTCGATTGCGCCAACAGTGTCACCCTTTTCCAGAAGAGACTTTGCGGACGCGCATCCAACAAGGCCAAGCAAAAGCAAGGCACCCGCTGCCGCAAGTCCTGTCTTTATACAAACTCTTTTCATAAGACCTCCGTTTTTCTCAACACCTGTATACCCCACCTATGTATATAGAGCGGGCAAGAAAATCAAAAAAACTATCAATAAGCATATTATCCACCGTAATTTGCCGCTATGTCAAGAAAAATTATGCAATTTTCGGTGAATTTTTGCATAAACTGGAGTTTTTATAGATATTTTTGTATAATAGTACGTATTGTGAAAAAGTTGTTGGCGGAGTTACACCCAAGAGATGAACATGGAAGATTCTCTGAAAAAGGGATAATGGAACTTACAGATGAAGAACGGCAGGAATTATTAGATTATCTCGAAGCAGAGGAATATGAGAATTATGACGGATTCCATATCTCCAAAAGAAAAATTGTTGCAATTCGATTGGGAAAATATAAAACAGAAATTGCAATGTGCAAGATTCTTGCTGAAAATGGCTTTGATGTCTATTTGCTAGATGAAAATTACACAAAAGGCAAAAAAGCAGATACATTCTTTAGGAAAGAAAATAAAAGAGATTTTCTTGAACTAAAAGATACTTCAAATGATGTTACCCGCCAATACAACAGGAGCATTGAGCAGGCTAAGAATTGTTTTATATCTGTAAAAGGGTATGTATCACCGAGTCAAATGAAAAGTTTGAAAGAGGCTGTCGCTAAAAACCCAAATGCTGATGAAGTGTATTTATATATTGGAGCAGAAAATAAATTCTTGCAGATAAAATAAAAACGGCTCACGAAGAGCCGTTGTAAGAAAGAAAGTTGCCTGTCCGCCTAGGTAACACGGAATTACCCGAAAGCCCCGACCATGGAACATTAAGGGAGTAAATCCCATAGCAACACACATTGGGAATATCCCAACATTGCCAGTATATCATAATATGACCAAAAGTCAATTATCTTTTAACTTTTTAAATGCCTTTGGTTTTTTGCTGCAAAAATCTATTTTCTGTTGCGGACAATGCGGAAACCGGTATATTCGTCTCGTTCATGTGGTTCGCTGGTCCTTTGATGGTTGACGTGGCAAACAATTTGACCGTCAGCATAGCTTCCACCACGTGTAGGACATACTGGGTCGTATCCTGCATATTCAGCCTCTGGGTGGGCAAAACTCCATTCCCAGACATTTCCGCTCATGTCGTATATTCCAAGGCTGTTGGGCTTGAGCTGTCTGATCTTTTTTACGCCGCCAGCTTCATCATTGTACTGGACGTATTCAGTAATATTATCATCATTGCAGCCAGAAAACTTGAAGCTTTTCCATGCATTTCCACCCCGGGCAACATATTCCCATTCCGCTTCGGTAGGCAGCCGGTAGCCGTTGGCGTTTTCGTTATAGACTACTGCATTCCATTCTTCGAACTCTTCTGCTGGACCGCAATATTTTGTTCCGTCATTATCTATAATTCCGGACCATCCTTTTGGATCCGTTGTTCCTGAAATGGAATAGCAGGGGGTAAGCCCCTCGTCAATGCTCCTGAAGTTGCAATAGACAAGCGTGTCATACCAGTTAACATAATAGACTGGATAATTTGCTTTGTCACTTCCATTTGGTGAACTTCCATTTGGTGAACTTCCACCGTAGGCACAATACGTCTCATATTCCTCTTGAGTTACCTCGTGGTTGCAGACATATAGATTTCCGATTGTAATTTCTGTATCTTCTGTGAAAACAAATGAGACAGGATTCAATTCTTCTCCGTTGAATGTGGTTCCGTCAACTTTTACAAAATCGTTTGGTTTGTTCCACCATTTTGCAATAATTGTTGTATTGGATTCTATTGGTGCTGAAAAATCAAATGGTGTGCTTCCATTTTCTGCGTACCAAGCTAAAAACTCTCGGGTTCCGCTTGAATCAACAGGGTCGTCCGGTCTGGTGACTGTCTGTCCGTATTCAATGCTTTGTTCAAAAAAACTGGGGCTTGTTGCGTCGGTGACAAATTTTACAGTGAGGGCCTCTTTCATAAGGATGGAGAGAATATTTTCTTCTTCCTGTACGGTCAGAGGCTCTGAGACTCCTGAGTACTTAAGAGTTTTTTTGTTTTCCTCCAGCAAATATATTTCCGCACGTGCAAAAATTTTACTGCCAAGTGGAATTTCTTCAAATACTATTGTCGCGCTGTCTGTAAACTTTGTTGTCTGGGTGGATTTATAGTCTCCATCAAGTGTGACTGTCAGTGAAAAAGTTTGTCCGCTGTCTGCAAAAGGAAAATCTGCCTGCCTGGATTTTTTGTCATTTCCAATTGAAAAATAAACACTGCCGGTTCCAAGCGAAATCTGCGAACAGGATGTGATGGAAAATACGGCAGCCACAAAAATAATGCTGAAAAAAATTTTCGTTCCCATTTTTTTAATCATAAAACAAACTCCATATCTGTTTTTCCTTAAAAGTCTATCGAATACTTGAAAAAAAGTCCATCAATTTTCGACTTTTCCATGCTTTTGGTTTTCGTGGGAATTGTGTATAATTGAGGAACAATTGTAAAAAAGGATAAAAAAGTGGAAAATCTGGTAAAACATGATGGCGAATATGTCCTGACTTCTGACGGAAGCAAGGATTTTGGGGAAATCTCAAAAGATTTTGCAAAGGAAATAGGCCGACAGGCTGGTAAAATTCGTTTACGTATTGGATGGCATGATGATTTTACGGACACTGGCTTTGGTGAAAAACATATAGAAAGACCTAAAAGAATGAAGCAACTTAATCAGTTGGGTTTTTTAAGTGCAAGAGATTTTGTTGAGAATATATGTACAGGATATGATTCAATCTATTCAAGTGGCAAGAATTTGATGTTGATGAAAACAAGGAATTTGTATACCTGCATAGTTGAATTAACATCGGGCGACGAAGGCGATTTCTATGATATTAAAACGGCATATTTAAGTTCCAGAAACAATATAAAAAACAAGTTGTCTAAGAAAAAAATTAGGCTAGTGTGGAGAAAACCAACTAGCCTTGATTTGTCGAAACCTTTGATACCGTAATTTCAAAGTCTGTTAATCAGCATCCCAACAGGATTTATTAAGGGAACTTCCGACACTTAAACTATAACACAATTTATTAAAATGTCAATGCTACATTCTGTTTTTTATTGCCTGGGATTTTTTGTAGGATTCGTCCATGCCGGTGCGGAAAAGGATTGTGGTGAGTGTTTTTATTTTTCGGGGGCCGTTTTTTCCTCCACGGGACTCCCATGCGAGCGAGATTTTTTGCCACAGTTCGGATAGCCTTGGAACGAAATTTAGTGTGAGCGAAAGAAGGTCCGCTACGGGTGTTTTTTTTCTGCGTGTGAGAGCGCTTTCTATCTGGCGGAATCCATGGTTGAGCTGAATCTGCGTGGTTGTGCGGAAAAAAATGGATGTCGTTTCCATTGAGAGCAAAAGTCTTGCGCCAAGTTCCATGTAGTATTTTTTTGGAACGAGCATTTCCGGAAAGCAGATTTTTTCTCCGGGCGTTATGTTTGAAAATGTGGATGCCATATATAATAGAAAAAAATAAATCAACGCGGGTCTTATGTCGGACAGCAGATTTCTGGGCGAGAATCTCAGGTAGGTGAGTGAGAATGTGGCCAGCGTAAAAAAGATGCAAAGCGCGGGGACCAGCGGACAATAGAATGCCGCGATGGCGAGCGTCAGCATGAGGATGATTTTTATCCACGGCTGCATTTTGTGGAGGAATGTTTTTCCGGGAATGTAGTGGAAGAAGCTTTGGTTCCGCATTTTTTCTCCATTCTGTTTTGTCTGGATTTTGTGTTCAGTGCCAAACCAGGTCCGAAAGTTTTGTGTAGCTTGCGAGCGGATTTTTTATGCTCCAGTCCGTCATGTCAAGCTCCAGTGCGTCCTGTGGATTTCCGTCAAAAACTATCTGTCCTTTTTGCATGACGATGAAATGGTCGCAGAGTCCAAGGCATTTTTCAAGTTCGTGTGTCAAAAGGATTACTGTTTTTCCCGACGCATGGATTTTTTCTATAAGCGAGTTCACATCAAGAACACCGGTGTAGTCCAGATTTGCGTAAGGCTCATCGAATATGATTATGTCGCGGTCCATTGCCAGTATAGAGGCAACTGCCAGTCGTCTTTTTTCCCCGCCAGAAAGAAAGTCCGCCGGAAAGTCCGCCTTGTCCATAAGTGAGACCGCCGAGAGCGATTTTTCAACAATGCCGGGAATCTCCTTTTTGGGTACGCCGAGATTTCTTGGTCCGACCGCGACATCCTCACGAGGACTTTCTCCAAGAATCTGTGTGGCGGCATCCTGAAAAACAAGTCCGGGCCTGGAGCTGACCGTAACTTTTCCTTCGCTTGGTTCCATGAGGCCGGAGATTATGTTCATCAGCACACTTTTTCCGGATCCGTTTGCCCCACCAACTATTGTCAGGCTCCCGGTCTGGATTTCAAGGTTCACGTCATCGAGCGCGACCGTGTATTTTCCGTCCGCCGTCTGCGATGTAAAAATCTTGTAGACGTTCTCCAGTTTTACGGCGGGAATTGCTTTTTTTTCTTTTTCCATGGTTCCGGGAGCCTATTTGCTTTGGTCCTGCGGTGGATTTTTCGGTGGATTTTCTGAGGAGTCCTGTTTTTTTCCGTTGAACTTGCGGACTATTTTTTCATGCAGCTCCTTGCGCTTTTTGATGTCCTCCATGATTTCGTTCAGCTCCTCTTCATCGTCTGGATAAAGATAGCGTGCGGCGATTGGTCTAAGGACTGCGGCAAGCGGTATTGTGAGAATGAATTTGATTACATCGCCGGGGATGAACGGGGTCAATGTCATTCCGATTGCCGCCTGGAGTGTGGTTGGTTTTCCGCTTTCGGACATGCAGTGTATGAACCACGGAATGCCTGGAGCGTAGATTAGTGCGAATCCAACAAAGGACGCAAGAATGATTTTAAGCCACATCTTTAGGCTGAATCTTTTTTCAAATGTCTGCGGGGTTCCAACAATGAGTCCGGCAACAGCGGCGGCAATGAAGTAGCCCCAGAGAAATCCACCGGTTGGTCCAACGAATACCGCCCATCCACCTTTGACACCGGAAAAGACAGGCACTCCGATTATTCCCAAAATCAAAAAAATACCGACCGAACTTGCTCCCTGCACACCACCAAGAATCAAGGCCGCGAGCATGGCAAAAAGGTTCTGCACGGTGATTGGTACTCCGCCCGGCATTGGGATTGAAATAAAGCACCCTATGCAGATTAGTGCGGCAAAGAATGCGGTGAACGAAGCTCTGAGTATGGACGCTTTTGTTTTGACTTTCATTTTATAACTCCCGTTTTATTTTTTTGTCTTTGTTGTTTTTGCAGCTTTGGTTGATTTAGTAGCCGTGGTTGTCTTCGCAGCTCTGGTTGATTTGGCAGCCGTAGTTGTCTTTGCAGCTCTGGTTGATTTGGCAGCCGTAGTTGTCTTGGCAACTCTGGTTGATTTGGCAGCCGTAGTTGATTTTGTAGCTCTGGTTGATTTGGCAGCCGTGGTTGTCTTTGCAGCTCTGGTTGATTTGGCAGCCGTGGTTGTCTTCGCAGCTTTGTTTGATTTCGCAACCGTAGTTGATTTTGTAGCTCTGGTTGGTTTGGCAGCCGTAGTTGTCTTGGCAACTCTGGTTGATTTTGTAGCTCTGGTTGATTTGGCAGCCGTGGTTGTCTTGGCAACTCTGGTTGATTTTGTAGCTCTTGTTGATTTTGTAGCTCTGGTTGATTTGGCAGCCGTGGTTGTTTTTGTGGCCCTCGGTTTTCTTGCCAACGGTTTTGGCTCTGCGACCACCGGCAACGGTTTTTCTTCAACCTGGACTGGCTTTGGCAAAAGGGTTGCCGACAGAATCGGTTTTGGCGCTTCAATCTGGATTTGCGGTTCGACTGTTGTTTCTGCCGCCGCCTCAACTTGCTTCTCCACCTTTTTGTTTTCGGTCGTTATGGAGATGTGTATTTTTGGTAGACGGCCCTTGAGGTAGAACCTGTATGCCTCCAGAGCAAAATAGAGTGCCATGCACAAAATGACTGTGTATGCAAACCAATCCCCAAAGGCGGCGAATACTGTGGTCTTGCGCTCGTAAATTGGAACGGAGAACGTGATTGCGTCCCGCTCAAAAATGTCCATGTCCGCCAGAATCTTTCCGTTTGGACCCACGACCGCCGAGTAACCGGAGTTGCAGCAGCGGACAAGGCTTGTCCTGAATTCAATTGAAAGATAGCTTGCCGCAATGAAATGCTGATATTCCGCCGCCGCAGTCTTTGACCATGAGTCGTTGGTTATGTTGAGAAAAACTTCGCTTCCCGCGGCAAAAAGTTTTCGGCAGACATCCGGGAATGCGTCCTCAAAACAGATTGGAGTTGAGAATGTGACTGTCGCCATTGGATTCCGCTCCGGATTTTTGATGTAACGATAGGCTTTGTCAATGTCCGCAAATCCGTTTTTGTCCAGCTCAATCATCGAGAATGACGGCATGTTGTATTCAAGCGGGGCCTCATCCGGCTGTGCCATGTTGTTCACAAGGGGTATGTTGAAAAGGACCGTCTGTTTTCCCGGTGCCATTGACGAGCCCATCCCGACAACGTTTTTCATAAACCAACTCATGAGTGGGTTGTCCGCAAGTGGAATCTGCTCGGCGAAAGGTACAAGGTGCATTTTTGAATAGAATCCCGAGAATGTGCCCTTCCTGTCATAGAGTACGGACGTGTTTGTGTACCTGAGTTTATATGGATCGACCAGTGCCGACGCTCCAATTATGAAGGGGA
>CACZPR010000091.1 GCA_902783155.1 uncultured Spirochaetaceae bacterium
CAGTGAGAAAGCATGTGTTAGTCAGTGAGAAAGCATGTGTTAGTCAGTGAGAAACAAAAAATTCTCAGTGAGGAATGGGATGGTTCTCTGTGCGAGGAAGAAAATCTCTCAATTGAAAATTTCCCCTTAAGCGGCTATAATATGACGCAGAACAAATCTATGATGAAACAGGATTGAAGCTATGAAACACGCTAAGAATAAGCTGACGCAGGTTGTCATCCGGGGATATAAATCCATTTCCTTTGAAAAGCCTGTAACTCTTGATATAAAAGACATCACAGTTCTGCTCGGAGCCAACGGTGCGGGGAAAAGCAATATCATCAGTTTTTTTAAATGCTCGGTTACATGATGAGCGGCACATTCCAGCGTTTTATAGCACAATCAGGGACAAATCAGCAGTTTCTTTATTATGGTCCTAAAAGAACACCGTCCATCAGCGCAGAAATACGATTTGATTCAGATAAGGTTTATGATACTTACCGATTCAGTCTGCTTATGACTTCCAGAAAAAAGAATGCCTATGGCGGAATGATAAGCTATTCACAGGCAAAAGGAGATCTTACAAAATGGATGAAGGAAGTTTATCAGGAAAAGAATGTCGAGCATTATTTTACTACGATGTTTGATTTCTATGCACTCCCGAATGACTTCCCTGGATTTTGTGATACAAAAAATATTTCAGATGCATATTCCAAAGTAAATAAAATCGAAGAATCATTGGCAGCTGATATAGGTTGGAAGAACTTTATCCCTTACATACAGTTGCATGAGTTTGAAGCCCTGCTTTTTTGTGACATAGGAAAGCTTGAAAAACAATATCCCCGGTGTAAAAAAGACATACAGGGGCTGAATGATGTCTTGCAATCATACAACGGAAATCCAGAAATGATAAACAGCGGAGTTGATACGGCTCCGAGCAAGCGGATTATCTCCGCCATAGAAGGAAAAAGATTTTACAGATATAACAAACCTTCTTCTGGTGCGAATGTTACGGCAGAAATAGGCATCGATAATTTAAAGTCAAAATGTCGGCATTTTAAAATGTGGCTGGAAAAACTGGAAGGGCTGAAAGATTAATAATCCTTGAGCTTCATTATGAATGCTTTTTTTGCGTCGCCGTCAAAGCCAAGGTTTCTGTAAAACTGATGGGCTTCTTTTCTGAAACTTGCGCTTTCCAGAATCACCTTGTAGCAGTCCCTTTCGCGGGCAAATGCAATCGCCATTTCCATGATTTTTCTTCCAAGCCCCTGACCACGAAAAGCTTTGTCGGTGACGACGTTTTCAACAAAGCAGGCCGAGCTTCCAATACGCGTGAGGTTTGGGATTATCAGGCAGAAGCATGTTGAAACAACTTTGCCGTCTTGAACCGCACCAAAATATTTTATGTTTTTGTTGCCCTCAATCTCTCTTTTCCAGATTGCGCGTGCGGCTTCAACCGTAAAATCGGCGTTGCTCCCGTCAAGCTGCTCGTAAAGTTTTATGAGCGAATCCAAATCGCTTTCGTTCAGTTCACGAAATTCCATATTAACACCCAACCCCTATTCTATTCACATTGCATTCTTGCCGCTTCTGACGCATGAATAATCGTTGTGTCGTAAACAGGAAGAACGCTGTCCTTTTGCGCAATCAACATTCCGATTTCGGTGCAGCCCAAAATTACGCCTTGCGCGCCGGCCTTTTCCAGCTTTTTTGCAGCCTCGGAAAGAATCACGGCGTTGCCATCCCAATTTCCGCTACGCATGTTTTCTTCCAGCTCCGCAAAATCAACATTGTACATCATTATTTTTGAAGAATGGAATCCGCCTAGCATGTTTTTGACAGACTCATTAATAACTTGATAGTAAGTGACAGTGCTTTCCCAGCTCATTCCGCCGATTAATCCGATTGTTTTCGTTTTTTTCCCTTCATCCATTCCATTTTTGCTAGATTTCTTTATGAATAGTTTTTTGGATTTTGCGCATGGATTCTACATGCATTATACCAGAGACGCTCTTTGTATAATCCGCTCATCTATCCTGCGCACAAGGCTATTGGTATAGGCATTAAAATACTTAAGCCAAAAACCGCTTCCCGACGGATTGATGCTTTCAAAATCCACTCCAAGTTTGGTATATCCTTCCGTTTTCAAAATATTTATAACAAAATTCAACAGGTTCTGATATATTCCCCTGCCCCTGTATTCCGGCAAACAATATGCCCCCGTGATGTGCCGGTAAACGTTTCCAGATGCGACAAATGTTTCGCCTTCATTTGACACTTCCATATAGGCGCATAGTTCTCCGTCTTTTTTCGCAGCAAAGTAACGTCCGTTTTTCTTTTCAGCTAAAAACTCTTCCTGTGTATCCGGCTTTCGATTCACAAAAAACGGGCTGGAGCAGTAATGTTCATTAAGTGCCAAATAAAGCGGATAAACATTTTCATAATCCGTCTTTGGCAATTCCAAAAACTCATATCCATCGCATGGGGCGCAGTCGATTGTTTCCATCGGACGAATGGCATCTACACATCTCATTCCAAATCCATAACGAAAAAGCTGCTGTTTTGCTTCTTCATCATGTTCATATAAACAAATGGAATGTGACACCGCCCCGGCTTTTACCCACTTTTTTGCAGCCTCTTGATACAATGCCGCATAAATCTTCCCGTGATTTTCCGCAACCGCTCCATTCGCACCCATAGGCGAAAAAATTCCTTTCACATCAGTGGAGCGAAAGACATTTTCAAAAGGCCCCACACTGCAAAGGAATCCGACCATTTTTTTTCCTTCAAATGCAGCAACACCTAATCCGTTTTCGGATAATTGTTCAAGTATCGGAACATTTGATATTTCAGGAAGATCCTGTGTAAATGTTCTTTCATAATTGTATACGCCAAGAGCAATTTCTGCGGCTTCCTCTGTATGTTTCGGTTCAAAGTCTCGAATTATCATTTTTTCCTTTTCTGCAAACTCCGATTTAAATTATTTTTCATGAACAACACAAATTTAAAAAGAAAGATTTATTTTAAAAACTTCCCGACAGCAAACAAAACAATCGATGCAATCTCAAAAATCAGAACGAAAACATTGAGGGATTCTTTCCGTCTCATCAAAATCAAAACTGTGTCCAATACTGCGACAAGAATTATCGGGATCCAGTACAAAAGATTTCCACCCTGTCCCAAAAATAATTTTCTCAGCATGAACGTGAAGCAGGCGACCAGAACCAAAGCCGCGACCGCTTCAATTATATGGAAGAGAACAGAAAGTTTTATGTGCGAATGATACATGACAGGAATCGCCATTGAAAATACCGTGAGATAAACAAGCGAGTACCAGAGCATAAAACGGCTGCCACTTGTTCCCGATATCTGCACGGTACGCAAAACCATTGCCGCAATCAAAAATCCGTAGGAAACAAACTGAACAGGAGGAAGCGTAAACTCGGTGTGCACCATTCCCGACACGAGCATGACTCCTACAGTAATCGTCAGGATTGAATAGTTTATTTCCGAAGCGGAATCAAAAAGCGATTTCCAGAATCCGCCGTTGAAGCCTGTCAGAAGAACAAGTGTCGCCAGAATCGAAATGATTGCAAGCACGTTCACAAATCCATCAAAAGCTGTCACAAAAAATTTTTGCCCGCCGCCCCGACCAATCCGAACAAGACTCTGCACACGCTCAAAAGTCAGAATCAAAAAATAAAGCAAAATCAACCAGGAAATTATTTTTTTCATAAGGCAAGCTCCTCAAATGGAATTCAAAAATATCAGCTGAAATTTATCATAGCACACTCATCACTTAAAATCCACCGCACTTCCTTTCCAGATTTTTCGTCCATTTTTTATCTGGATGATTTTGTCGCCGACTGTTTTTGCTTCATTAATATCGTGCGTCACCTCCAGAGATTGATTCTCTTTTCCGCAATTTCCTGTTCAAGCGTCTTTATCTGAGCGACCTTTTTTGTCTCCCAGTCAAACTCATAGAAACAGATTTTTCCGTCTTTGTATTCGGTAAACAAAAATTTATTTTTTCCTAGGTTTTCATAATAATAAATCGACGATGAAATTTTCTGGACGTTTTTTCCGTCATAATCTGAAACATATAAAGAAATGTTGTCCTTGCTGTCGAGTTTTTTATCGCCGTTTGAATCTTCCTCAACCACGGCATAGACATTGAAATCATGAACAAGCAAATACGAAGGTGCAAGATCCTCATACACTGCCGATGTGACATAATATCCTGCGGTATTTTTCAATTCATACTTGTAGATATATGCCTTTGACGGTAAAAGACTGTATTCTTCGCCATCCTTGACGAATATGAAATTGACGGTCTGTGACGAAGAAGGCCGGTACGACTGACCGATTGAATTTGAAAATTCCATGTCGCTGTAACCAGATACACCCAGCTCATCAGATTTAATCGCCTTTGTTGAAACCATGAAAACATACACGTCATCCATTTTTTTCAGAAAGTCAACAGACTCTTTTGTTTCTTCAGGGTTCAAATCCTCATCAGAATCCACCACTGAAATATGAGGCGATTCGGCTTTGTATCTTGGAATGGATGAAATCTTTTCAACCAAAAACGAAACTATTCCGACAAGCGCAATAACAAGCACCAGCACATAATCGATTTTTTTTATGATTTCAAAATTAAATTTTTTCATATTTTCCTCCAGAAAAACTGTTAATATTTAACGCTCTTCAACTTCCCACTCAATGATGTTGCGCTCCGCAGTAGAAAAGTTCACGCCGATTTTGAAGAGTTTTCTTTTATCTGCCAGATACGGTTTTGCATAATTCTGCTCCTCAATCTGTTTCAGTGCATCGCTTGCAGGAACGTCGCGCTTGAACTCAAAAATGTAAACGTATTCGGAAGTTTCAAGTATACAGTCAGCACGTCCCTTTGCGCTGTGAACTTCGGTTCTGGCATATTTCCCCATCATCGTGAGCGACATGAAGATTACGTTCTGAAAATTCTGTTCCGTCACTGACTCGGCATCACTTCCGGAGGGATACGGCAAGAGTGCTAACAAAGCGGTAAACCAGTCCCTCATTCCGTCGGTGTTTCCTTCTTCAACCGCATCATCCAGAATATCGATGTTGAACGGTGCCGGCTTGTCCTCAACATGCAGATAACTTGGCGCAAGGCTGTTCAGAAATCCGTATTTGACTTCCGCATTCGGGAAACCAAGTTTGAAAGACCTCTGCCTGTGATTCCAATCCTTTATCGTCAAATAGCCCGACTGATAAAAAAGCGGTGCAGGATCCATGTTTTCCGGTCTGTAATCTTTCAATACCGACTCAGTAACCTTTACCTCTTCCGTAAATCGCCGGACATCATAGTTCGAGGCTTTAAGTTTGTTTATTAGGAAAGTTGGAGTTCCGCTTTCAAACCAATAATTTCCGAAATCCCTTTCATCAAAGCAATGGAGCAGGCTGAAAGGATTGTACATTCCATCGCCGCTGCTTGAAAAGTGATATCCGTCGTACATCCGTTTTAATTCGTCAAGACATTCAGTTTCGGAAAGACCGTTTGCATCAGCAAGATTTTTTATGTACGGAACAAAATTTTTCTCCAGCTCGATTTGCGAAATGCCGCAGAGTCCGTTGTATTTTACGTTGAGCGAAATGTCCGTAAGCTGATTCAAATCACTGAATATGCTTACCTTGCTGAATTTGGTTACGCCCGTGAACATGTAGAATTTTAAGTATTCATCGCAGTCCTTCAGCGTGGAAAAGAATGCCTTGTACAATGTTCTGTTTGCTTCTTCCTGCTCAGGATTTACGCTCATATTTTTCAAAAGAGGATTGTCATATTCGTCAATAAGCACGACAACTTTTCTACCGGTTTTCTTTACAGCATTCTCCAGCGCCTTTGCAAAACGAATTGCCAGCGTCGGCTCCTCATGCGGAAGTCCATATTTTTCTTCAAAATCATTTAGCGTTGTCCTGAGTTTTTCAGAAAGCCCTTCTTTTTCCGTAAACTCACCGCTTGCAAGTGAAAAATACAGCACAGGATGCTCAATCCACGGCTCACTGTTTTCGGATTCAAGTTTTTCAATTTCAAGCCCCCGGAACAAATCTTTACAACCAAGGAAGTAGTATTTAATAGTAGAAAGAAGAAGACTTTTTCCAAATCTACGCGGACGGCTTAAAAAAACTGCTGAAGTTGAATGTATCAAATCGTAGACAAGTCCAGTCTTATCAACATAGAGAAAATTATTCTCACGAAGCTTCTTAAAATCTTGTACGCCTAACGGCAAACGCTGCAACTTTTCCATGCGGACATTATATCACGGATTGGAAGAAAAAATCCACAGCACAAGTCACATCACAATTTCGTGCAAAAATGATTCTGTGCAATTTAAAAATCAGCCGCACTTCCTTCCCAGACTTTTCGTCCGTCCTTTATTTGGATGATTCTGTCGCTGACCGTTTTTGCTTCTTCAATATCGTGCGTCACCATGATTGCGCAAAAACCAAGTTCGCGCTGCATTTTTTTTATGTCGACTGCAAGTTTTTTTCTAAGGTCGGAATCAACCGCGCTCAAAGGTTCGTCCAGCAGAACAAGTTTCGGCTCCACAATCAAAGTTCTTGCAAGCGCGCATCTTTGTGCTTCTCCTCCGCTCAAAGTTTCTGGATTCCGTTTTCCGAATCCGCCAAGCCCCACGCGCTCCAAAAATGATTCCGCTTTTTCATGCGTCTCTTTTTTTTTCATTCCATGGCACCGAAGTCCATAAGCCACATTTTCAAGGACGGACATGTTCAAAAAAAGTGCGGAGTTCTGGAAAACCATTCCCAGATTTCTTTTTCCGCTCGGAAGATTTGTTATGTCATCACCGTCCAAAATGATTTTGGGATTTACGGTCGAATCTTTTTTGTCGATTGATTCAAGTCCCGCAATCATTTTCAGTACGGTTGATTTTCCGCTTCCGCTTGGTCCCACAATCGAAACAAAACATTTTTCTTCTATATTAAACGATATGTCCACATCAAAATTATCACGTGAGTCAGGAAACTTTTTATAGAGGTTCACACATTCAAGGAAACTCATTTTTCACCTCCAAATCTTTTTGCGGCAAAAAAAACAACCGAGCAGACAAGACCAAGAATCAAACCGGAAACACATGCTTCGGTAAATCTGTAGCTTGATGCAAGCCTGTATGTAAAAAGCGAAAGCGTTGAAAATTTCTGCATGGACAAAACCAACGGCAATGTCGCATCCCCCGCGCTGATTGCAAAACAAAATCCAAGCGCACTCAAAATGCCCCGCCATGAATATGGAATTATGATTTTAAAAATCTTGTCCAGGGGATTTGACGAAAGCACGCTTGCGGAATCCAAAACAGTCTGCGGGATTTTTGACATCTGCGCATGAATCTGACGGAACGCAAACGGCCATGAAAGCGCAGTCTGTGCCATAACCAAAACCAAGGGCGAAGAGTTTTTAAAAACCGATGACATTCCAATTCCTATGGCAACCGACGAGACCGCCATGGGTAAAATTGGGAGCGTATAAAAAAAAGCAGTCATGCGTTTTGTTTTTGACAGGCGGACCAATGTTGAATAAAAAATGCCGGCTACCGTACACAAAAGCGATGTACATGCCGCAACGGAAAAAGTATTTCCAAGCGACGAGCAAAAATCTTTCATCGCAAAAACTTTTTTCCAGGCGTCAAAAGAAAAATGATTCTGTCCTCCGTTTTTTGAAACAAAGGAGCCAAAGAAAATTGAAATGAGGGGAAGCAAAAAAAAGACTGAGACAATCAAAAAATAAATTCCAGTAAATAATTTTTTTATACCCAAAATCTTTGTTCTGCGGTTCTCAAAAAAAACTACCTGATGGTTCCGCCGCATTTTCTTTTCAAGCACGCTCCATAAAAAAAGCATGGCAAGCGCAGAAAAAGTTTCCACAAGCGAAAGTATTGCAACGGACTTAAAATCCAAACTGCTCCGGCCTGCATGATAGATTTCAAGTTCCAGCGTTGAAGTTCCAGGAGCACCAAAAAGCAGGACAATCATAAAAGAAAAAAAACAAAAAAGAAAAACAGGAATGCACGCCGAAACAAGGGAAGGGAAAATCTGCCGGAACGTTATTGTAAAAAAAATCTTTATTTCCCCCGCACCCAAAAGTCTTGCGCTGTCTGCCTGCGAGCTGTCCAAAGTTTTCCATGAATCTGCAACGCTCACCATGACAAGCGGAAAATTGTAGAAGCCCTGAACCATTACGATGCCCCAGAACGAATACAAAAATTTCAGCGGCGCATCTTTCAAATTAAAAACCGACATCAAAAACCGATTGAACATTCCGTTCATGCCGAAAGTTGAAATGTAGCCGAGCACGACAATCAGCGGAGGAACGCACAGCGGAACTGCTCCAAAAAAATAGAGAACCTTTTTTCCAAAAAATTTTTTGTTTGCAAGAAGATAAGCGGCAGGAATCCCCACGGCCACGGAAATCAGCATGGAAACCAGCGCCTGTAAAAATGTGTAAGACGAGATTTTTAAAATGCGGAAAAAACTGTGCGTGGATTTAAAATCTATTTCCGATAAAAAAATCGGAAGCACGGCACGGAAGAATGGAATCAAAAAAGACAGAACCGCCAGAACAAAAACCGACAGCGCAAAAACGCAAAGCAGATTTCTGACCGGCGATTTAAAAATCTGTCTTCTCATTTACCGAGAACATCCATTATTGTCTGGACATAATCATCATTTTTTGAAGCGTCGTATTCCAAAACTTTTGTCGGAAGAGGAGCGGCAGTCTTGTAGCTTTCGGGAAGATTAAAACCATGGTTTGCAGGATACATCCACTGTGTAAGAGGAAGGACTTTCTGGGCATCAATAGAAATCATAAAATCCATGAATGCCTTTGCACCTTTTTTGTTCGGGGCATTTTTCAAAAGACCGAATCCTTCAACCTGCATTACGTGACCTTCATCAAAAATCAAAGTCACGTAGCGGTCATTGTTTTCATACTCAACATTGTATGCAGGACTTGTGTTGTAGCTTATGCACAAAGGAGCCTCGCCGTTCTGGAACATTCCCCAGCCTTCGCTCCAGCCGGATGTCATGGTAAGAATGTTCGGCTTCAACGCTTTCCAATAATCAGAAAGTTTTTCGCCATAAACAGCGGCAGTCCATGATGCAAAACCAAGTCCCGGAGTTGAAGTGCGCGGATCCATCAGAATTATTTTTTTCTCATAAACCGGAAGCGTCAAATCTTCAAGAGACTTCGGGGCAGGAACAGAGGACTGGGTGTCATAGATGATTGCAAAATATCCATAGTCATAGGGAGTCAGATTCCAATTTCCGCCGAGACTTTTTTCATGCCGCAAATCAAAAAGAACTTTGTTGTCTGCCTCAAGCGGCTTGTATGATTCAAGGATTCCTTCTTTCAAAGCTTTTGGAGCAAGGTTGTTGTCGATTCCCAAAACCACGTCGGCCTGCACATCTTTTTTTTCAAGCACCGCCCGGTTGTAAGCCTGGACAGCATCACCGCAGTCAACAAGATTCAAAGTGTAACCGGTCTTTTCCTTGAACAGCTTCACAAGCTCAGGACCAGGCCCCCACTCCCCGGCAAAACTGTCGTAAGTGTAGACGACAACTTCATTCAATCTTTCTTCAGAAGTTTTTTTTGATTTGCAGCTTACAAGAAGAGCGGCAAAAGCCATAGAAACAGAAATAAATTTTACGAAAGTATTTTTTTTCATATACTTCCTCCGCCGGCATTATCCGGATCAGGTTAGGGACTCCATGCGGAATCCTGCGGGTATAATCTCAGGCCTTGCGACCACCCCGGTATTGCGTGACATATAGGCATATCTAAAAACTCATTTTCAATAACTTTTTAGATATGCTGCGAGTTTAAAAGCCCGAAATTACAGGCTTTTAAACGTCGCGTTTTCAGAGTTACCTCTAAAAACTGAAGTTTTTAGAGGTTTTCATATTAGAATATTTTTTTTAGAAGGTCAAGGAATTGAAAATTTGTCATTTGTTTTTAATTTCAGAAATCCTGAGTTTTGTTGAGACCATCATTTTTTGGACTTCCTGCGTAATGATTTCTTCTATTTTTGACCAGTCGCTTTCGTCCACGGACATTTCATCCGGGGTAAAAAAAAGTGCCGAAGGTGAAATATGGAGGACCTGCGAAATGTTTTCCAGAAGCTCCGCCGAAACAAAACTTTTCCCCGTCTCAAGGTCGCTCAGATGCTTTGTCGAAATGTCGAGCGTTTCCGAAAGCTTCTCCTGGGAAATCCCCTGCTTTTTTCTATATATATGCAAATTGTTTCCAAAGATTTTCTTCACATCCATTCTGCACCCTGCCGAAAAACAAGTTCAATGCCCGTCAATACCTAAAAGTTCCAGCACAGAAACATCCAGCACCTTTGCCATAACCACAAGCTCTATGTCCGTGACGAATCTTTTTCCGCACTCAATTCTTTGGATGGCATTTTTGTCGAGATCAATTCCCAAGAGCTGCATTTTGTCGGCCAATGCACGCTGAGAAAGAGTCGGACTTTTTGATTTCCTAATCCGGGCAATATTTTCCCCGGAGATATTATTTGAGTCACCGTTTTTATTCTTGAACATAGGCAATATTGACATTCAGTGCTTGTCAACCATGAGGATACATGGTAAACTGCTTGTAATTGACATTTAGTGAATGTCAAATTTTACAAAAAGAACTTTTTTCAAGCGGGAAAAACAGGGAAATGATTTTGCAAGCCTATTGAAAAAGACATTTTGGGATTTTTTGGAACAAAAAAATTTACCTCACTGTACAGTGAGGTAAGGGGCTTGACCTAGCCCCTTAAAAACGAAAACTTCGCTTACGCTCGTTTTCGTTTTTACAACCAGAACGGCAAGACATCTTATTTGAAACAAAGATGACTGCACAATTTTTGGAAAAAAAACTTCACTCCACCGCCGGATGACAGACTGGAGTTTTATAATGATGGCATAAACTACAACAAAAGGAGATTTGACCTATGAAACAAACAAAAAACAAGCTTTTGTCATTGCTCGGCATTCTTGCCCTGGGTTTTGCGCTCTTCTCATGTGAAACACAAGTGGAGCCTCCCGCACCCACTACCTACACGGTGACATATACATCCGAACACGGAACGGTACCAGAGGCAATCACGGTTGAAGAGAACACGGTTCTTTCAGAGGAGCAGCTTCCAACATGTTCTTACGGAGGCCTTGTATTCAAAGGTTGGTTTGACGGAGACACAAAAGCTGTTCCCGGTGAGTATACGGTAACTGACAATGTGACACTCACAGCACGCTGGGCATCGACCGCGACCGTTTCATACCACAGCAAGAACGGCACCGTACCGGAAAGCTTTGACGCAGAATTGCACCAGACACTTACGGCAGAAAACCTTACGCCGATCACTTGCAGCCCTTATGTTTTCCTCGGATGGTTCTACGGAAAGGACGCAAACAACAACGGAACCGGAGAGCAGATAAATGCAGGCCTTGCAATAACAAACAACACAGACCTGTATGCAAAGTGGAAGACAGCGACAGTTTCCTTTACAACACAGTACGGTACTAACCCGGCATCCATAAAAAAATACACAGGTGAGAAAATCACGGAAACGGAAATTCCTAGCCTTAATGCAAGAACCGGTTACACATCCGATGGTTGGTTCAACAGTTCCACAAAGCTCACAACTAATTACACAGTGAATGGCGATGTGGCGTTCACGGAAAAATGGACGGCGAACACATACTCCATAACATTCAAGGCAAACGGCGGAACAGGGGATGACTACACACAGACCGTAACTTATGCTACGACGGCAAAGCTGAATCCAAACACCTTCACCCGCGAGGGCTACACCTTCAACGGATGGAACCGCGCCGCAAACGGAAGTGGAACTGCATATCCAGATAAAGCTGATTTTGCCGTGAACGAGGCAAATGGAGTTACCCTTTACGCACAGTGGACTCCAAATGAATACACAATAACATACAAGGCAAACGGAGGAACCGGCAGCGATTTCACACAAAACGTGACTTTCGGAACAACTGTTAAGCTTGCCGCCGCCAATACATTTACACACACTGGCACTGGATTGTGCTTTGCACAATGGAATACTGATGCAGACGGAGAAGGAGCGAATTATTCAGCTGAAACTGATTTTACGGTAACAGAAGCAAATGATATAACACTGTATGCACGTTGGGAAAATATCGTAACAAGGATAAAAAACATGACCGAATCCGGGACTATTGTTGCGACAGGAACTTGTAATACATCTACTGTACGATCTATAAATAGTGCTCTTAAAGACTTATATGAATCACATAAGGATGTTCTGGTAACACTTGATTTGTCTGGTGTTGAAGGATTGTCCGCATTGGAAGACTCTGCATTTAACAATGGTTACGAGTATAAGTGTAAAAATCTTGAAGGAATTATTCTACCGTCCAGCGTGACATCGATAGGAGACTTTGCGTTCTTTGAATGCATCGGACTCACAAGCATAACGATACCGTCCTCCGTGACATCGATAGGAGACTATGCGTTCTATAGATGCAGCGGACTCACAAGCATAACGATACCGTCCTCCGTGACAAAGATAGGAGCCTCTGCGTTCAAAGGATGCAGCGGCCTCACAAGCATAACGATTCCGTCCTCCGTGACCTCGATAGGAGGCTCTGCGTTCGAAGAATGCAGCGGACTCACAAGCATAACGATACCGTCCTCCGTGACATCGATAGAATACCTTGCGTTCTATAGATGCAGAGGACTTACTGATGTCACTTTTGCTGATACAGAGAGCAGTTGGGATTTTTATACTTATGGCACAAAAAAAGGCACTAGAAAAATGAGTGCTACCGATACGGTGGGAAATGCAACATTGCTAAAATCAACATATGTGAATTGTGAGTGGCGCAAACAACAGTAGGTGTTTGTGAGCAATGATATTTGTCGGGGAGAGTTTTTATCAGATTTTAGGAGAGATAAGGAGTGATTAGATATGGGTAGTGAAAAGAATAGGAGTGATGACGAACTTAGAAATTTGTATGAGCATCGTTATGAAGCTGGTTATTACTTTTTTTATAGCAGCCTGAGTCAGGAGGATAAAGAAAGGTATGAGTCAATTTCGGCAGAGGAAGATGTAAAAAAATGGAGAAAAGAAGGAAAGTTAATAGGCAAACTGCTCTGTTATGGATTAAAAGAAAAGCATAAGGATTTTATTGATCTAGACGAATCCATTGAAGTTTTTGTTAGACGTTGGATTATAAAACGTATTCTTGATATGAAGTCTGGAAAAAGAGATAAAAAAAATATCCAAAATGAAGTTTTAAAAATTTCACAAGACTCAAAAAATCGAGTGACAACGTTCTTGAAAGAAGAATTGCAAAATAGCGCTTCAAAAAACTACGTATCTGAAATAAATGATATTATATCATGGTTGCAAGATGAAAAAGGAAAAGAGATGTCGTAAAAAAACATCAATTGACATGCACGCGGTTTAATAAAAACGTATGTTTGATATAAGTTATGAATTTGAAAATAAAAATGCAGAAAAAAACAATTGCTACCAAAAACTCTCATATTGATAATACAAAAGATATTCTTTCATATATGATAAGAACCTATCTACCAGAGAAAAAAAGAATTTTTGATGAATATGATTTAAATCATGCCGAGAAATTCTGTTTATTTGAAAGTCTCTCTGAAAAATATAGGAATGAAACATTCCATAGTGACATTCTTTTCTCTTTGCTAAATCTGAACACTCCGGAAATTGGAATGATTAATAATGAAGAGATATTAAAGAATTTTATTTCTCTGGTAGATAAAGATAATAAATTCACTATCGATTCAAGTATTAAAATAAAAAAGGAATGCTATAATTTTGTTTTTAATGGAATGAATAAAAAACGAGGATATATGGATTTGTTGATTACAAATGCCCATAATCAAGCCATTATCATCGAAAACAAAATCAACAATGCCCCAGACCAACCAAATCAGTTGGTACGATATCTAAAATTTGTCACTGAAAATATATGTAACGGGAATTCCTCTGACATTTTTATCATGTATTTAACATTAGTACCAGGAAAATACCCAGAAATTGATTCATATGATAAAAATCAGTATGATAACTATATAAGAAAACTTTTAGACGCAAAAGAAGGAAAAGATGGAAAGATATTAAAATATTGTTCTGCTATAAACTCACAAGATAAAGAAAATTCGTTGAAATTCTTCTTAGAAAAAAGTATGGAAATTCTTGATAAAAACGTGAACCAAAATGATTTAGCAAATAGAAAAAAAATATTTTTTGAACAATACAAAACATTATTGGAACATTTGGGAGGAAATATGGTTATGGCAGATAAAGAATTGATAAAAGAAATTTTCAAGTCAAAAGACAATCTTGAAACTGTGAGAAATTTAAATGAAGTATATTCTAAAGATGTATTAATCAATTCATATATAACCGATTCGTTAAAAAATTCTATGGAAAGCAAAGGTTTTAAGTATGAATATGATAATACCGGTGGAGGCTTATATTATCCTATGCATGAAAATTGTAAATTTATTTTTATAGGTGGTGATTATCGAAACTTTCAGATTGCCTTTGGAATAAGAGGAAAAGAACTAAATGAAGCCGAACGAAAACCGTATGCAGATATTTTAGAAAAATATTTTACTACGCATGAAGCTATACCATGGTATGATAAAAAATTACTTATGCAGTGGGTTTTCTTAGAAATAGAGCCATTAGGTGAACAAAATAGTATGGATGAGTTTTTAAAAGACTGTACAAAAAACATAGATGGTATCATCAAGGATTTCAATAACTCAATCAATACCAAGAGAAAATAAATCGCAAGGAAGCAGTTTTATATTCTCCCGTTGGCATATCGCCAAGTTCCCCGGCACATTGAAAATCATTCGCTTCGCAATCCATTGTAACCCGGCAGTCGGGGACGCAATTGGGGTGGTGAATAAAGACATGCTGTGAAACAAATCGTAAAATCAAAATCCGCTGTCCGTTCACAATAAAAAAATCAGCTTGAACTTTTTCTGCCAATTCAATTTCTGAAACATGCCCAAATTATTATTCCACAACCATTTTAAAGAAATTACGTTATCAATCTCGAATCCGCGTGACAAAAAAATGGAATTGGGAAAAATCTATTCAGGCTACTATTTTTACCCCTGACTTGACACCCTATTGGATAGGGTATACATTGTAAATATGACAAGAGAATTCATCATTACAAAAGAATTTGACCGTACTTAGAAAGAACTCGGCTTGAATGATGATGATTTAGGCGAGTTGGAAATATATCTTTGCAAGAATCCAGATTGCGGAGAGACATTACCCCTCCGCTCGAATAAAAAATGCTGAGAAGGAGGCATTGGATGGTAGAAAATAAAGCATTTGAAAGCATTATGAAAGGTCTCACGGAAAGTCTTGAATATGCAAAAGGGGATACTTCAAAGGGAAGAAAAACAACTGTTACCGTTGCAGAGCTTCCTCAATACCATGATAAGGAAATCAAGCAAATACGAGAGAACCTGAACCTCACGCAGAAAAACTTTGCCTTTGTTTTGGGAGTGTCAACTAAAACTGTTGAAGCATGGGAGTCCGGCAGAAATATTCCGCAAGGAACTGCACAAAGATTCCTTCAGCTCCTGCAAACCGGCGGTAAAAAAATGTTGCAGGATTATAATGTAGTAACAGTGACTATGTGACAAAACTATAGCTTTCTTAAATCCGTGGCATATCGCCATGTTGCCCGGCACATTGAAAATCATTCGCTTCGCAATCCATTGTACCTCGGCTGTCGGGGGCGCAATTGGGGTGGTGAATAAAGACATGCTGTGAAACAAATCGTAAAATCAAAATCCGCTGTCCGTTCGCAATAAAAAAATCAGCTTGAACTTTTTCTGCCAATTCAATTTCTGAAACACAGCCCGAATCATTCTTTCAAAACCATCTTTGTAACAAGCCATAATTGCAGTGCTGTTCATTGACGCTGCTGTGTGATAGAATAATGTTGATATTGGAATGGCAAAATCAAACTACAGAGGAGTAAAAGTTGAACAGCGAACTTGATAGTGCCTTAGAAGAATATATTCAGCTCGGCATTCAGCAGCAGCTTGATTATGATAAATTCTATCTCTATTCAATTATTACTCACTCAACTGCAATTGAAGGTTCAACCGTAACAGAAATAGAAAATCAACTTTTGTTTGATCAGGGGATTTCTGCCAATAAGCCGATGACAGAACAATTGATGAATCTGGATTTGAAATCCGCATACGAGCAGAGTTTTGTTTACGCAAAAAAACATACGGATTATTCAATTGAACTCTTATGTAAGCTTGCAGCCCTTGTCATGAAAAATACCGGTTCAACATATAAAACTATAGCAGGGGAATTTTCATCTGCAAAAGGGGAACTTAGACTTTTAAATGTAAGTGCCGGTCATGGTGGAAAATCATATCTTGCATGGCAGAAAGTTCCGGACAGACTGGAAAAATTCTGCCAATGGATAAATGAAGAACGAAAGAAAATTGATAAATCAAATACTCAAAAAATCTATGAGCTTAGTTTTGAAGCTCATTACCGAATAGTTTCCATTCATCCTTGGGCAGATGGAAATGGAAGAATGAGCCGCTTGATTATGAATATGATTCAGTATGAAGCCGAAATTATTCCTTCCATTGTAAAAAAAGAAAGTCGTGCAGAATATATACAGTCTCTTTCTCTGAGCCAGGACTATGAAGATTCTTCAAAGTTTATAGACTTTATGCTAAAACATCATATTGAAAATCTTAGGCATCAGATAGCAGATTATAAAAAATCTATGGAAGCTGATTTTAATGATAACGAACAAAAAACTTCGGTGCAAAATCAACATACAAATGATACCGCAAAGATTACTCAAAAGATAACTGTAAAGATTACTGTAAACCAACAGAAAATAATTGATGCAATTAAAGAAAATCCATTTATTACGCAAGATGAATTATCATCTATTGTTGGAATTGCACGCCTTAACATAAATAAAAACATGAAAAAATTACAGGAGCAGGGAATCATCAAACGAGTTGGAGCAGACAAAAACGGGCATTGGGAGATTGTAAAATAAGCACAACGGATGTCGCAATAAATCTGGAAAATATTTTCCCCGCCTTTATCACATCAATCGTAAAATCAAAATCCGCGTGACAAAAAAAAACGCACAAGCATTGACAAGTAAACTTGGTATGATTATAATCAAAACGATGACAAGCAAACTTGGCAACAAAAAGGAGGCCTGTTTTATGACATTGCAGAGAATCCGGCGGTTCACGCTCATAATTTCAATGCTGCTCTTTCCGATTACAATCTGGTATTTTTCTCCGTACCTTATAATCATGGCGGCGTTTAATCACATAATCAACGGAAGCTTCATTGTCTTTACGCTGATGTTTTTGTTCGGCATGTTTTTCGGCAGACTCTGGTGCGGATTTTTTTGTCCGACCGGATGCATGGGCGAATGTTTTGCGCAGTTTTCACCAAAGCCACCGAAACAGGGTTGGCGCAATTACATAAAATACGGAATCTGGCTCGTGTGGATTTCCGGGATAATTGTGTGCCACGTTCTTGGAAAAGGCGGATACACGGTTCAGCCGTTTTTTATGACGGACCACGGCATTTCAATTTCAAGCATCTACAATTATGTAATCTACTACGGCATTGTGATTTTATTTTTGATTCCAGCAATCGTTCATGGAAAAAGAGCAAACTGCCACTACATCTGCTGGATGGCTCCGTTCATGATTTTTGGCGGAAAGGTCGGTCACTTTTTACATCTTCCACAGCTTAAAATAAAATCGGAAAAATCAAAATGCACGGGATGCGGGATGTGCGAAAAAAAATGTCCCATGAGCCTTAACGTAAAATCGCTTGCGGAATGTGGTGAAATAAAAACTGCGGAATGTATTTTGTGCGGAGAGTGCGTGAGTGCATGCAAAAACAAAGTCCTAAAATATAAGATGGGGAGATGAAAAATGACAAAAGAAGAGATTCTGGAAAAAAGCCGTGATGAAAATGCAGGCCGGGATATTGACGATATTGATGTTCAGAGATCGGCGGCAAGGGTTGCGTATTTTGGGTCCCCCGTATTGTGCGCGGGAATTTCAATATTGCAATTCATTTTTAAAAAGCGTGTGAGCGTCCAATGCTGGATTGTATTTTTCGGAATGCTTGCAATTGCGTTTTCTGTAAAATATTTCAAACGTAAAAAACTTCACGAACTTTTTGTTGCCATAGGTTATTTTTTGATTTTCGCATCGCTTGTCGTTGCATTTATTTTTGAACTGACCGGACGGTTCGGAGGAGAATCATGAACGAGTCACTTGTCCTGAAAAACCGGCTGAAAGAAATCCGTGCAGAAAAAGGACTTTCACAAACGGAGCTTTCACGGATGGTCGGCGTATCGCGGAATACAATCAGTTCAATAGAGACGCTTCAATACTGCCCCACCGCAAAGCTTGCCCTCATTTTATGTGTCGCCCTGGACAAAAAATTTGAGGAAGTTTTTTATTTTTGATATTGTTATAAATCTGGTTTTAACAAGCCATAATTGCCATGATGTTCAATGCCGCTGCTGTGTGACAGAATAATGTGGAAGAGATTGAAATGGCAAAAGCAAAAGAGCTTGTATGAATGTTTTTAATATTGAAAAAATAGCGAAGACCGTTAGGTCTGAACAAATCCGTTTGTTAATAAAAGAAGGATTAAGTAGACAAAAACGGACACTGGGAGATTTCAACTCACCCTCTATCAAAATAATCCCTGCAGAAAGTCTCAAACGATTTTACCTGGCCGTCCAGAATCGCCTTTATCGCATCAATCGTAAAATCAAAATTCGCAGACCGGACATTTTCCTTTCCACGGAACAAATCCGAAACTGAAACATCGAGCGCATCGGAAAGTTTTGCGAGAATAGCAGGAGACGGAAACTTGTTGGCGCACTCAATCTGCGACAAAAACGGAACCGAAATATCCGCCGTTTCAGCAAGCTCCGCCTGTGAAATGTGCCGGACAGCCCTGAACATCTTGATGTTGTGCGCAAGATTATCCCTGATTTCCTTTTCTGTCATATTCTCTTTCCTTACAGTTATTTTTACTATTTCTAATTGATTAAGAAAAATTTGACAAATAGCAAATCGGTTGGTAAAATATATCTTAAAGGCACAGTTTGGTTTGCCAAGAGGATATATTTTACGAAAAATGAACGCAAATGCTTGTCGTCATGCAGATTTTGTCCCTCCGTTTCAGCCGCACCCCACACCCGCGACTGCAAATTTCTACCGTAAAATATATACACAAACCAAATCCATAAATTCTCCAAAAAATCCGAAAAAAAATTTTCACTCTATCACGTAACGCTAGAGTGAGCTTATATAATGAAGCCATAAACTACTACTTAAAAGGAGTTGACTATGAGAAACATGAAAAGGAAAATCGTTTCGGTCGTAATTGCTTTTTTTGCGATGGCAGTTACTTGTGCTGGAGCTTTTGCCGACACCGTAACATTCGACAAAAAGAATAAGGGAAACGAAAAGGATTTTGTCACGTTTGAATTCAGTACTTCTACTGAACTTGCTGCATTGTGCAAAAAATATCCGAAGAATAATGCCGAAGTCCTTATACAGGCAGGCTCTCCACTTGGAAAAATTCCAGTTTCAAATAATGATGATGCTGAGTTTTTCTCAATTATAAAATGTTTTCCCGGTGCTGAATTTGATATGAATCTTTTTACTAATAGCGGTGTTCGGCTTAATGCGGATTCAGACGGAACCACATTTGAAAACGATGCGCTCATCGAATTCAAATACGATGGAAAAGCTTATTCATTGTCAAAAGTCACCGGTCAGGAACCAAGTATCGTATCATTCTTTAAGTTCAAACTGAAAGATCGATATTATTATCATGCTTATGTCAGCGAATTTATAAATGACTTGAGAAATGGTATTTGCAATGAGCAAAAATACGAATTCCGCTCGACAAAAGAGTTTGAAAAGCTCCGGGAAAAACACAAAGATGAATTATTTTGCGTAATAATTCCTGCTAATTCTAAGATTCGAAATGAAAAAGAATTGGAAAAACTTTCAAAACTGATTTTTAATGATTCAAAAACCATTAAGGACAAATATAATTCCAATTTTACTTCAACCTCAACAGTTGTAATAGAACCTCTTATTATTATTCCTCAGGACAGAAATGATCCAGTAAGTAGTATCGACCAAACAATTTCGTCACTATCTTCTGTCAGCAAGGGATCACGAAAATTTAATGTATGCGAAGAATCGGACTCAACTGTTATCAAGTTTGAAAAAGCCATTCTTAATAGCGAACGAAAAGCAAACGAAAAAGCCGGGCTTGGTAAAATTACAAATGAAGAAGTCAAGAATGAACGCAAACAGAATGAAGCTGCAGGATACGGACGGCTTACCAATGCGGAGGTAGCAAAAAAACTTGAAAACGAAAGAGCAGCAAATGAAAAAGCCGGGCTTGGTAAAATTACAAATGAAGAAGTTGAGAAAGAACGCAAGCAGAATGAGGCTGCCGGGTATGGACGGCTTACCAATACGGAGGTAGCAAAAAAGCTTGACGCAGAAAGAAATGAAAATGATAATGCCGGCTATGGAAGATTGACCAATGCGGAAGTTGAAGAAGAACGCAAGTCAAATAAAGCTGCCGGAAATGGATCGATCACCAACGCAGAGCTTTTAGAAATACAGGGGACAGGTGGCAAAGCATGTTCTGTTTATTTTTTTGATTTTGAAGTAAAGGATAAGGCAGAGTGGAATGTAAAAAATTTTCCTGAGGGAAATGCCAAAACAAGAATGGAAACGGCTTTGGAAAACAGGAAGCAATATAATTTCAACCTGCTGACGACATTAAAAAAGCTGGACAAGGGGCATGAAAAAGAGTCCATATCTGTTACAATTCCCGTTGGAGCAAAAATGTGGAACGAAAAGGATATGGTGGCTTTTATGGAATATTTTTATCTTGACACATCTAAGGCTCAAGAATATGTAAACACATTTATAATGCCAAAAATTAAAAAAAACAAACCTGTGATATTTGAATTTTATGTATATGAAGGAAGGCGATATTATTCAATTTTTCTAAGCCAGTCACTAGCAGATCAATTTGAAGCAGAAAAAGAAAAAGAACGAATTGCAAATGAAGCTGCGGGTCGCGGTCGGTTTACAAATGCAGAAATAAACAAACAGTCACTTATGCAATTTGTTAAACAGGCAAAAGCGTATGAACAAAAAAAGCAGTGGGCATTTGCTCTGAATTCTTATTACGATGCGATGGCATTGGATGTTGATCCTTATGCTAAAAAAGAAGCTGTGGAAGGTTATACGGCCTTAAAAAACACAATAGAAAGCGGAAACCCCGGATTTGGAAAATACAATGTATTTGATATACCGGGAGAATGGAAAAACCTTTTGATTGACGCAGAGAAATGTGCCTGTACATTCAGCCCTTATGATGTTTCCGTTGAACGCATCGAGTTTAAGGAAGTGGATTATAAAACAAAAACTGCAACTTATGACGTTCTGAAATCAGTAAATGTTAACGATAGATACAATAAAGTTGTAAAAGTAATCGAAAGCGGGTATAAAACAGCTTGGCGTAGTAGTTGGCCGGATTTGCCCAAACCGGAAGATTGGCCGAAATATTCCGTCAGCGGTATCTATGCATTCAATTACCCAGAAGGTACTGATGTGGACAGCTCAGGTAAAAACAAATTGAAAACTGAACGCAGGAATTTCAATGCATTTGCAATATATTTTACAGATGACTTAAGTTACCCACGTAAATATATAAATGGCTATGGCATTGGTTATGAAAACAACCCGTTGTTTGGATATAGAACCCTCACCGATAAAGTATACTTATTCGAATACGAGATATCTATTTTTGATGAAAACGGCAAACCATTAACAAAGGGACAAAGATTTACCATGGAAAAACAGGGTACAGACTATTATTCTTATATACCGAATGATTCAATTAAAGGTATATCCGCAGAAGTAATGAATCTTATAGATAATGGAAAGGCATATGCAAAAATTACAGGATGCTACCTGAAATATGGCTATGGAGAATATATATCTGTTTATGACAATGCAGTAAATGGTTTACACCAGATTGTCGGAAAAATGGAACACAACAGTCTTGTTTGTGATTTCGTTACGCTTTCAGGTGCGCAGGGTTGGGTGGCAACACTTTCCAAATGCGAAGCGTTTATTCATAACTTAAAAGATCTAAAGGTTCGTATTGAAGATCCAAATGCGGAAAAAAATGTTGAAAAAGCTTTTGAGTTATGGGGTGAAAAAAAATAAAACTGCATAAATAGATTTTTTTATTCCATCCCAACAATCACAGTTTTAATGAAAAAAAATCCACTCGCCCTATCATTAAAATGACAGAGTGAGTGGATATCTTGAATATGCAAGCCACAAAAACATAACCAGCAAACAGGATAATAAATTTTACGGAGGATTAAATATGACAGAATATATTGTACCCATAATAATCAGTTTTGTAGTTTTAGTCATCATAGGAATTGTTATTCAAAAGTTCGCTCTAAGCATGATAGACACAGAATACTGCCGCAGAAATTACTTGTCCATGGCAAACAGCGTAATAGAAGAAAAAATAAAAAAAATAGAAGAACGTGCTTTTAAGATATCCTGGAAAATCGGCGGAATAATTGGTTGCGGCGTATCAGTTTTGTTCTTCATTCTAAAGATATTTAAGTTCAATAATTTTTTCTTTGGAATATTAAAATTCCTTGCGCCTGTAGTCGTTTGTATGATTATCGCGCTCATTATTGCCCAAATAATTGTTGATGCTTATTGCACAAAACATTTCGGAAAATCTCTGGCTTTCATTGACATGTCTAACAACGCTTCAGAGATTAAAAAAGCTGTTTGCAAAGAAGATGTATCACCTCTTGATGAAGGAAGCGAAAAATATGGAGACAAGTATCTGCTCTCTCTTGGAAAAGGTTTGGGGGCTTCAATAAAAAGGACAATCTGGCTCTACCGCATAATTGGTGCAATCATCGGATTTGCAGCAGGAAGCGTCACCCTATTCATTCTAATGACCTTGGGTATAATGCCGGAAAATGTCTTCCTTGTTATTTTGGCAGGAGTCCTTGGAGAAGCAATTTTTACAATCCTGTTTAATATTTTCGCAAAAAAATATTGTGTGGAACATTATGGATATTTGGCGACTTATTATCAACTGCATGTTGACATTTATTCAATTAAGAAAAATCAAGATAAAATACTGGCTAAAGATGGTCAGGCAAAAAAAATTGATTCAATCTCCTTAAAAGAAGGCTATCAGTTTGCATCAGTTCCTTCACGGATTTTTGCAGAGAAAACGGATGCGCCGGGAAATTATTACTGTCCATATTGCTATGCGGAAATCTATTCGGAAACTTCATCCATGTGCGGAAGTTGCGGAAAATCATTGGGAGAGAGCATTCCTTCCAATCCGCAGCCAGAAAAAATTGATTTGACGAAATCCCCAAGTCCAGTGGCCGAACAAGCTTCATCTCCAGATGTCCAAGCAAATGCGGTTAAAGTCGAAACAGCTGTTGAGCCTAAAACCGCTCCAGTTTCTGAATCAGTGGGTGGCAATCAGGCTGCGCCGAAAATAAAAAAATTATACATAATAATCGGTGCTGTGATGCTTGCCGTTATTGCGGGTCTGGTTTCCGTCATAATCTATCTTATAAACAGGGGACCAAACTACGTGTATCAATATTTGCCGTCAGAAACGCAATATGAAAAAGTTGAGGTTCCGGTTTACAATTATGAGCAGGCAGAGCAAGTTGATGTTGTAATGGATTTGACTTTACGCTGCACCGAAAATCTCAGAATCCGCGCGAGTGACGATTTTAACAGCGATGTAATCACCACGATGAACAGCGGAACGAAGGTCAAAGTGCTTACGATCGGAAAACAGGATGAAGTCGATGGAGTAAAATCAAATTGGATTCAGGTTGAAGTTCTTCCAGGCGGAAAAGACAAGGATTTGAACAGAATACCAAACGGAACGACTGGATGGTGCTTCGGAGGATTTTTGGAATCCTGCACAAAAAATTAAATTCGTGTCGTTTTTGTCAAAGGTTCCGGTGACAGAGCCTTTGACAACCGACCGATTTCCTACCCCCTTGTTCCTGAGCGCACTACGCGGAATCCGACGTTTGCCGAAGCGGTCTCCGGATTTTTGCAGTCTCGGAAGCTGCCGGATTTATAATATGCCTTGTCATTATAGCTTCCGCCGCGAACTATGCGTACATCTCCGTCAGAGGGTCCTTCGGGGTCGAGTCCCGCTTTTCCACTTGGATAGGCTCCGAACCAGTCCCAGCACCATTCTGAGACATTTCCAGACATGTCGTATATTCCAAGTTCGTTCGGAGTTTTTGTCATTACCTCGTGGATTTTTCCGCCGCTGTTTTCCGGTGTCCATGCAACGTCATCAAGTTCATCGCTTCCGCTGAATGAGTAGCCGAGACTTTTATTTCCTCCGCTCGCTGCATATTCCCATTCCGTTTCTGTCGGGAGTCTGTATCCGTCTGCACCGATATTTAATTCGAATCCTTCCGTGTAGCACGGTGTATATCCTTCGGCAATGCTGCGTCTGTTGCAGTATTCGATTGCATCATACCACGTCACGTTTTCCACCGGAAGATTTTTTCCCTTGCACCTGCTTGGATTTGTGCCCATGATTTTTTCGTATTCATCCTGAGTCACTTCATGCGTGCAGATATAAAACTCCGACACCACAGCTTCATGTTCAGGTGCGTCTTCATAATCATCGTTTCCCATGTAGCAGACTCCGCAATCCACGACAACAAAATCGTCCGCACATTTTGCCTGATACGGCTCAATGTAAAATATAGATTTTGTACCGTATGCAAACACAAGCGACGAACCCAGTACAAGAGCCGCCGCTTTAATCAAATTTTTTTTCATGCGTTCCCCCTTAAAAAATCAACTATCATTTTCGTTTCATAATCGGTCAGAAAATTCATGTGACCGCGGTCTTTCATAAATATCGGCCGTAATATAGATAACCTCCAAATATCCCATCAACAAAAAATCCTCCGAAAAATTCATCTCGAAGGATTTTTGACAAAACAAAAACAAATTGAATAAAATCAATTACACTTTGAACAAATCGATCTGGCTTCCGATTGTGTTTATGGCGTTTTTCATTTCGTTTGAAATCGTTCCGAGCGCGTTTCCGGTTTCGGTTATTTTCTGTGCGCCGACCGACATTTCATCCATGCTCTGTTTCATGCTGTCTGCAACATTCTGGAGTATGGACATTTCGGTTTTGATTCTGTCGCTCCGTACTGCAACTTCTTTTGATGCCTTGCGGACTTCGATAGTACTGTCGGTCATGTTTTTGAGTGCGCTGCTGATTTGCCTTGAACCTGCGTTCTGTTCTTCCATCGCCGCCTTAATCTGGACGACAAGCTCATCGGTTTCCTTGATTCTTGATGACACTGATGCAAACGCTTCGCTTGATTCACTTGATGCGCTTACGACCTCGGTGATTGAATCCTTGATTTTTCCCAGCTGCTCACCGATTGTCTTTGACTGTGAACTTGACGTTTCCGAAAGCTTACGGATTTCATCTGCAACGACAGAAAATCCTTTTCCAGCCTCTCCTGCATGTGCCGCCTCAATTGCAGCGTTCATTGCAAGAAGGTTGGTCTGTTCCGCAATGCTTGAAATCGCCTGGTTTGCTTCGACAAGCATTTCGGACTGGCTTTCAATCTGCTTGATTCTGTCGTTCACATCCTGCTGCTTGTTGAATCCCGACTGCGCATCAAAAGAAAGAGCCTGGAATGAATCTGCCATCTTATCGACGGATTTGTTTACGGACGAAATGTTTCCGACCATCTGCTCAACGGCCGCTGAAGCTTCATTGACTCCGGTTGCCTGACTTTCTATAAGATTGTTCATTCCCCTGATGTTCTGGGTTATGTCGTTGACAGCATCGGCAGCCTGTGTCACACTTCCGCCCTGATTTTTAATCTGAGTTGATATGTCGCCTATGTTCGATATGATTTCAGAAATTGCACCAGCAGTGTTTTCCGCACTCTCGGTCATTTTGAATCCGGAATCATTGAGGTTGACCTTCGATGTCTGAACGTCGCGCATAATCTGCTGGAGCTTGTCAAGGAAGAGGTCGAAGTGAATTACAAGGTCTCCGATTTCGTCACGGATGAAAAGCTTGCACCGCTTTGTAAGGTCGGCATCCCCCGTTTCAAGTTCCTTAAGGAAGTTCGTTACATTGTAGATTCGCCACATGAGCCAGTGTATGAACAGGTAGCTCAAAATCAAAAGCACGACGACAAGGACTGCGCAAATCGGGATTACAATGGAAAGCGTTGTGTTGCGAATTTTTCCAACGACTTCCGTGCTCTTTGCGATGAAAAGCATTCCGCTGATTTTTCCGTCCTGGTCTTTGAGCGGCTGGTACGTGGAATAATAGCGGACTTTGTCAAGCACGTTCTCACCGTTGTAATCCTCACCTTTTACAAGAACGGTATTTTCAATTTCTGGATTTCCGAGTTCCTTTCCTTCAAGCTGTTCGATTGTGGACTCAACTCTGAAAGAACCCCTGAATATTGAACATTCAACGTTATAGCCGGCCTGCATCAGGTCGATGAAATATCCGTTGGTCAAATCATAGCCGGAAAGTATGCACCCTATGACCTTGCCGCCGTCATAAATCGGGCTTGTTGCAAGAGCAGCAAAACTCAACGTGCCTGCCGCCTCATAGGATTTGTATGCCTCACCTTTAAGCGCATGGGAAACGCAGGCCAGGGACGAAACATTGCTTCCTTCGTTGATTTCAGGTCCGCTTGTGCAGACGACTTTTCCATTTGAATCAATGACCACAAGAAATCCGAGGTCTATGTCATCGACTTTGCCTTTGAGGTATTTCTGAACTTCCTTGTCACCCGGATTTGAGAGAGCGTCCACCACATAGGATGAATCCGAAAGAAGGTCGGCTGAAATCGCAAGTGTCGAAATCCAGTCCTGCATGACGGTCATAGCACCTTCTTCGTTATAGGAAAGCTCGTTCTTTGTGAATTCGATGAGCCTGCGGTGAAATACTGTAAGTGATATTGCCGCAACGACTGCGCATCCAAATAAAATGAATCCTCCGATAAGTCCGATGAGTTTTGTGGAAAGCTTCATGTTTTTCTTGGCATGAGTGTCAAATCTGTCCAGTTCTTTTTTTGCCATTTTTGTACTGCCTCGCTGAAAGTGTCTCCGAAAATCTATACTTTAAGGAATATATTTAAGTTTACTACAGGAATTGCAATCGCGCAACCTTTTCCAATAGATTTTTAAATCCGCAAAAAAAATCCTCCGGAAAATTAAGTCCGAAGGATTTTTGACAAGTCATGCAAATCAGCTGTTGAAAACTACTTTCCAAGCCTTTCAATAAGATAAGGAAGAGCCTTTTCAAATTTCACGCCGTACCAGTGATCCTTGTCACCGATTGTTTTTTTGATTGACTCGACTACGAAATCAGCCCCGATTGCGGCAGCCTCGGTCAAGGATTTTCCCCTGAGAAGTGCACCCGTGAATGCCGACGCATATGCATCTCCGGTTCCGTGCATTGAAACGTCCAGTTTTTCCGTGAAATAGTATTCAACATTTTTTCCGTCATAGGTTGCGACACCAAGTTTCTTTTCATCAAAACTTACGCCTGTGAGGACAACATTTTTTGCACCGAGCGCATGGAGTGATTTCAGCATGTTTTCGATATAGGCTTTGTCATAATCAGAACCGACATAAGGAACTCCAAGAAGGAATGACGCTTCCGTAAGATTCGGGAGGATAACGTCCGCACCCACGCAGAGTTTTTTCATCTCCTGTGGAAAATCATCGTCAAATCCGGCGTACATTTTTCCGTTGTCGGCCATTACAGGATCAACGATTCTCAGTGCATTTTCACGACCTGTCTTTTCCATTATCTCAAGGATGTAAGGAATCTGTGAAGGACTTACATAACCCGTGTAGAACGCGCTGAAAGAAATATTTTCCTTAAGCCAGCGTTCAAGAATCTTTGGCATGTCGTCCGTCAAATCGTGGAAAGTCCATCCCGAAAATCCCTGTGCGGTGTGGTTTGACAGCACGGAGCTTGGAAGAATTGCGGTCTCTATTCCGCAGGCTGATACTACCGGAAGTGCAACAGTAAGCGAACACTGTCCCACGCATGAAATGTCCTGAATCGTCAAAAGTCTTGCGTCCATTTTTGCCTCCAAATTTTTGAAAATTATATGCAAAATCTGGTATTGTTTATATACTCAATTTTTGTTAAATTTGATAATACCAGATTTTAAGGAACAACTGATGATAACGATAAATTTTGAGGGGCGCGAAAAGATTCCGCTGTGGGAATGGATTTACCTGAGCATAAAACACCAGATTGAAAACGAAGTCCTTGTTTCAGGGGAAAAACTTCCTTCAAAAAGAAACCTTGCGTCCCATCTCGGAGTAAGCATAATAACCGTGCAGACTGCATACCAGCGTCTCATTGATGAAGGGTGGATTTATTCCATCGAAAAAAAAGGATTCTTTGTCACCGACATAAAGAACAACAAAATAATTAGCAGCGCAATCAAAGCAGACGCAGACAGGATTACAAAAAAAACTTCATCATCAAAAACAGAGCAGGAATCAAAAGGTGATGAAAAAAATTTAATCGACCTTACAAGCAACTCTGTCACCGAAGAAAAATTTCCGTTCTCGCTTTGGGCTAGGATTGCGCGGAAAGTTTTAAACGGACAATCGCACACGCTTTTGGAACGCACTTCGGTTTTTGGAACGGAGCAGCTCAGGTCATCGCTTGCAAAATATCTTTCGGACTTTCGCGGAATGTCGGTTGATGAAAACCAGATTGTAATCGGCGCGGGAACGGAATCGCTTTACTCAATGCTCGCTCAATTTTTGGGACGCGACAAAATTTTTGCGGTGGAAAATCCGGGCTATCCAAAGGTAAAAAAAATCTTCGAGCTGAACGGAGTCAAAACCATAACGGTACAGACCGACGGCAACGGAATGTGCGTTGAAAAACTTTTAAAGACAAAGGCAGACGTAATCCACATTTCACCGAACCACCATTTCCCAACAGGAAGCGTCATGGGAATTAAAAGACGGCTGGAACTTTTGGACTGGTGCGAAAAAAAAACTGGCAGATTTATAATCGAAGATGACTACGACAGCGAGTTCCGCTTTAACGGAAAACCATTGCCGCCATTACAGTATTCGGATTCCACAGGCTCGGTAATTTATGTCAACACTTTTTCAAAAATACTTTCGCCTTCGTTCAGAATTTCGTACATGGTTTTACCAAAGAAAATTGTGGACGGGTTTGCAAAAAAAATTGGAATCTACTCATGTCCTGTTCCTGCGCTTGACCAATTGATTCTTGCGGATTTTATTGACGGCGGGCATCTTGAAAAACACATTTCGAGAATGAGAAACATCTATCGGAATCTTCGGAACACTTTGATTCAGTCCATTGAAAAAAGTTCGCTTTCTAAAAACGCGGAAATTTTTGAAGAGAATTCCGGACTGCATTTTTTGCTGGAAATCAAAACGGAAAAAACAAAATCAGAAATCAGGAAGGAACTTTTGGAACGGAAAATCAAAATTGCGCAGCTGGACGATTTTTATCTGGATGCTAAAAATATGGAAGAAAAAAATGGACGGACGGTTCTGGTTGTGAATTATTCTGCATTAAAAAAAGATGAAATCCCCACCCTGGTTTCCGCACTGGAAAAGGTCGTTGAAAAAACACTGTGAATTTTGTGCCGTTGAGTTTTTTATGTATAAGTAGTAGAATCAGTTTTTAAAATTGCTGGGGGCTTAAAATCTAAGGAACTGGAAAGAAGGTTTTTATGAACAAACTGGAATTAATCAGGCAGCTTGCCATCATCATTATTTTTGCAAAAGTTTTTGGACTCATCGCGAGAAAACTCAAGGCTCCACAGGTTGCGGGCGAAATCATCGCGGGACTTTTGATTGGACCGAGCATCCTTGGTTGGGTGCAGCCCTCTGACTTTTTGAGCGGTATGGCGGAAATTGGCGTAATCATGCTGATGTTCAACGCAGGGCTTGGCACGAACATAAACGACCTGAAAAAATCCGGGCTCAAGGCGACTCTGCTTGCGTGTGCCGGGGTTGCAGTTCCTTTGGCCGCAGGAACTTTTTTGTTCATGTGCTTCTATGGCTTCGGCGAAATTGGGTCGCAGGAATTTTACAGGGGACTTTTCATTGGAACGATTCTGACCGCAACATCCGTGAGCATAACTGTGCAGGCCCTGAAGGAGCTTGGAAAACTTTCAACAATGGTCGGAACAACAATCGTGAGCGCGGCAATAATCGACGACGTGATTGGAATTGTCGTGCTTACGTTCGTAATCAGTCTGAATCCATCAAACGCGGGAGAAGGAGACCAGGTTGGAAGCATCGTGAAGGTCATTCTTTCAACACTTTTATTCTTTGTTCTTTCTATTGTAGTGGGCTATATTTTTTATAAAATCTTCAAGTTCTATGAAAAAAAGCACAGCCACACAAGGCGTATCCCGATTGTCGGTCTTGCGCTTGCATTCTCGCTTTCATATATCGCCGAACATTTTTTCGGAGTCGCGGACATAACGGGTGCATACATAGCAGGGGTAATCCTTTGCTCAACAAAAGATTCGTCTTACATTTCACGCAAAATGGACGTGAACTCATACATGCTTTTCGGTCCAATCTTTTTTGCTTCAATCGGATTGCAGACAAACATAAGGACGCTGGACACATCCATCCTTCTCTTTTCGCTCGCATTTGTCGTTGTCGGAATGTTTTCAAAAGTTGTCGGATGCGGTGCGGTTGCAAAACTGTGCAAGTTCAATTTCAGTGACAGTCTGAAAATCGGATGCGGAATGATGACACGCGGTGAAGTCGCATTGATTGTCGCGCAGAGGGGACTTACGGAAGGAATACTTGACCACGCATTTTTCACGTCGGTCATCCTTTTGATAATTGTAAGCTCCATATCCGTACCGATTATTTTGAAAGCGATATACGCACATGATGACAAAAAACTGGCTTTGCAAAAACCATCGGGAGACAGCGTTCAAGCTTAGAGCCTGACATAAATCTGAAAGCAAAAAAAGCAGCCCCTGAAATCCAGAGACTGCTTTGCAAATTCAAAAAAAATATTTATTTTTCCCTGGGCTTGTAATACAAAATTGAATGTCCGCGCCTGCTGTTTGAGAGCGGAACTTTCTGGATTTCAAAATCGTCGTCCAGATATTCAATCAAATCGGAAAGTTTTCTGAAACCATAGTCCTGAGTGTCAAAGCCCGGGTCCTGGCGTTTGAAATAAGAACCTGCCGCACTTACATCAGCCCAGCCGTCTTCGTTCGCATAAGTTTCGTAGGCCTTCATCAAAAGTTTGAAAATCTTCCGGAACTGGCGGTCGGTCATGGTCTCGCTATTGCGCTTAAAAATCCCAAGTCCTTTGGCCGGCTTGTGGTGTTTTATTTCAGCAGGTTTGTCGTTTTGCACAGGAGCGGAATCATCTTCGTCATCAACTTCTTTCAGATTTTCAATGTAGATAAAATCGTCACATGCGTTGACAAAAGACTGGGGTGTTTTTTTCTGACCCACGCCGAAAACATAAATCTGGCTTTCCTTCAGGCGGGTCGCAAGTTTTGTAAAATCAGAGTCGCTTGTCACAAGTGCAATGGCATCGTATTTTCCGGTGTAGAGCAAATCCATCGCGTCAATAATCATCGCGGAGTCGCTGGAATTTTTTCCCTGCGTGTATGCAAACTGCTGGACCGGTATGACCGCATTGTTGTTCAAATCGTCCTTCCAGTTTTTCAGCGTCTGGATTGTAAAATCCCCGTAAGCCCTTTTCGTGATTATGTGACCGTGGACCGCAATCTCCTGCAAAATCGGCTTCAATTTTTTTCCGGGAGTGTTGTCCGCATCAATCAGCACGGCGATTTTTTTCTGCTCGTCAATGTCAATCATATCTTACTCCTCAATTTCCAAAGCTTCGGCGGGAGGCTCAAACTTTACAATCAGGTCGTTCAAATCTTTTGCATAGGAACTTGCGGAGGACTTCAGGATGTAAAAGAGTCCATCGGTCTGGTTTGATGAACAAAGATACTTGTCGTCATCCTCGCTGTACATGTTGATTGAATAAATCATTCCACCAACCGCAATCTCAACTTCAATGTCGGGCGCACGTTCGGGAACATTCACATAAGGCTCGCACCACTGGTAGACCTTCATGCTGGAAAGGCTCGCAATCCATGTTCCAACATTGCCCTGGTCAAGAACAACATCAACCATATCCTCCGGCGACTTTGCAAGTTTCCATTCCGTGCGCTGATTTGCAACTTTGAAGACATCCGAATCGATTGTCTCCACCTGGTCAAGAAGAAGCTCAAACTCACTCTCACCATTTTTTATTCTGATAGAAGAAATGCTGTCCGACGCAATTTCATAGAGTGTCTTGTTCCGCAAACTTGAAATGGTTTTGTCAAACACGGACTGGAGCGCGCCATCGGCAACCATGACGGATTTTTTTCCATCAATCTGCACATAGCACTGGCTTCCCGAACCGGAATTTTTTCCAACAAACACAGTGCGGAGAAGTTTATTTTTTCCATATACACTGACAGCAATTTTTGAATCGTCGTCAAGTCCATAACGCTGGACCCTATTCGCATTTCCGCTGCTGACCGTTCCAAGCAAATGTATTTTTGAAACAGCGTCAACAATATTCTGCACAGGATATTCCTCGGTGGTGAACTTCTGTTCCAGATTTTCCATCGTGCTGATTTTCCATTCACCGTCAATTTTTTCCAGACAAATGTTTCCGCCACGCTTTTCGATTGTCACCCTGTCAACATCCTTGTTCAAGGAAATGGTCTTGTCCTTTGCCCGACCGGTAAGCGACAGCTGCAAAAAATAGACCAGCAGCAAGACCAGTGCCAAGCCAAAAAGTATTGATTTTTTTAATGCGGTCTTACTCATTTCTGTCCTCCCCTCTTTGATGTCTTCACTTTCATAACAGGCTTTGCTTCCTCACGGCTGTCACCCGGATTATATTTCTGACGAATCAGCGAGCGACGTTTTTTTCTCATCAATATCACGATGAGTCCGACAGCAGCGACTATAACAGCAAGACCAATTTCATTGAAATATTTTACAAAGTTCGCAAATCCGTTTGACTTCACATCGAGGGTCGCAAGCGAAAGTCCCTTTGTGCGCATTGAACACAGGTCCTCGTTTCCACTCATATAGTCAACCGCATTTTCAACAAAGAGTCCCGTGTTCTGGAAAATTGACTCTCCAAGGTACGGGCCTGCGATGTATGACGACGACACGAGCAAAACTTTTCCAGGCTGCACAGATTTTGAAAGGTGTGTTGAAGATTTGTAAACAGATTCCTCAGCGGCTTTTTCTTCTGATTCAGACTCAGCTTCCGATTCATTTTCAGCGGCAGGTTTTTCTTCATCCTTTGGGGCGGAATCAAACGCGCTTGAAAATTTTCCTTCAACAAGAACCGCAAGATTGTATTTCTTTTCGTCCTTTGGATTCGGTGGAGCAAGATAGCTCGGGTCCAGAACAAAGTTTTCTTTTTCGGCCCAGGACTTTTCGGAGGATGTCGCAAGGACGGAAACTTTTTCACCAGAATTTTTTTCGGCCTCGCCCGCATCTATCGAACCCGGGAGGAAGAACATTACGTAGCCCAGATTTTTTGTGACGGCATTTTTCTGGTCCAGACATTCGCTTTCAAGCATCGGGGCATAGTAGAGGTCCACAGTTTCTCCGGTCCACTGGTTTGATGTCTGCGCGCACATTTCGTCCATCACATATTCACTGTTCAATGTAAGTCCGTATTTTTTCAGCAGGGTGTCAAGACCTGTGTCCAGCGGAACATAGTTCGGCATTCCCATTTCATTTTGCGTCGGATTTGAATCAAACGGATCAAGGAACATCAAAAGGTTTCCGCCGTTCATAAGGAACTGGTCCAGCTTGTAAAGTTCCGTCTCGGCGAATTTGGAGTTTGGTCCGTTAATGATTACGCATGAAACATCAAGAGGAATGTCACCCTCGGAAAGATTTACTTCCTTAAGCGAATAATGCTCGGAAAGAATTTCGGAAAGAACGGCGGCTCCATTTTGGTCATCGGAAAGTGCAAGCTCCCCATGTCCGGTGATGTACGCAACGGATGTAACATTCGAAGCAAGCGCCTTCAGACTTTCATCAACAGAGGTGGACAAATCCTCAAGGCCCTGGATGCTGAAGTGGGAAACAAGCGCACCGTCCTCAGAAAATGCAAAGCCCTGTCCAATTTTTACAGGAACAACGCGGCTTTTTCCATCGTTCTCAAGCACAATGCAGAGAGTCCCAAGTTCGGTGGAGCCATCGTCATTTTCAAGTTGATATGTTGTGACTCCGAATCGCTCAATCAGATTTTCAATTTCATCGTCGGAAGGATTTTTTACATCCAGAACAATTCTGTCCTCGTATTTTTGATTCAGGGAAGCGACGGCAGATTTTACGACAGGCTCCAAATCATCAAATCCATCAACATATTTTTTTAGACCGGACGACTGGTAAAGTGTCACCCGCACATTGTCGGAGAGACCAAGCAGTGCGTTTGTGTTCGAGATGACCTTGTTGATTGCTCCCGTGATTTTGTATTCAATTCCGTCGCTCGATGTGAGTCCATTCAAAACCTCGTTCTGGTCCGAATATGAAACAACCATTCCCATGTAGGCGTTCTTGAATCCCATCTCGTTGTTTTTGATTTCACGAATCTGCATCTGCTGGACACCATAAGTTGCCGCAAGCTGCTGGTTTTCTTCTTTATTCATATCAAAAAATTCGTATGAGAAATTTTTGTTTCCCGCGGACTTGTACTCAGAAAGTATGTCCTTTATATATTGATATGTCGAAGAATATGGGGCATTCAGATTTGATGTGAAGAAAACCCTCACGGTCAGAGGCTCGTCAATGGTCCTGACAATCTCCTTGCTCGAAGCGGAAAGAGAATAAGATTTTGGAGATGTGATGTCCAGACGGACAAAAGCCCTCGATGCCACCAGATTTATCAAAACCAGGACAACAACAAACAGAGCAAAAATGCCCGACGGATTTCTTATAAACTTCAAAAAACTTTCTGCGAATTTTCCAAAGGCTGTTTTGATTTTTTCGCCCAAAGGAATTTTTTCGTTTGTATTTTTCATTTTATTTTCCCTTCCTTGCACAGTTCAAGCGGCGGACCGTCAGAGCAACAAACAGCACGGTGACGGAAACAAAATAAATCAAATCCCTGCTGTCCAAAATTCCACGCGCGATGGAATCAAAATGGCTGGACGCGGAAATGAATGTAAGCATATTCGCAAGGAACGGAGGAAGCAGCACGACAAACGAACTTACAAAGGTCAGGAAAATGCAGATTGCCAGAGCGACAAAAAGCGAGAGAATCTGGTTGTTCGTTATGGACGAGCTGAAAAGACCAATCGCAGAAAATGCCGCCGCAAGGAAAATCGCTCCAATGTATCCACCCCAGATTGGTCCCGCGTCTGGATGTCCAAAAATATTGCAGGCAATCAGATACGACAAGGTTGGGAGAAGCATGAAGAGGGACGAAATCAGTGCGGCAAAATATTTTCCAAGAACCACATCAAGACTTGTGACAGGGAGCGTCATCAAAGTTTCAAGGGAGCCGCTCTTTTTTTCTTCCGAAAACAGTCTCATCGTCATGGCCGGAATGAAAAGGCTGAACAGCACCGGAAGATTCTGGAAAAAATATCGCAGTTCGGCGCGGTCCTCCAGGAAGAATGTCGGGAAGAACAAAAATCCAGACAACAGAAGGAAGCACACTGTGACAATGTAGGCAATCGGGCTTGTGAAATATGATTTAAGCTCGCGTCCCATTATCGTGCGCCAAAGACCTGTCGTTGATTTTTGGGAACGGTCCTCGGGCGCAAACATTCTCTGCCAATAGCTCGGTCCAAGTTTTTTTTGCGGCACATCTTTTTTGCTTTCAGCTTTGACGGCAGGAACATCGACCGGAGCGGATTCCACTTCCTCCTCTTGATTTTGGTCATAAGTTTCCGCGACATAATTTTCGCTCTGTTCTATAGAAGATTCCGCCACTGATTCATCGGTGGATTTTTCCACGGGCATTTCCACAGATTCTTCCACCTCAACATTCTGAACCTGCTCCTGATAGTTTTCAGCTTCAACAACTGGAGCTTTCTCGCTGGATTCGGGAACAATTTTCTCCGATTCTTTTTCGGTGGATTTTTCGGTGGATTTTTTTTCAATCACGGTCTTAACTTTTTGCTGCACGTCTTTGAAAAATCCAAAAACATTTTTCCTTTCCTTCTTGATTTTGACAGCGACATTTTCTTCAGGAACTGGGGCCGGAGTTTCGGGAACAGGCTCCTCGATGGATTCCTCATATTTTACAGTTTCAGTCTCCCGGTAGATTTCGGAAGCCGCATTGTCCACCGCGTCAAGGTTTTCTTCCACCGGGGCAGAATCAATGGATGGGGAATCAGAAATTATCAAATCCGACGGTTCTGAAACAATCGGTTCCGAATCAACAGCGGGAGTTTCGGCTGCCTTTTTTACGCTGGCCGAACTATTCTTTGGTTTTCTTCCACGCTTTTTTTTCGGCTTCTCCTGGGTGATTATGTCCTCCAAAATATTTTCATCGGACTTTTTTTCTTCGTCGCCGGAGACAATCGCGGAGGTCTTTTTTTCTTCATCGGCAGCATCAAAAATCTCCGAGGAGCTGACCTTTATTTCCTTCTCAATATCCCATGCAGATTTTGAAAGTTCCAGAAATGCAGCCCTCAAAGCCGCGCTCGCTGAATCGGGGGAAAACTCTGGAGTCTCGTTTACATCAGATTTTTTTTCATCACTCATTTGTCCTCACCTCCTGTTGTCAAAGCCCTGAACACATCCTCCAGACTGTTTTTCTGCATTTCAAGCGAAAACAAATCCCAGCCGCTCTCAACAATTGCCCTGGCAAGCCGTGGACGAATCTCCTCATCATTTTTTACGCCGACAGTCGCAAGCAAAAATCCCTCGGAATCCTCGCCGACCGAGCACGAATCAACGCCGCTAATCATCATAAGTTTTTGTTTGAGCTGGGTTTCGGATGGAGCGTCAACAGCCATGCGCACAAGTCCAGAATGTCCATAATGCTCCCGGAGTTCCTGTGTTGAGGAGTCCGCGACCTTTCTTCCTTTTGAAATGATGATTACACGGCTGCACAGCATTTCAACTTCGCTAAGTATGTGCGTCGAGATGATTACGGTCCTTGTTTCTCCAATCTTTTTAATCAACGAACGCACCTCACTGACCTGGTTGGGGTCCAGTCCGCTGGTCGGTTCATCAAGAATCAGGATTTCGGGATTTCCCATCAATGCGTGCGCAAGTCCGACCCTCTGTTTGTTTCCGCGAGAAAGCTCGGATATGTTTTTGTGCATGACCTCTTTCAGTCCGCAGATTTCAACAAGCTCCGGGATTCTGGTGGACGGGTCACATCCATTCATTTGGGCGACGTAGGAAAGATAGTCCTCAACAATCATTTCGCCGTAAAGCGGAGCCGACTCAGGCATGTACCCGATTTTGGCCTTTGTCTCCACCGGGTAGTCCACAACATTTTGGCCGTCAATTTTTATGGAGCCGTCGGAAGGTTCCAGAAAGCCGGTTATCATACGCATTGTGGTTGTTTTTCCGGCACCGTTTGGTCCAAGCAGACCGACAATCTCGCCAGTCTGTATATCAAAGCTGATGTCATCCACGGCCCGGAATGTCCCGAACCTGCGAGAAACATGTTCAACCTGTATCATCTATATCTCCAAAGCAGAGAAGATTTTTTCCCTGTCAAAATTTTGTATTCCTTGCAGTTTACATTATAAATGATTTTTTTTCTATAAATTCATGTTAGATTGAACTAATTTAATGTTAGGGAAACAGGAAAAATTCCATCAAAAAAAATTTGACCTTTGCAATTTATTTTATTAACTTATAGTAAGAAAAAAATGGGGCACACCCCTAAACATATTTGGAGGAAATTATGAAAATCAGACCTTTGGCAGACCGTGTTCTTGTAAAACAGGCGGCGGCGGAAACAAAAACTGCGGGCGGACTTTATATCCCGGAGACTGCACAGGAAAAAACACAGCAGGCGGAAGTCGTGGCCGTTGGACCTGGAACTGAAAAAGAAAAAATCACTGTAAAAGTTGGCGAAAAGGTTCTCTACGACAAGTATTCCGGAACAGCAGTCAAGATGGACGGAGAGGATTATCTTATTCTCAAGAATTCCGACATCATCGCTGTGGTTGAGTAACAGACTTTTATAAAGCGGCGGGGGCTGCCATTTTTTCAATCGGACGGTTCCCGCTGTTCTTTTTTGGCTCAGTTTGCCAAAATCCCCCAGATTACTGTATCATTTTGACCCATCAATTAAAAAAAATCTCTGCGGCACTCCAAAATGGACCAAACCAATCCAGATTTGACAGACAAAAACGGTCGTTTCCGGTGGATTTTTACCTTTTTTATTGATTTTAACCATCTCCCAAAACTTGGCACGATTCTTGCTATAAATCTTGTGTAGAAAACACCGAAATCCGGAGGCAAGAAAATGGCTAACGAAAAATCTATTATGGAAATGTATCTCAATGAAATCAGAAAAATTCCGCTTATGACACGCGAAGAGGAAAACGATTTGGCAAAAAAAGCCGCCGCCGGAGACAGGGATGCCAGGGCAAAAATAGTGCGCGCGAATCTGCGTTTTGTCGTGAATATCGCAAAGCAGTACCAGAACCGTGGTCTTGAGTTTTCGGATCTGGTGAACGAAGGAAATATCGGACTTTTGAATGCAATCGACAGATTTGATGCCGGAAAGGGATACCACTTCATTTCTTATGCGGTCTGGTGGATCAGGCAGGCAATCATGAAGGCAATCTGCGAAAAGGGACGCGCAATCAGGCTTCCACAGAACAGGGCCAACGAGCTTGCACAGATTGAGAACGCACGCAGAATCATTGGACACGAAAAATCGGAAGAAAAAGAGATTGTCGAGATTGGAAAAATGCTTGGCATGGAGACCTCACACGTCCGCGAGATGCTCAACATTTCCAGGGACATGATAAGCCTTGACTCGGAAGTTACAATGAAGAGCGACGATAGCCACCAGCTGGGTGACTTCATTGAGGACACCGTTTCCGAAAGTCCAGACGCAATGGCAATCAACAATTCAATGAAGGAAGAGATTTCGGCAGTCCTTAACACTCTCCGCCCGAACGAAGCAAAGGTTCTCCGCCTGCGCTACGGTCTTACCGGCGAAAAACCGATGTCACTCAAGGAAGTCGGCGATGTATGCAACCTGACAAAAGAGAGAATCCGCCAGATTGAACGCAGGGCCATCGGAAGAATGCAGCACCCGGTAAGAATTGCAAAACTGGAAGCCTACGTCGCCTAATTCAGATTTTCTTCCCGCACTTTTGTGAACGCGTCGTATCTTGCAAGCCTCAGCAAATCGCGGTCGCGGGTCAGGTCGGCAATACCCAGGGTCAAATATCCGGACTGCATTGTGCCGCCCATCTGTCCCGGTCCGCGAAGCTTAAGGTCTTCCTCCGCAATCACAAATCCGTCGGAATTGTTTCGGATTGCCTTCATCCTCTGCTTTCCGTCCTCCGTTATGTTTTTTCCGTAAATCAAAAAACAATATGACTGCAAATCTCCGCGCCCCACACGGCCCCGCAACTGGTGAAGCTCCGCAAGTCCAAATCTGTCCGCATGTTCAATCACAATGCAGGTGGCATTCGGAACATCGACTCCAACCTCAACAACGGTCGTAGCCACGAGAACCTGGATTTTTCCCGAGCGGAAGTCCTGAAGGATTTTGGTCTGTCCGTCCTCGTCAATCTTGCTGTGAATCAGGGCGCACGTAAAATTCGGGTAGACAGTCTGATTTAAAAAACTGTACATCTCCTCGGCAGATTTTAGTCCACCGTCGTCACCTCCGTCCATCATGTCGCCTTCCGAAATGCGCGGGTAGACAAAGTATGCCTGGTGTCCCGCCGCAAGTTCCCTGTGGACCGCCCTGTAAACGTCGCTCTCCTTTCCCATGACCGTAAGATACGTTTTTATGGCCTTCCGTCCCTGCGGCATTGTGCGGATTGTCGTTATGTCCAAATCTCCGAACGCGGTAAGGGCAAGCGTCTGGGGAATCGGTGTCGCGCTCATCATAAGAACGTCGGGGCTGTGGGCAATCTTTCCCTCGCTGACCCTCCCCTTTGCGATTATGGACTCCCTTTGCGTGACACCAAAACGGTGCTGCTCGTCGATTACGGCAAGCATAAGGTTTTTGTACTGGACGTTGCGGCTAAAAAGAGCGTGTGTTCCGACAGCAATATCAACGTTTCCGTCCTTCAGCGCATTCAAAAGTGTCTGGCGGCTGGAGGATTTCAGATTCCCGGTAAGAAACGCGACCTTCACGCCAACCGGCTCCAAAAGTTTTGCGGCGTTCTCGGCATGCTGGCGTGACAAAAGTTCAGTCGGGGCAAGAAGAACGCACTGGCCGCCGTAGTCTATGGTTCTAAGGCAGACAAAAAAGGCCACCAGAGTTTTTCCAGAACCCACATCGCCCTGCAAAAGACGCTGCATTGAAAACGGTGGACGCTCCAGTTTTTCGGGACTGGTCCGCATGATATTGCACTCGCCCTGGCTTTTGTCTATGTCCTGGTTCATTTCATAGATGGCGGCCATCTGTCCGTCGGTCAATTTGAACGGAAGCCTTTCGTACAAAAGTTTTTGCTTCGGGGAAAGCTGTTTTTCAAAAGACGTGACGTTTATCTGCGGGGACTGAAAATAAGGGGCCGCCGACGGTGGATTCTGTGGATCTGCCTGATTTTGTGAATCCGGGGTCATGGCACCATCTGGCACTGAATCAAAAACAGCGGCCTGCTCCAGAGTCGGGAGAACGCCACGGTGGTCAAGGGTCCTCTGCGCCATCCTGTATTCAAAATGGTAAAGCTCCTCGTAAATCAGGGTGCGCCGGGCAAGCGCAAGTTGCTCCAGATTTTCGGGGGAATGAATCATCCTGATTGCGTCGGTCTTTTTCAGAAGATTTCTTTCCCCTATAATGTCCGGCGGAATCTCATCATCAAGTGCGCGGGCATAAAGCCTGATGGCTGCCGAAACGCTTTTTCTGAAATTTTTTTGCGAAAGTCCCTCGGTCAAGGGATAGACTGGAAGAACTCCGGATGCGGGAATGTCCTTCTGCAAAAAATCTTCAAGCTCGCCTTCGGACGAAAGTTTTTCCGCCTCGAACGATGTGGACTGAATCTGGTTGTAGCGCACATCGAATTTTCCGGTGACAAGAACAATGCTACCCACCGGAAGCGATTTTTCAAGAAAGGGTCTGTTGAATGCGACAAGAACTGCATCTGCGGAGCCGTCCGTTATAAAAATTTTTAGCGTCCGCATTTTTCCATAGCCAAACCAGTCGTGGGAAACAACCTTGCACACCGTATGCACTTTTGACTGCGCGAAATCTTTCAAAAAAACACGCCGGGTCCTGTCCTCGTAGTCGCGCGGATAGGTCCTGAGCAAATCCGAAACGGTGAAGATGTTCATCCTGGCAAAAAGTTTAGCCGTTGAAGGTCCCACGCCCGGAAGGTTTTCCACCGCCGCACCCAAATCACCAATCTTCAATCAAATTCCCCCTCGCAAATCCGCACGAATCAAACTGGAATCAGACCAATCAGATTGCACAGCGTGCCTATGACTATGGAACCGACAAGAGACGCAATCACAAGCGCTATGATTGCCGCAATCAGCTGGGACTTGTAGTTTGAGTTCTTGAAAAAGGGTCTGGACACCCGGCCCGCCAAAGCACCGAGCGACGAATCTATTGCGCTCAAAAACGGATTGGATGTGTACGTGGTCTTGTTGACCAATATTGTTATGAGCCGGACAATCAGGACCACGGTTATGAAAATCAATACGGAATTTGCCATGTTCCACGCCAGGCCTACGATGGTCTGAAGCAGATGGCTGAGCGAAAATCCCTGTCCACTGGAAAAACTTCCAAGCAGGGTAGACACCGCGCTGAGTATGCACAGTCCCAGTGCCGGACTTAAATCGAAGCCGCCGAACCTGAGCCACTTTATGTTTTTAAAAAGGTTCAGATAGGGGTCGCAGATTTTTGCAAGGAAGTTCGTAAATCCGTTGCCGCTGGCCGGGGGAATCCATGTGAGTATTATCCTTACGACGCACAGGATTGCATAAACGGATACCACCGCAGAAAGTATGCTGAGTATCAAAAAAATCGGGTTAAACATATTCAACTCCAGTAAAAAATTTCAAGGTTCACTCGCACCAGACATCCTTGACCATCGGCATGTCCCTGAGACTTTGCACGGTATCCGGGTCCGATTTTGCGGTCATCTGTGTGTTCGCCTTGATGATATAACTTTTTCCATCTACATCTATATGAAAATATACAACACAATTGCCCTGACCGCCAAATAAAAATTCCTTCATTTCGTTGATTTCGCCAGGATTTTTAAAACCGCTCGCCATCTGTATATGCACCGACGATATTGATTTTTTCTGAAGCTCGGACGGATCCTCCAGACTTTCGACAAGCAGGGTCGGCACATCCCTTGTTCCGTCAACGCGCCCCCTGAACGCATAGACTCCCTCGTTTTTGATTTTGTCGGAAAGAGCCTCCCAGACCTTCGGAAAAAATGTCACGTCGATTGTGTCCTTGAAGTCGGCAAGTTTTGCGAAAGCCATCTGGGTTCCCTTTTTTGTCATTATGACCCGCAAATCCTGAATCATTCCGATTGCCGTGTAGACCCTGCCGCTGTTGCGTGTCTGCCATGAATTTCTTCCGCTCGCCGCAAGTGAGTCCTTGAGTGCCTTGTCCTCCTTTCCCAGACGCGCGATGTTGTCGCTGTTGACCGTCACGCATTTTTCAATCACGTCCCGCCACTCGTCAAGAGGATGTCCGCTCACAAAACAACCGATGAATTCCTTCTCCATATTGAGAAGCTCCATCTTCGGCATCTCCTCCACTTCCTCGAACTTGTACTCCACAAATTCCTGTATGCCAGTGTCCTCAAAAAGACTTATCTGTCCGCTGTCCGCACCCAGACGTTTCTTTTCCTCATAGGCAATTGCCTGCTCGTAGTTCAATATGAGGGTAGCACGGTTTTTGTCCAGCCTGTCGAATCCGCCGGTCTTGATTAAAACTTCTATCGCCTTTTTGTTGACCTCGTGCGTGTCGATTCGTTCGATAAAATCAAGAAAAGACTTGTACGGGCCGTTTGCCTCACGCTCGCGGACTATTGCCTCGGCAGCGCCCTGCCCCATGCCCTTGATTCCCATGAGACCGAACACAATGCGTCCGTCAACTACATCGAAGATTGAGTCGGAACGGTTGACATCAGGCTGGTCCACCGGGATTCCCATTTTGCGCGCCTCCTCGATGTAGACAGGAATCTTGTCGGTGGACGTGATTTCGTTCGTAAGGTTTGCGGCCATGAACTCAGCCGGTCTGTTTGCCTTGAGCCATCCGGTCCTGTATGCGACGACAGAATATGCGGCCGCGTGGGACTTGTTGAATCCGTAGCCTGCGAAAGGAACCATTATGTCAAAGATTTCATCCGCGTGTTCCTTGGTGAATCCCTGCTTTATGGCTCCCTCCTCGAATTCCTTTTTCTTTCCCATGAGGACTTCGGGCTTCTTTTTTCCCATGGCGCGTCGGAGCATGTCGGCTGCACCAAGAGAGAATCCCGCAATCTTCTGGGAGACCTGCATGACCTGCTCCTGGTAAACCATTACACCGTAGGTCTCCTTGAGGATGTCCTCCAGGCAAGGGTCAGGATAGTGGATTGTCTCCGGCTTCCATTTTCCGTCTATATAATTGGGGATAAAATCCATCGGTCCCGGACGGTAAAGTGCGTTCAAGGCGACAAGCTCTTCTATGCAGCGGGGTTTTGCCTGACGCAGAATCTTCTGCATTCCCGGTGATTCAAACTGGAAGACCGCAACCGTGTCCCCCCGGCAGAAAAGGTCGAAGGTTTTTTCGTCGCTGTCGCTCACATCCTCAATGCTGAACTCAGGTTCCCCCGGCTTTCTGTGTTTGTTGACAATGTTTTCGGCGTAGCGGATAAGCGAAAGGGTCTTCAGTCCAAGATAGTCAAACTTGACAAGCCCGCACGGTTCGATTATGTCCATAGTGTACTGGACCGCCTTGCTTCCGGTTTTGTTGTCCTTGAAAACAGGCGCCCAATCGGGAAGAGCGGTAAGTCCAATCACCATGCCGGATGCGTGGAGACCTGTGTTGCGGTTTACGTTCTCCAGTTTTTTGCACAGGGCGAACATCTTCTGGTACAGGTCAAATTTTTCCTTGTCGTTGTTGAAGTGCTCCATCTGCGTGTACGGAATCAGCTGTCCGTTGTCGGGATGCTTTTCGTCAGGCGGAGTGAATGCGTCCTTAAGTTTTGCCTTGGGGTTGTCCGGGACACAGGCCTTCATCATGTTGACTTCGGAAAGCGGAATGTCCAGGATGCGTCCCACGTCGGCAATGCACTGCTTGGGTTTCAGGGTACCGAACGTGACTATGTGGCCAACCTGCGGCTCCCCGTAAAGGTCCACCGTATGCTCGATTATCCTCTGGCGGAATTCGAAGTCCATGTCCACGTCAAAATCAGGCATGGAGACGCGCTCAGGATTCAAAAAGCGTTCAAAAATCAGCTTGTAGCGGAACGGGTCAATGTCTGTGATGGTCATGCAGTAGGCGACAAGGGAACCGGCTCCTGAACCACGCCCCGGGCCAATCGGAATGCCGTTCATCTTTGACCAGTTGATGAATTCCCACACAATCAGAAAGTAGCCGGAAAATCCCATGTTGAAGATTATGCCAAGCTCGTACTCGCATCTTTCCCTGATTTCCGGGGTGATTTCCTTGTAGCGTTTTTTAAGCCCCTCCTCGACGATATGGCGGACATAGGCATCCTGATTTTTTGTGTAGTCCGAATCTTTCTGGAACTCCGGCGGCAAATCGAAACGAGGAAGACAGTTCTTGAGTTCCTGGGTCTTGTACTGGTGGATTGTGAGGTCGCACATTGAGGCAATCTTCAAAGTATTTTCAATGGCATCCGGGTACTGGGGGAAGAGTTTCGCCATCTCCTCGTCAGTCTTCAGATACCATTCCTGTCCCGAAGAATACATGCCGATTCGGTTTGGGTCCTTAAGCGATTTTTTCAGCCCGATACAGACAAGCGCATCCTGGGCATCGGCATCTTCCTTCAGGCAGTAGTGGACATCGTTTGTAAGCACAAGCGGAATGTCAAGGTCGCGCGCAAGTTTCACGAGTTTCGGGGCAACCTTTTTCTGGTCCTCAAGTCCGTGGTCCTGGATTTCTATGTAATAATGGTCGGGACCAAAAAGCTCCTTGTATTTTCGGGCAGTCTCGTAAGCACGTTCTTCATCATCAAAAAGCAGAGCCTCAGGAACCTCACCCTGAATGCAGGCAGAAAGACATATTAAGCCCTCGTGGTACCGCTGCAGAAGTTCAAAACTGATTCTGGGTTTTTCAAAGATTCCGCCGGAATGGAGTCCCTCGGTATAAGCAAGTGAAGAAAGCCACGAAAGATTTTTGTAGCCGGTCTCGTTTTGCGCAAGAAGAATCAGATGGTAATTGTAGTGCGACTTTCCGTTCCTTGAATATGGAATCCTGTTGTGCTCCAGATGGCTTCCTTCCGCCACATAGAATTCCTCGCCGCATATCGGGTTGATTCCGTTCGCATGGCAGATATGCTCAAAGTTGAGGATTCCGAACATGTTTCCATGGTCGGTAAGGGCAAGGGACTTCATGTTAAGCTCTTTCGCCCTGGCAATCAGCGTGTCCAGCTTTGAGGCTCCGTCCAGAAGCGAATAGTCCGAATGTACATGCAGATGGACAAACCTGCTTTCAGGCGTACCCTCCGGTGCATCAGGAAAAACATGAATATCAGCCATCGAATCCTCCAAAAAAACATTTAGGGGTCCATTATAGCACTAAAAATCACCATGCTCAACGAGGAAACGCTTTCATTTCACGGCCCTTCTTGCCCGTCACCAGTTCATAACTCTTTTCCGTAAGTTCACAGAGCTGATTAAAATCAGTTACAGAAGTTAAGAGTACCGTAATCCAATATTTTTTATTCATGTGGTAAGCCGGAAAAATTGATTTCCTGTCCGCAACAGAAACTGCGTCAACGGTTTTTAGATTTACGGCCCAGACAGGTTCTTCGCTTTCAATTCCAAGGCTCTTGAATTTTATATTCATCAAAAGCGCAAACCATTTGTTATTCGGACAACGGAACACGGTACTTTCCGTATCTCCTTCATCTGCCCACGGAGTATCACCGGAAACATTAAAACGCGTGCGTAAAAAATCAAGATACTTTTTTTTCAGGTCCCCGCAAACAAAGCATTTTTCACGTATCTCGTTTACAAGCACCTGAACTTCAGAGCGAAGATTGCCGACAAAAGCTCCCTGCGCGGAAGGAACATTAAAAAGCACATACTTTTCATCCGTCAGAGATTCAAACACATCTGCGGCAAGTGAATTTTCCGAAAGCCGTATCACAACATAGAATCCACTTTCCGGCAGATTCTTTTTTAAAACAAGTTCCCCTTTGTTTTCAGAAAATCCGAAGGACTTGAGTTTTTCAATTTGAGGAAGCGATGCGTTCAAGACGTAACTAAAGTCCATTTTATTATTTCCATTACATCAAACCGATAATTGCGGCCTCTTTCCTGATGTCAGTTTTCCAGATTTCCATGTCTATGTACTCCGTCGCAAGCAAAGCTTGCTCTTCAAGTTTTTACTTGGTCGCAAGGCTCCCATTTTCTACATCGTGGAAAACCGCAAAAACTTGCAACCTAATTTACACACGTTCTTTCCAATTCTGCCAGCACAATGTCCAAGGGGGCTCCCATCTGTTGTGCCGCAGTCTCCGCAGGAACATTGTAATTCCTTATCAGAATAAGTGCATCTTCCACGGATTTTTTATAGATTCCCTGCTCTAGCCCTTGAGCTAATCCCTGTTCCACCCCCTTGGCAACTCCAGCTTCGTATCCTTCCTTTGTA
>CACZPR010000092.1 GCA_902783155.1 uncultured Spirochaetaceae bacterium
AGGAATTACAAGACCGATAGCCTTTGCAGCACCTGTTGAGTTAGGAACGATGTTCTGTGCACCTGCACGTGAGCGGCGGAGATCACCCTTTCTCTGTGGACCGTCAAGAATCATCTGGTCGCCGGTGTAAGCGTGGATTGTGCTCATGATTCCAGACTGGATTGGAGCATAGTCGTTGAGAGCCTTAGCCATTGGAGCAAGACAGTTTGTTGTACAAGAAGCAGCAGAAATAACTGTATCTGTTGGCTTGAGAGACTTGTGGTTTACATTGTAAACGATTGTTGGCAGATCGTTTCCAGCAGGAGCAGAAATAACAACCTTGCGAGCACCAGCCTTGATGTGAGCCTCAGACTTCTCTTTTGATGTGTAGAAACCTGTGCACTCAAGAACAACGTCAACCTTGTTTGCGGCCCATGGACAGTTCACTGCGTCTTTCTCTGCATAAATCTTGATTTCCTTTCCGTCAACGATGATAGAATCCTCGGTAGCAGAAACAGTGTGCTTTCCCTCACCAATGCGACCCATGAAACCACCCTGGGCGGTGTCATACTTCAAAAGGTGAGCAAGCATCTTTGGGCTTGTCAAGTCGTTGATAGCAACAACCTCATAACCCTCAGCGTCAAACATCTGGCGGAAAGCCAAGCGTCCAATACGACCAAAACCGTTAATAGCAACTCTTACATTAGCCATAAAACTTTTACCTCTTTTAAAAAAGTTATACATAAAAGATACTTCTTTTTGCTAAAGAATTCAATAGTAAACCCCGATTACAGCCTCCAAACCATATTCTATCCTGCTGATTCATAGGAAATCAAAAACAGATTGACATTTCTATTGATTGTGATATATTTTAAATGTCGGAAATGCCCGCCAAATTTGCGCAAGGGGGATTCATTTCTGAATTGATTGCCATGCGCGCTTTCCTTTTCTGACAGAAAACGCTACTGTTTGGATTTTTTCCATAGTGGCGTTTTATTTTTCATCTGCTCCCTATTGCTTGCAACGCCCGTTTTTACATCATAAAATTCATAACCGTCTTTACACGGTGTCAATCGCACATACAAGTGATTATGCTTTTTGCCTTTTTTATAAATAATCAACCCCATGCCATTAGGATAAATAGCGTCATAGTCATTGCATACAAATTCAGTGAAATCTCTGGCAGATTCAAACCCCGCGCTTTGCAAGTCTTTTAACCTAGCCCTTCGCTCCATGTGCAACTCACCATAATCGTCTTTATTTCCCTCTTGCTGTCCTATTCTTAAACATATTTTTCCCGCCTGTCTCCCGATGATTTTAGAAATTTCAGGTGTAATCTCCCCAAAATCCTTGATTCCTTTTGAGGTCAACACATACTCACCATCATGATGTACAGGCTCAGTCATTTTTTATCCCCACCACTATAATCTCCATTATATAAAAACCCACACAAAAATTCCACTTCCCCAGATATTGCCTGCGTCAATTTCTGGCCCCTAATTGATTAATAGAGGGGGGAGGTCTCCCTACGTTCGGGCCATGCGTCCCTCACTACCCAGAAATTGCCAGAGCAATTTCTGGCATCATCCAAATTTTTGAGGGGGGAAGTCTCTCCGTTAGGGCCTTTCGTCCCTCACTACCCAGAAATTGCCTGCGTCAATTTCTGGCCCTAATTCATTTTGATGGGGGAAGTCTCCCCCTGCGGCCGCACTGCGTTGCGTCCTACCCCCTCTACGGGATAGCCCCCTTAAAAACCGCCGCCGTCGCTACACGCCGCCGGAAACAGCCGTCCATGCCCGTAACGCCCACAAGAGCAAGCGACAGCTTACGACATGCGACCAATGTTCAAAAAACTTTCCTTGTAAAAAGTGAGCAAACCATGCTAAAATATTAGGCATGAAGAAGAGTTTTATCATTATTCTCACAGTCATTTTATCCATAGCCTCAAGTTTTGCGCAGTCATCCAGGGATTTTGTTTGCCGGATAGTGCCGAGCGAAAACGACGTGATGTACCGGACGCTGAACAAACTTGCGGAGGGTCTCACAAAACAGAAGTACGACACCGAGGCCGAAAAACTTTCATCCTATATATCCACAAGGGAAAGCACCGGATTCGTAATCAGCGACGATGCCGGAAAAAAATATGTAATCACATCATCTACAAGGCTCTCGGATTTTTCACTTCTCGACATCGACTTTGCCACCCCGCAGAACTTTTCGCTGCACGACCTGAAACCGAGCGCGGTTGACAAAAACCTGAGGCTCCTTTTGTTAGAGCTTCCCGAAAGCTACTCAGGAAAATCAATTAAAGCCGGAACCATGGTCTTGACCGAGGGACAGAAAATTGAAATCCCCGATTTTACCGGAAAGCATTGGGAAAACCAAAGCGCGTTCATCTCCAATATAAATGAAGGAAAAACTTATTTCACGCACTCCAACAGATTCGCACCACCAGGCTCCCCCGCACTGATTCCAGACCCAAGTTCAGACTCAGGCTACAGATTGGCAGGCGTAAACCGAAGTCTTTCGGACAATTCCGGCTCACGGGAAATCTGCACAGAAAAAACATCGGGCGTACATGATTTTGTCCAGAGCTGGAGAAACTCGGTTTACATGGACGAAGACATTCCGCTGAACCTTTTTATTGACATGGTGAAGTCAAAGGACGGAGAACTTGCATCCCGTTTTGTCTCCGCTGAACTTCTTTCTGAAAGGGGCGTTGACATTTTTCTTTCCGACATGAGCTACGAATACAGAAACAAACTCAAGGACGAACCGTGCAAGGCACTTTCACTCCTTGCATCTGAGCGCATAAAGAAAATTTTCGCGCCATACAAATCCATTTCGGTTTCCAAAATCAAAACGGACGGAGACTGTGCAAGCGTCGTCTTTGATGTCGGAACAAAAGAAATCGAATCCCTCTGGACAAAAAATCAGGGAGTCTGGAAACTTTCTGACCTTGACGGACTTGACGAAAAAAAGTCACCGAAAAAAAACACAGCCCCAGGATTCATGGGTTTTGACGGATGGGCTGGAGACCCGTTTGTGCTGAACATCCGGGGTTCCTATCTTCTTCCAAGCACAATAGACGGCGGCGGATTCGATGTAACGGCCCTGGCAAGTTTACAGCTTTTCGGCATAGGATTTTTTTACCAGCAGGAAAGCCTTGAAATGGAAACATCTTCAGGAACGCAAAAAAGAAACGCACATTCATTCGGCGGAATTGCACGGCTCCAGCTCCCGTTGAATTTATGGAGATTCATGCTTGTCCCCTACATCGAAGGACGGCTCGGATTCACCAATGTGCATGAGGTTTTCGGAGACAAAAGTTCCCGCCTGTATTTCGGAGCAAACTTCGGCATGGACCTTGCATTTGTAATAAACGAATATATCGCGCCATACATAAGTTTTTCGGGAAACACGGTCAACTACAACGGAAACGAAAACAGCAACAATTTTTCATTTTCCGCAGGGCTCCGGCTTCTGGGCATAATTGATTTCAGTGCATTATAATGGTAGATAAAAACAATTTCACTTTTTACCTGCACAATTCTGATTCAATAACCTCAACCGAAAGACCTGTATATTTTGCAACAAGATTTACATCCATCCCGTCCGCAAGCATAGCTTTTGCATTTTCTATTTTTGCTTTGCACAGCCCTTCTTCCAATCCCTTACGGACACCTTCTTCAAACGCTATGTCTTTTTCTTCATCGATTGTCTGTTGCCAAGTCATGTACTGTTTTCTCCACTCCATGTTTAGTTTGGCGAAGTTCACTTTTTCCTCAATGGACTTGGTGAGGTCGTTTTCAGCCTCGTGTCCTGAAAGAAATTTGAAAAAATTTTTCGCCTCGTCGTTTTCCATTTTAGCATAGTCTGACGCATTGAAAAAGACCTTGTAAGCACCGTCGTTCAGTTTTATTTTGTCGTCGCCACGGCAGATGTTTTCAAAAAAATACACCGGGAGATTTTCGCTGAAAGGGTCGGATAGACAAAGAAATATCACATAGGAGTCCTTCAGCTTGCTGTATTTTTCACCATGGGAAAGGTTGTCCATGTCTATGATGCTCTGGTAATACCGCGCCCTCTTGGGAAGATTCTTTTTATTCGTTGTCTGCATCTCTATGTCGAAAATCCGCTTGTCGTCTTTTGTGTAAACATCAAAACGAACGAATTTTGCATCAAGACCTTCCTGCATAGTCCATTCGGATTTTGGCGGCGAAAGTTTTTCAATCTTGATGTGAAGAAGTATTTCCAAAAGCCTACGGCAGATTTCTGGATTTTCCTCCATGATTTTACAGAAAAGAAAATTGTTTGCGAACGTGAGTTCTTCCCACGCGGGATATTTTTTGATTTCAGGCATATCTCCTCCAATAATATAATATGCCGTGAAAATCAGGATTGTAAAAAAAATTGCGCATTTTTTAGGAAAATCTTTTGTTCTTATTTAGTGGCATATCGCCATGTTGCTCGACACATTTATTATCTGCACAATCTTATAATACAGAGAACCAAGAGACCAAATCCGTAGCCCATCGGAGCCAAATACCAGATGTTTTCATTGATAAACAATGCCCCCACAAAACCGAGCAGGCAAAGAATACCATTTACCAGTGAAATCATTTTCAAACTCCGGGCAGATTTATCAGTTGATGCAATTGGAAGCCCCAAACAAATAAACGCCAGCCCCATGAAAAATCCCCACGCAAGATAATCCACAGCCATTTCTACCGACGGCCATTGTCCAATCTGAAAATAAAGCGGAACCTCCACCCCTTCACTCATAAGCCTTCTGGTAACTGTGATATTTACAATATGGGCCGCACCCGTCAATGCGCATGTACATGCCATAAACACCAGCATTGCCCTGCGATTAAGGTCAGGAGCTGAAAGCCGGTGACTTAATTCCAGCAGAACCAAAAGCACAATCGGTCCACTTATGACAGTCATCAACTCCCAAATTGTCAGAGCAACGTCAGCCTTGGTAATCAAAAAGGCTCCAACCGAGACAAAATATAGCATTACATCAATTATGCCGATTAAGTGTATTTTTTTGCCCATATCATCATGTTCCGTAAAACTGAAATATAATGTGGAAATATTTTAACACAATTCTTGACGAAATCAACGGGATTATGTATGGAAAAAACCGGCTGGGGTGCCCTTGTATGTTTTGCAATCTTGGAATAGAATGAATCATTATGAAAGCAATTATTACTGTGGTCGGCGGAGACAAGGTTGGTATCATCGCAAAGGTCTCTGCTTTTTTGGCGGAACATTCAATAAACATTGACGACATCACCCAGACAATCCTCAGCGGAAATTTTGTCATGATGATGATGGTGAACCTTGACAAGTCCGACATTTCGATTGACGAGGCGCGCAGGCTTTTGACGGATGAAGGTCACGCTCTTGGGGTGGAGGTCAACCTGATGTCGGAGAAGGTTTTTTCTGCCATGCACAGGATTTAGGGTTTCGCTGATTTACGTCCGGGCTTTATGTCCTTGAATATTTATTGAAAAATCTATATACTGCTTGCATAAAATTACATTTTTTCGAGGAAAATTATGGCGAAGGACAAGGTTATTCTGGCTTATTCCGGCGGTCTTGACACAACTGTCATCATTCCGTGGCTTCAGGAAAATTATGACTACGACGTTATTGCGGTCTGCATTGATTTGGGACAGGGTGACGACTGGGAGGCAATCAAGTCCCGTGCGCTTAAGACAGGGGCGGCTGCATGTTATGTGGTTGACGCAAGGGAAGAGTACATTACCGACTATGTTTTCCCTGCTGTAAAGGCAAATGCTGTTTACGAGGACGAGTATCTTTTGGGAACTTCAACCGCACGTCCTCTTATCGGAAAGATTCTGGTCGAGTATGCGCGTCAGGAAAAGGCGGTCGCAATCTGCCACGGAGCAACCGGAAAAGGAAACGACCAGGTCCGCTTTGAGCTTGCAATCAAGGCGTTCGCTCCGGATTTGAAGGTTATTGCCGCATGGCGTGACGACAAGTGGAACATGGACAGCCGCGAGGCCGAAATCAAGTATCTTGAGGACAGGGGTCTTGAGGTTCCGATGAAGAAGGACCAGTCATACAGCCGCGACGAAAACATCTGGCACCTGAGCCACGAGGGTCTGGAGCTTGAAAAGACAGAGAACGAACCGAACTACCGCCACATGCTCAAAAACACGACGGTCCCGGAGGATGCACCGAACGACGGCGAATATGTGAAGATTGATTTCGTAAAGGGAATCCCGGTTGCAATCAACGACAAAAAGATGGGCGCACTGGAGATGATGAACGAGCTGAACAAAATCGGCGGAAGAAACGGCGTTGGTCTTGTCGACATCTGTGAGAACCGCTGCGTCGGAATGAAGAGCCGCGGAGTCTATGAAACGCCGGGCGGATCAATCCTTTACTTCGCTCACAGGATGATGGACCACATCTGCCTTGACCGCGAGACATACCACTACAAGCAGCAGCTTTCAATCAGAATCGGCGAGCTGATTTACGACGGAAAATGGTTCACCACATTGATGGACGCATGTATGGCTTTCGTTGACAAGACTGAAGAAACATGCACCGGATGGGCAAAGGTAAAGGTGTGCAAGGGCGCAATCCGTGGTGCGGGTTCGTCATCAAAGTACAGCCTCTACAACGAGTCCATCGCATCATTCACCACCGGCGAACTTTACAACCACAAGGACGCCCAGGGCTTCATCACACTCTTCGGCCTCCCGCTCAAGGTACGTGCGATGATGGAACAACAGGTCGGGGAAGGACAAGCGATAATCGAAAGCAAGAGTTTCAAGAAAAGACCTACCGAGTAAAAGAAAAACAAAAGACAGCACGCGAGTGGCGCAGCGTGCGTCCCCGACCTGTGGGAGCCGCCCCGCGGCGGGTGTGGAGAGGGACAGGCTGTTGCTGACAGTTCACTTCTCAAAAAGAGACCGACCGAGTAAGTTGGGTTTCTAAAATAGGTTTTCCATAAACAATGAAAGTCCCGCAGTTCTCTGTGGGACTTTTTTTATTGGCTTTTTTTGCCGTTGATGTTTACTCCTCTGTTTCTTCTTCCAAAAATCCGGTGCGTCGGAGGATTTCCATGCAGCATCTTGCGTTGTGGTAGCTTGTCTTCCAGTTGCCGCCCTTTAGCTCACGTTTGACAGGCTTACCCTTGCTGCTCACAGCCCAGAACCAGTCGCCATTTTCATTGTCCCGCTGGTGGGCTTTTATCCATTCCCATACACCGTAGACCGCGTCCATGAATTCCTTGTCACCGGTCATCTGCCATGCGTTGTAGAATCCGTTCATAGCCTCGGCCTGGTTCCACCATATTCTTGTGGTGTCCCTTGTTCCGCTTTCGTCCATCGTGTTCTCGAATCCACCGGTACTCTTGTCGTAGCCCTCAACAAGAGAAAGCTGCGCCACCTTTATTGCCACCGGGCGGACCATTTTTTTCAGCTCTATGCTCTTAAGTTCCTCCGCCGCCTCCCACAGAAGCCAGCTAGCCTCGATGTCATGTCCGTAGCTGATTTCCTTTGGACCGATTGATTTCCAGTTGCTGTCAAAATAAAGGCTCAGGTGATATTTTTTTGCAAGGATTTTTTCAAGGTGAGTTTCAACCAGATTTGAAAGCGCGCGACCGATTGTCCGGCGGTCATTTTTTCTGTCGGGATACACAACTTCGATAGTGCGGTAGAGATTTGTGTACGCCTCCATGACGTGCAGATTTGTGTTCATCGATTTTGAGCAGTCTATGTCCTTTTCGCTAAGCCTGGTCTCATCGGTTTCGTCCCAGTTTCTAAGACGCGCCTCGTAGTATCCGCCAAACTCATCGTCATAGGCGTACTGCTCCAGAAGGTTGTAGACCTCCAGCGCCTGGTCCATAACAAGACGGCTCGGCTCCTCATCTCCCCGAAGCTCCATTATTGCCGCAGCATATTCGCTCAGGGCATAAATTGAAAAAGCGTTTCCGTAAATCTGTTTCCTTTCGACAATGGGGTTTCCGTCAGGACCGACAGACCAGTACATTCCACCGTAATATGGGTCGTGGAAATTTTTCATCATATATCTGTGGGCATAGTCCGCCATATCAAGATAGGAAGGGTCCTTCAAAAGTCTGGCCGCCGCGCTGTATGTCCACAGAAATCTGCTGACCATGACGATTCCGCGCCACTCCTTCTGGTTCACGACATTGGCATTGCTGATTGCTCCGTAGAATCCGCCGGTGGATTTGTCCATGGCATGTTTCTGCCAGAACGGTAGAATATTTTCAACAAGCTCCGCCCTGATTTCTTCACAAAATGTCCTGTCCATATTTTTCCCCTGTCAATTATGAGCTCAAATGTTTCTGTCCAGTTTTTTTACTGAGTCGCGGATTAAAAGATTTCCGCCTATGACCGTGTGTCCCTTCATGTAGGGCTGGCCCGTGATTTTTCGCAGAAGGATTTCAACCGCTGACCTTGCAGTTGCGGCGGAATCAACTTCAACAGTTGTAAGGGCTGGGTCCGAGGGGCCGCTGCCAACATAGTTATCGAAGCCAACAACGGAAATGTCGTCGGGAACTCTGTAGCCGTTCTGGTTCAAAAGTTTTATCAGCCTTACGGCGGTCTCGTCGCAGTTGCACACAAAGGCGGTCGGCATTTTTTTTGGCAGCGCAAGAGGGATTGCGGCCCCGTCCGAATTTCTGTCGTCGATTATGTCCGAAAGTTTTGGCTCCAGTCCAATCTCAAGCATGGCCTTCGCGAATCCCATGTACCTGTCCGTGATGCTCGTGGTCGCACCAAAATTTCCGACATAGCGGATGTCCCTGTGTCCCTGCGAAATCAGGTACTCGGTCATAATGTACTCGCTATAGAAATTGTCGGTGGTGACGGAATCCGTGGAGCTGTCGTTGATGTAGAAATCAAGGAAAATAAAATTCGGATAGTTCCTTGCAAAATAGTGGGCGTAATCAAGAGAGACCTGGCCAAGAAGAATCACGCCGTCAACCTTGTTGTCACGAATCACGCCGGGGATGTCCAAATCAAATTCGCTCTGGGAATCAAGCTGCTCCATTATCGCGTAATATCCGCTTCCCTGCAGCTCACGTGCGATTGCGTTGTACATGTTCCAGTAAAAGGATGTCGAGCGGGCGAAAAAACGTGACGGAATGATTATGCCTATGTTCCCGGTGGAGTTTTCCGGTTTCAATGAGGGCAGCCTTATGGTCTTCTGCCTGTAGCCCATCTCGATTGCGACGCGCTTGATTTTTTCCCTAAGTTCGTTGGACACGCCTTCCTTGTCCGCTATTGCCTTGGACACAGTTACAGTGCTTACGTTCAGCTTCTGGGCTATGTCGGACAGCCTTACTTTGTGAGTGTTTTCCATGAATTGATTTTATCACTCTGGACTTAAAAATACAAGTTTTTTAAGTAAAAGACCTTAAAAAAATTATTTGCCGCATTTGAGGTCGGTTCTTGCCATGGCCATGCGCCGGGTCCTGACGTTCTCCAGATAGAGCCTGATTTTTTCGTCCTCGCCCTTTTCGATTTCATCCCTAAGCCTTCCAAGAGACTCGGTGAACTTGTCGATGTGCGAAAGAAGCTCCCTTTTGTTCGCAAGAAAAAGTTCGGTCCACAGGGGCGCGTTGATAAGGGCAATCCTCGTCAGGTCCTCGAAACTTCCACCACCGAAAGCGGTTATGCTGTCGTCCTCGGCTGAATCCACAAGGGATGAGGCAATCACGTGGCAGAGCTGGCTTGTGAACGCAATCTTGTGGTCATGGATTTTTGCGTCAGTCTCAACCACACGTGTGAATCCAAGTCCACCGACAAGAGTCTTGAAAAGCTCCACGTTCTCCCGCGAATTTGTTTCAAGCGGCATCACGATGTAGTTGTGGTTCCTGAATATGCCGCCGGATGAGTTCGCGTAGCCCTCCTTTTCGCTTCCCGCCATGGGATGCCCCGGAATAAAATCTACGTCCGGACGGTAGAAATCATTCAGGGAATCAAAAACAAGGGCCTTGACTCCGCTGATGTCCGAAACTATCGAGCCGGACTTGAAAGAATCCCTGTGCTGCTTCAAAAAATCAACGGTGGCGTGTGGATAGAGACAGATGTAGACAAAATCACATTCGCCCAGCATGGAATCAACATCCTCGGCTGAAAAGACACGGTCGCAGATGTGCTGTCTGGACGCCAAATCAAGTGACGCGGAGTTTATGTCCGAGCCATAGATTTTTCCAGTGCAGCCCGGAACCGAAAGGATGTTCTCACGGATTGCCTTTCCAAGAGAGCCTCCCATCAGCCCCAGTCCAACGATTCCATAGACAAAATCAGAAAGTTTTTTCATGCGTCCACCGGCTCAGAGCTTTTCAATCGCGGAGTCCACCTCATCCTCCAGAGACTTCGCAATGTTTCTGTCGGGAAGGGACTCTATGTAGCTCTTCATGTATCTGAGTATGCCACGGGTGCGTTCGGCATCAATCTCAAGACTTTCGTCGTCGCTTATGTTCAACCTCTCACGGATGTCGTGCGCAGTTTCAAGAAGGCCCGCCTCGCCGCTGAGTTTTTTAATCAGATACTCAAGCAGGAGATTCTCACGGCTTTCAAGGAATTTCTGTTTCTTGTCAAACGGGAGATAGGAACTCAGGTCCTTCAGCTTTATGAAAAGGTCCGCTGAAAGTTTCAGCCCGTCACCGTCATCAAGAACAGTTTCGTCAGCTGTATCGTCAGCGATGTCGCCATCAGCAAACACAGTATCAGATTCCGCCACAACAGGTTCTGACAAACCAGGTTCTGAAGAATCAAGTCCTGAAGAAACAGATTCTGCTGAACCAGATTCTGACAAATCAGGGGCTATTGAATCAGGAACAACAGAGCCAGAAACGGATGCTTCAGAATCGACCGGAACATCATCAAGCGGTGCATTTTCGATGGAACCGGAACCGGCAAAGCCATTTCCTCCAGGAACGGCACTGCCCGAACCAAATCCAGATGCGCCGGTGGTCTCGGCCTCTGTGTCAAGGGACGCGGAATCTACAGGAACGGCTTCATCACTAACAGTCTCAGGCTCCGTGACAAAATCAAAGCCATCGTCGTCGGTGTCGGAATCTTCCGTTGAAGGCTCGTCCTTGTTGAATACATCGCTTCCGTCGTCATCCTCGAACGAGAATCCATATCCGTTATCAACATTCTCTTCGGAATCCGAAGCAAAGGAATCATCATCATCGGAATCGGCTCCGTCCGCAATCTGGTCCACAGGAATCTCAGAATCCTCGACAAGCTCCTCCGCGCTGAACTCCATGCCGCTCGAAGGCTCCTCGTCCTCGGAATCAAAAATGTCGTCGTCGCCATCAATCTCGACCTCGCTGGTCTCCTCCTCAGCCGAAACGACCTGTCCATTGGAAGGTACAGACTCCTGTCCGACATCCTCCGTGGACTCCTCCATGTCAAAATCAAAAGCGTCGGAAGAACTTTCGCCCGAAGAACTTTCACCCATGGAATCAATAGGCTCGGCATCATCAACAGGAGCGGACTTTGGTGCCGGTCTTGGCTTTGAGGCTCCGGAACCGGATGCGCCCGAGGAACTTTCAGCCCGGTTAAGCCCGTCGTCGCTGTCGTCCCATCCATCGGAAACATCCAGGGTGCGTGTCGGAACTTTTTTGTTTCCGCCAATGTCCTCTTCCATGAACTTGTCGCTCATAAGTCCTTCGACAGGTCCATTTCCCATGCCGGTTCCATTTGACGGAAGGCTCTGCATAAAATCGGTGGACTCGTCAGGCTCCTTTTCTGGCTCCGGAACAAGGTTGTCAAAATCGTCGCCCGAGTTGCTTGCCATGATTTCCTCGTCAACATTCGGAGAGAAAGGTGAACCCATGGACTGGTCCTCGTGCGTGAGTCCCTCGAAGCTGTATCCCCTGTTGCGGCTCTGGACCATCTCGGCCTGGCTCATCCTCTGCTGGTCCATGTTGTTGAAGTCGATTGAAGGCATTATCGCGTTGGAGTCGTAGCTAGTGCCATCCCCGCCCGCAGATGCAAGCTGGGATTCAAGACTGTCCATCGCTTCGGCGGCCTCCTCTCCTTCCGACATGCCGTAGTCCCCGGAAAAATCATCCTCGCCACCGGCATTTTCAAGCAGCTGCGCAAGACGCTCAAGGGACGACTTGTAGAAAATATTGTCCAAATCAAGGGCCGCAAGTTTCTGGAATTCGTCAAGGGCCTCCTCGATTCTGTTCTGCTTTTCAAGACAGTCCGCGAGAACCACCATGGCCCTCTGGTTGTTCGGGTCGCTCTGGAGATATTTTCTGAGCCACTGCTCCGCCTTGGCATAGCGCTGGGTCTGGTTAAGCCTCTTTGCACCGTCAACAAGGTACTCCTGGTAGCTGGGGTCCAGCTTTTTGATTTTCTGGAAGCATCCCTCGGCCTTGGCATCCTCCCCACGGCAGATGTAATACTGTCCAAGGAGGTTCAGAGTGTCTATGTCGTCCTGGTTCTTTTCCCAGAGCATCTTGATTTTGTGTCCGGCGGCATTCAGCTTGTCCGCGTTCATCATAAGGTCGGCGTAACGCGCCATGAAGGAAGTGTCCGAGTCGGCACAGATTTCGTCACCCTTTTTCATTGTGCGGAGCGAGTCAACCAGCTTTCCGTTTTTGAAAAGCACCTCGGCCAAATCCGCAAAAGAATTGAAGTCCTTCGGGTTGATTTTGAGGGACGTGCTGTACTCCGATTCGGCATCCACATAGTTCCCCTGCATCTCATACACGTGGCCCATCTTGGAGTGGACGGACGCGACCTGCGGATTAAGGCGTATGGCCTGTGAAAGCATTTCCGAGACGGCCTTGATGTCCTTCTTTTTCAAAAGCAAATCAGCGTAGCCGTCTATTGCATCAAGCCAGCCCGGCTTTGAACGAAGTGCGGACTCATATTCCTTGGAGGCAAGCTCGTCGCTGTCAAGTTTTTCATAGCTGCGGGCCATGTTCAGGTGGAGAATCGGGTGGTTCGGGTCAATCTTCAGTCCGCGCTGGTATGCCGCAACAGCCTTGTCGTGCTCGTTTTCGGAAGCATAGATGGAACCGATGTGGTTGTAGGCAAGAACGTCGTTCGGATTTTCCTCAACGACCGTGTTGAAGCACTGAATGGCCTCCTCGTTTCTGCCCATCAGCTTGTATGTGAATCCAAGATTGTAGAACGTCTGTATGTTGGACTCGTCAACAATGACCGCCTTCTCCAGTATGTCTATTGAATCGTCCCACTGCTTTATGCGCCGGTAGATTGAGCCAAGAAAGTTCATAGAGACGACATCCGTTGGATTCTTTTCTATAAGCCTCTTGTAGATTGGGATTGCCTTCGCGTCGTTCCCGGATTTCTGGTACAAATCTCCAAGCGCGGAAAGCAAATCCGCATTGTCGGGATCGGACTGAAGCAGGGTCCTGTAAAGGCGTGTGGCAAGACTGTAGTCACGTGAAAGAACAGCGGAGTGCGCCCTCTCCAGCATCAGGCTCGCATCGGAATTGTTGTCGCTCATTTTTTTCCTCTTAAAATCAATAGGCTGTACCTTTTCTCAGGGGTCTTGCGTAGACTTCCTTGGAAAGGACTCCAATTATCCGGTCGTCCAGTTTTGAATAGGTCGCGACCGCAAAGTAATAGATTTTGCCATTCTTGAGACCGTCAAGCGTCACCCTGTTAACGTTGCCCACATTGATTGGGGAGTCCCCCTTGTAGGCATCGCATCCAAGATATTCGCCCGGACGTTCGCCATAGTAGATATAGTATCCGCCGGCATCGTCGTCAACGGAATAGCTCCATGTCAATGTCACCTGGCCGTTCCCAGCCTCAGCAACAAGCGTGAATGGTGGAAGCGGTGAAAGGTGTTCGGTGAAATGCAGGTCAAGCTGTGTCACCGATGGAGTCTTTGACCCGCCACCGTCAGGATAAAGGTCAACCTTCACCTGGAAGTACATCCCCGTAACATCCTCTATCCGCTGGTGGTTGTCCACCGGAATCCATGCGGGCTCAGTGTCGGTCCAGCTGAAATAGTTGTCGCCGCTCCTCACGTACATGACAACATCAGTCTGCGCCGGCTCGCTGGTGATTGCGTCCACGCGGTTGAGAATTGCGCATCTTGAGACAAGAATCGGCTCGGTTATAAAGGTTCCGCCGGTGCTTTTGAAAGAGTCGTACCTGAGTGAAGACGCGCTCCTGCTTTCGGTTGAACGCTGGATGTGGAAATCGTCAATGCGTCCGGTGTATGACGGGCAGATTTCAAGGTCCGCAACCACGCCAAGATATGGACTGTAGATTGAGCCGCTCTCCTTTCCGTTGGACGTCACATACTTCATGTCCTCCAGCTTTCCGTCGATGCGGTACTCCATAAGGCCCGTGTCCTCGTCAAAGCTGATTGAGTGGTGCGCCCACACGTTTGGAACTATGGTCTTGTAGCTTGAAAGCGAGACCTGGCCGCCGTTGTCCTTGTATCCGCTGAAAACGTTCGTGAATTCCCAGCGGAAATGGTTGTTGAAAAAACTTGCGGAAATCATCTGGTAGAGGGGCCATCCATTTTCTGTGCGGGACGACCTCCATGAAAGAACAATCTCGCCGTTCTCGGCCACGGATGGATTCAGCCAGAACTCAATCATGAACGAGCCGACCAGACCGGACTTTCCAAAAACAGTGTCCCTTCCGCCCGAAAGACGTATTCCGCCATTTCCACGGCTCAGAGCGGAACCCTTCCCCATTTTTGCGGAACTGGACTGTTGGAACGAATTGGAGCGGACGGTGTACTTTCCCGCCACATCGCCAAACGCGCCGTCCTCAAAATCAAGAAGCAGGTCCGTTGCGTCCGCCACCTTGCGGTTGTTTGTGTCCAGCTGTATACAGTCGTAGCCGTATCTACCGGAACCCATGGTAACGCCGTCCATCCTCTGGATTTTTGTCCACCCGGACTTTCCACCGAGCGTTATCACTTTTTCATCTGCGAAAGCGGAGACCGCAATCAGTAGACAAAATATCGATAAAAAAAGTATTCTCTTGCTATGCATTTGTCTGACCACCCATCATCAAATATAACACCACCTCAAGCGGCGTGCAATCCTCCAAACACGGAAGGAGCATCCAGCCGGACAGCCATGGACCAGGAAGAAAAACTTGGACCAAGGGAAATCCTTCACCAGACAGCCCTGAAGGCACCCGGCCAAAGCGGAGTATACCTCTGGCGCAATGGGGAGGGAGCCATAATCTATGTCGGCAAGGCAAAGAACCTCAAGAACCGTCTCACATCCTATTTTAGTGGAAACAAGGACATAAAGACAAGATTGCTGGTAAGCCATGCCCGGAGCATTGAATACATCACCACGAACAACGAGTATGAGGCTTTCCTTCTGGAGAACAACCTCATCAAGCAGCACACGCCACGGTACAACATAAACCTGAAGGACGGAAAATCATATCCGGTACTGAGAATCACCAAAGAGGATTTCCCCAGAATCTTCAGGACACGCAATATCGTGCAGGACGGATCCAGATACTTCGGACCCTTTCCCGATGCGGCGGCCCTGGATACATTTATAGAAACACTCTACGAAATCTATCCGTTACGCCACTGCAAGTCTTTCCACAAAAAAAGCGGCTCGGCCTGCATGTACTACCACATAGGCAGATGTCTGGCCCCATGTCTGGGAAAATGCGACAAGTCCACCTATGGTGAATTTATCGAAGAAATCTCCACTCTTCTTGAGAACAAAGGAGACGAAACCACAAAAAAAATTGAGAACGAGATGAGGGACGCGGCAAAATCGCTCAACTTTGAGAAGGCTGCCCGGCTCAGGGACGGACTTGCGGCTCTCTCCATACTCCAGAACCAGAACATCGTGGAGGGATTCGACGGTGACGACAGGGACTACATTGCGTCATGGCGCGAGGGTGAGCTGGTCAGTTTCACGGTCCTGAAAATCCGGGGCGGAAAACTTTTGGGGCGCGACAACTACCGGACAGTGACGCTGAACGAGGATGCGGAAATTGTGCCGGAGTTCATGGGAGCGTACTACACCGAAAAGGAGACTGTTCCGCCAAAAATCTACGTGATGTGGCAGGAGGGCATGGAACACATGTCAAGATGGTTCTCCGAGAACTATGGAATCGACGGCTGCATTACAATGGTGGACGAATCAACCCCGTCGTCAAAGCTCCACAGTGCGGCAATCGAGATGGCAAGGCAGAACGCAAAGGAGGACATCACAAGGAGACTCAGGGAACGTGGTGACTGGCCGGCAATGGAGGAACTGAAGAAAGTGCTTGGACTTCCAAAGCTGCCCGCAAGGATTGAGGGATTCGACATAGCGCACATCGGTGGAAAATTCCCGGTCGCCTCGCTGATTGTGTTCCAGAACGGAAATCCAGACAAAAAGAGCTACAGATATTTCAGGCTGAAGACGACGGACGGATACATAGATGACTTCCAGTCGATGAGGGAGGCCACGTCCAGAAGATACACAAGGCTGGTCAACGAAAAAAAGGAGCTGCCCGACCTGATTTTGATTGACGGTGGAATTGGACAGGTCAACGCCGTCGATGGAATACTGAAGTCCCTCGACCTTGACATACCGATTGCGGGACTTGCGAAAAGGGACGAGGAAATCTGGCTCCCCCACTCCGAAAAACCAATCTGCCTTCCAAAAAGGAGCGACGCCCTGAGACTTTTGCAGAGGGTCCGAGACGAGACTCACAGATTCGCCACAAGCCGAAACCAGAACCTGCGCACAAAGGAAAACACGGTCTCCCCTTTCACAGAACTTCCGGGAGTTGGAAAGGAAAGGGACAGGCTCTTGATGAAAAAATATGGAACGCTCGCAGCCCTTGCGGAATCAAGTGAGGCGGATATTGCACAGCTTCTCCACATCAGGGCGGACGGGGCGACAAAAATTCTTATGGCGGCAAAAATTGCGGTCAAAAATCAAAAGAAAAAACAGGACCGCCAGATGCTGTCGCTTGACGAGGCTGGAACAACATGGCAGAAGGCCGCCAGATACAAAATGGTCTCGGACATGGCAAAGCTCGCAGCCGACGATGACGACGGTTCTGAAATGGTCGCAGCATTTGATGACGGGGACAACGGTGAATAGCCCAAGCTATCTGCACGCCTTCTCGAACGCATACTGCAGAATGTCAACGCTCCTGCACTTTGAGACGGTCTGTATATAGTCAAACTTTATGTCCTGCCACAGCGGCGAATGTTTTTCGTTCCTGCTCCAGATATGGTTGAGCGATTTTTTTCCATACTCGGACAAAGAAAAATCATCGGTGGAAAAATCGGTCGAAAGAAAAACGAGAAGCATTTTATCCACATCAAGATTTTCATCCGACTCCTGGTGCAGAAGCCAGTCCAGACAGATTTTCAAGATGGACGCACGGTATTCGCCATCCACCTTCTCATTTTTGCGGCAGATTTTTTCGACCAGAGAAAAACAGACTGACCTTGAGACATTGTTCCCGAATCCGCAGACTTTCAGAAGACAGTCCCGCGCCACGCTCTCCTCCATTCCACCGAAAATAAATTTCACAAGGATTTCGCCAACACTTTCATCCCCGGATGAGACCTTTGAAAGAAGATAGTCCACGCTGTCCTTGAGGACCGTTTTCTGGGAATCATTGAAACTTCCGGCCATCTCAACCGTCGCATAGCAGATGTGGCACAAAAAGGCGGAAGAGTTTTCATCATCGCGGAGGTCCTCCAGAATCTCCCGGTTGAACTGGATTTTTTTTGCGCTGTCATCGCCGAATGTCGAATAAAACTGGTCGTAGATTTTTTCCTTTAACACGGAATTTTTGCACGACTTCATGCAGAGGAAATTTTTAATCGTGTTCAAAATTTCAAGCGGGTCCGATTCATAATTATCTTTCAGAAAGTCAACACATTTTTGCCTTGAAGCATCAAGTCCGTCGTCCGCACCGTCGGTTCCATCGAGGCTCAAAATTTTTCCGGCAATTGAAACGGATGCACGGCTGTATTTTCCAGTAAAAACTTTCGGAACAATATTGTCCCTTATCCATGGAACAAGGGTCAAAAGGTCGTCCCTGGCCAAATCAAAGTAGCGTGTGAAGGCTTCGGTCCGTACCCTCTCGTCACGTGATGAATCCGCCACAACCTGCGTCACAAGTTTTTCGACTTTTGGTTTTTCCTCAGACCGCTCGTGCGCCACCTCGAAAACAACGTCCAGACATTTTTTGTTGATGTCCCAGCCGCTGTCGCTCTTGCACAGAATGTCGCTGATGATTTCAAACGGGAAATAAATCATCGTGTTGTTTTTTTCCTTGGCATATTTTTCAATCATCTGGTACTGGATTCCAGGATTGCTTGAATACTCCCCAAGGATTCTGAATGCCTCGTTCAGTTTCCAGTTTGATATTGGAACAAAGTCTCCCTCCTCGCCAAGTTTTTTTATCCGCGTCACGCTCACGTAGTAGTTGATGAACTGCAAAAGAAATTCCTCGTAGGAAATGTTGAGCGATTTTTTTTCATCCAGACCGCGTCCAAAATTTTTGCGGGCCTCGTCAATCAAAACAAAAAGCTCCTCGATTGCAAGCGGCGAAACCCTGTCATAAAAATCGGTCCAGACATTTTCGGTGCAGCTGGAGACAATGCGGCCAAGCGACTCAAAAACTTTTGACGCTGACTTTTCAAAAGCGGAAAGAGCGGTCTCCCTTTCTGTGTCGGAAATCTTCTTTTTGAAAGGACCGAATCCCTTTGGTGTCAACGCTGATTTTGTTTTCGCAACACGGGTCTTCAAAAGTGCCGTGCATGATTCCAATGACTTTGGAGAGCTGTTGAATTCCGCCACATCGAGCATACGCGAAAAAAGTTCATCGGAAATATTTGTGGAAGGATTTTTTCCGTCCATGCAGCATTTTATTATGATGTCATCGACACGTTCCTTCCTGAGAAGATATTTTTCTTCCATTGAACCAAGCCTGGCTGCCTCAAAGAAACGGCTTTTTCCGAGAGCAAGTTTTTCGGGCTTCTGGTAGATTTTTTCAAGAAGCGTGTCGGAGAATGCGAGAATTGGACAGTGGTCCTCCCCCATGAAATCCTCAAAAATAAATTTGTCCAGGCCCTCCTGAAAAAAATCCTCGGACATCTGATAAAGCTGGTCGGCGGAAAGATTGTATCCAGACTTTCCAATCGCCGCGAGAACCCTTGCCTCATTTTTCTTTAGGGCGCGTCTGTAGCTGTCAGTGGCCACATCGCCGGATAGAGTATTTTTTTCCGCAACAATTTCGTTTTCCATTTTACGTTCCTCTTATTTTTCGGAGTCCAGTGGAGCCGGAAGAGCCTTCACAAATTTTTCCATCTCGTCCCTGTCCGATACCAAAGCTATTTTTTTGAGCTCATTTTTTTCACCGCATATTTCCTTCACGGCCCTCTCCTTCAAATCAAGACGGTCGCATGAAGAAAAGTCTTTTCCGTTAAGCACATAGTTTTCCAGAATCTCCTCGCAGCGGTTTTCAATGTTCGCCTCGCACGACTTGTTGAGCCAAAAAACAAATCCAGTAAAAATCATCAGCGCGGAAAACTGGGCCGCAGTGTAGAGCATTCCCGGGTTGACCAGATACTCTCCAGTCGAAAGGAGTTTTTTTAAAAGCGGCTCCACAACTTTCATTATGTCGTTAAAAAATTTGTCGAACGCGAATATTCCGATTCCAAAAATCAGAAGCCCAGCCACAACAAGAATAACAATTCCGACCCATCCAGAAAAAATTGAAAGCACAAACGTGACTGTCTTTTTTACAGCGGAACCTACAGCCTTGCATCCGGCGAGAAAAAAGTTTTTCGCATCAAATTTTTTGCCGGAACTTTTTGTTGCCTCAATCTCAAGATTCGCCTTTCCAATTTTCGAGACATGGCGCACTATCGAAAGGGCCGCAAAAATCGACAGGCCAAAAACCACATAGCGCAGGGTATTGTTTCCCTCGGCAAACTGGTTGTAAATATTTTCGTCCACAAGATAAAAAACAAAGAGCTTCAAAATAAAAAGCACAAAACCAAAAATCAAAGTGCGCGCGGGACTTGCACCGGTGAATCTGACTTTTTTTGTCCGCATACCTTGGGCGAAAGTGCTTCCAAGAAGATACATCAGCATGACGACAATTTCCATAAATCCAATGCCGGACAGAGGAAAAAGGACCACATTAAAAAATCCGCAGCTGAAAAAAGTGTACGCAAAAAATTCAATCAAATCACAAAATGAAAAATTTTTTCTTCCACCTGAGCAGGCATGGACGTACTCGTAAATGTTGAATGCGTTCAGAATTGCGATGACAAAAAAAAGCATCAGCGAAAAATAATTGTTGACTGCAAGACGCACATACCCCGCCCTGGACTGGTAGATTACTGACAGAAGAAAACATAGCATACCGATTCCAAGAAGCAGAATCTTTTTTGAATACTCGCCGAAAACCGTGTTCCTTATTTTTTTTGCACTCATACCGCCACCTATTTTTTTTCAATTGGAATTGTGTACCAGGGAAAGGAACCCAGAAAAAGGTCCCTAAGAAAATGCCTGTTGATTTTTTCCACACACCACCAGTGCATTTTTTCAAGAGCGTCCCTTTGTCTCACGCATGTTCCGTTTTCGCCAAGCTGCGCGTGGTAGTCGCTCTGGATTTTTTCAATCTCCTTTTGAATCTGCGTGACCTCGACATCAGAGTTTCCGGAACTTTTTTTCTTTGCGGAAATGTACAGGCAGATTATGTCCGCCTCTGTCGATGTGATTGTCACCGCGCCCGACTCGATAAAAGTCGCGATGTATTTTTCATAAAGCTCCAGATTTGATGCATTGTTTTTTTTCTGGTTGCTTCCCTTGCCCTGCTCAAAATATTTTATGCAGAAATACGGAATCACCTCAAGATAGTGGATTACGTTCTGGACTTTGTTTTTTTCAAAAAATTCTTTCAAATCAACGGAGCGGAGAACAAAATAAAGTGTGCTGAGCGACTCAATTTTTTTCGCATCCTTTGTCTTTGCGGTCTGCCTGAGATAATAGTTTTTGAAATTCCCAAGATACTCAAGAACAGCTGCGTCCGAAAAATTTTTGTCGAGCGCATCAATTTTTTCAACAGCAGAATCTCCGTCGCCATTCTCAATGTCCATTATGATTTTCTGCACGGAAAGCACATCGGGATTCTGCGAGTCGGCCTTTGTCACCGCCTGGATTTCCATAACTGTCGATGAGGTCGCGACATACTGGACAATGACGGTCGAACAGAACACCACAAGAAAAAGCCCAAGCACGGTGCGAAGAATATTTGCAAAAGTCTGTTTCCTTCGGTCGATTCTTCTACTCAATTTTTTCTCCTGAAAAATTTCTTCTATATATAATCACTACAATTATAAGACAAGACCAGCGTATTTTCAAGAATAATATTAAATGTTATTCTGTTGGGGAGGAAAATATGCGAATAACTTTACTCTGCAAGGTCGTTGACAACTACGGCGACATCGGTTTTGTGTACAGGCTTTCAAGGAACCTTGCCGAAAGAAATCCGGCGCTGGAAATAACTCTGGTCGTAAGCAATCTGGAATCATTCTCCGCGATGGCACCCGGAATCAAAAATGTTCCTGTCCAAAAATTTCGTGGCTGGGACATTCTGGACTGGAACGCAAAAAACGACTGCATGGACTTTTTCAAAGAAAATCCTTCCACGGTGATTCTTGAATGTTTCCAGTGCGGCAGACCCGAGTGGCTTGATGAAATCCTGTTTGACAAAGGGCGGACCCAGACCGTGCAGATTGTGAATGTCGAGTACCTCACCGCAGAAAAATGGGCGGACGATTTCCATCTTCTGAAAAGCGGAACACGCTCGTCTCTTGTAAAAAAAATAAATTTCATGCCGGGCTTCACAAAAAAAACAGGGGGCCTTGTTCTTGACATGGATTTTATGGAAAGCCTTTCGGACAGAAAATCCGCCATAAAAAAACTTGTGTCATGTGTTGAAGAAAAAAGCGGAAGCTGCCCTGCAAAAATGATTGCGGAAATGTTTGGTGACGGAGGAGAAAAAAAGTTTTTCAATGTGACGGTCTTCGCCTATCAAAAAAATCTTGACCCGGTGGTTTTCGCGCTCGCAGAATTCCAGAGGCAACAAAAAAAACTGGACCCGGATTTTACGCTGAACGTTTTTGCGGCTCCGGGACTCAGCTTTGAGTGTTTTGAAAAATCATGGAAAAAATTTGATTGTCCATTTTCCATGGTTCCACTTCCGTATCTAAGCCAGACAGCATGGGACGCGCTGCTTGTTCTGTGCGACTTCAATTTCATTCGCGGGGAGGACTCATTTTCCCGTGCATGTCTTTCCGGAAAAGCATTTATGTGGAACGCATACAGACAGGATGAGGAGTTCCAGCTTGTGAAGGTCCGCGCGTTTGTGGATTTGACTGAAAAGTTTTTTATGGAAGAAAACTGTTCCGAGGCATTTGAGGACTACCGTGACGCTATGATGGTCTACAACAAAAGTCCAGACGCAGCTCCATGTCCGGATGCAATCGACGCGGCAACAGGATGTGACATGGGAAAGGATGAGGGAAAAGCAATCCTGCATGTTCTGGAAAATTTCTCACGGCAGGGCAGAGTTTTCCAGACTTTCGGCAAGTCGCTGATTTCCAACGGCAACCTGAGTGAAAATCTGGAGCATCTCATTTTTAGCAAGGACCAGAACCTAGGGTTTTAAGAGCCTTGGAAGTCCGTTTGAAAATGCAAGTGGAATCTCTCCCTGAATCAACGGCCTAATGTAGTCTACAATTTTGTCCGTAACATATCCGTCGCAAATCCATTCGGTCGGGACCTTTTTTTCTATGTTCGCAATCTCGCTGACATCGCATATCCTGATTTCACATCTGTATGGATTTTCACTGGTCCTCTCAAAATATGCGACCCTTCCTGTCTCTCCATTGAAAGCCGCCTTTACGGACTCATATCCAACCATGAAAGCCTCGTCAACATCGGTGCGGCTCGCAATATGGGAAGCACATCTCTGCAATGTCGAAAGCTCTATTGAACGGCATTTGATTCCCGGAAGATCCGTCTTGATTCTGTTCTCCAGATATTTTCCCGCGCCACTCAAAAGCCTGTGTCCAAACACATCCTCACCACCTTCACCGGCGGCAAGTTCGCAGACAAATCTTCCGTCGGCAAGTTTTATTCCCTCGCTCACGGCAACAACAACCGAACCCTTTTTGCGCGCAAGATTTTCAACCTTGGAAAGAAAAGAGTCCACATCAAAAACGGTTTCGGGAAGATAGATAAAATCAGCACCCTCGCAGTCATCCGATTTTGCAAGTGCGGCACTGGCAGCAAGCCAACCGGCGTTCCGTCCCATGATTTCAATAATCGTAACGGCGGGGACATCGTAGATTCGGCAGTCGCACACAAGTTCCCTCACGGCAGTCGCAATGAATTTTGCTGCGCTTCCAAATCCCGGGGAATGGTCTGTAACGGCAAGGTCGTTGTCTATGGTCTTTGGGACACCCATGAACCTGATTTCGGAGCCAAGCTTTTTTCCGTAGTCCGAAAGTTTTTTGATTGTGTCCATTGAATCATTTCCGCCGATGTACAAAAAATATTTCACATCAAGTTTCGCAAGTTTATCAAAAATCTGTCCATAAACTTCAGAATCAGCAGACGCGTCTGGAAGTTTATATCGGCACGAACCAAGATAGGATGCCGGAGTCTGTTTCAGAAGATTGATTTTCTCGTCGGAATCAAAGACGGATGACAAATCAATATTATCATCACGGAGAAAACCTTTTATTCCATTTTTCATTCCATAAATCTTCTGCACACCAAGTTTTCTGGCTGCAGAAAAGACACCGGCCAGACTGGAATTTATCACAGCCGTAGGTCCACCGGACTGTCCAACAATCAGATTCGCCATGAGAGAACTCCCAAAAATTTTTTATAAACTCGGAAAATATACTAACACAACGCGTAAAAAATTTAAAGTGAAACGCCGGAATCCACGCACCATATGACATCATAGATGCTGAATCAAGTTCTGCATGATATTACTTTTTGTAGAGCCCCGCCCTACGGCAGACCGCTTGTACTTATGCACATGCCCGGGAAGATGCCAAGAGTGTCCTTTGCATATCCTGAATACCCCACACAATAACCTTGCTTTGCCAAGCAAGGCTGCCTGGATTATACACGCCGGCTTAAAAACCGTTCAGCAGCACGATGGCGGGGACGATACCTATGTTATCCCCAGTGACACCTCCATCATGCCCTATCGTAGCGTCGCCTTTTACAAAACGAGACTGAGTGGAATTTGAGTCTCTCGGGCTTCTGAGCCACCAGTTGCTCTCAAAATGACCGTCGGTCCATTTGCTCTGGAAAACATGCTTTGCCTTTGCATAATCCGTTGTGCGGACAAGGCGCATACCAAATTCCTTAAAGCTTGGATCTTCGTTAAAGCCATAAGAGGGATTTGTGGCTTCCTGCACACTCAGGACAAAAACCTTATCTTTTGTAGAGCCATAAGCAAAAACATTGTTACCACTGGCCCATTCATTTGCGTTTCTCTGGGTATTCGTGCTTCTTGCGCTGTTATCCACATCCCCTTCAAAAATCAAAGCCTGGGCGCTCGAAGTAAAGGCCCTCTGCAAAAAGCCGCTTCCCTGATAGGTTTTTGACTGTGGGTCGTCGCTTTCGTATTTACCGTTCAGGAAGGCCCTCAGTGTTGAATATTTATAGTCATTTGGATTTACCGTATTGCCATTGACAGACCTTGTTGAGGTTGAGGTATAATAAACGCTGCGGTCAAGATTTCTTTTTGCAATCAAAAGTCTTTTTCCATTGTAATCACCAGAAGCGAAACGCCACTCAATCGGCTGGACCTTAAAGCAATACAGCGTGTTGTTTGCCATGTGCTGACCGTTAGACATCATGTTGCCATTGCCTTCATTAGTTGCAACCCATGAAGTACATAGTTCGTAGAAATATCCGTCGCTTCCTAT
>CACZPR010000093.1 GCA_902783155.1 uncultured Spirochaetaceae bacterium
ATTGATTCCCCCAAGGTGGTCCCGAATCTGCGGACTGAATGGACCGTCGTTGAATCCACCGAAGTGAAAATCAAAAGTTCCTGCCACAAAATACTGGACATAGTTCCGGGGCTTGAACGAGAGACTGCACCTGAGCGACGGAACAAAATTCCATCCATGGCCTTTCACATCGGGGAACACGTAGATGAGTCTTGTGTAGAATTCCAAGTCCAGCATGATGTTTGCGAAAACCGCGTTCTGGTGTCCGACTCCCGGCGAAAGTTCTGCCACGCTCCCAAAATTGTTCAGGGGCTGGACCGTCAAAAGGCTCAGGTAGATGTTCGGATTTCCAATGTGGATTCCAATGCCCATCTGCCTGTCCAAATCGAAGAAGAGTTCCGGGTAGACAAAAAATTTTTCCTGCTGCTCAAGACCGCCCGCATCAATGTATTTTCCAAGCTCCTTCCCGTGGATTTTTTCCATGCTGATTTTCGGGTCCGAATCAAAAACTTTTCCGCCACAGAATTCAAGACCCATCCCGATGTGCGCAAAGACGTTGGTTTTTTCCTCGGTGGACACAAGCACACCGTTCGAGTCGTAACGTTCCAGCTGCAACGAGATGACAGTTGGCGCAAGACTCTGCTTATGGATTACGATTTTGAAATCCTCGTTGGCGGGAAGACCCACCGCAAGTTTCTTTCCTAAAATTGGAGAGGCGGCGACCGGCAGACTTATTTTTTCATACTGGATTGCGCCATCAAGAATCTGGGCGACAAGGTTTTCGTTCTCATCAAAAACAGCGCACTCGTAGAATCCGTCCATCACAATCTGGTAGCTTCCAAGCTCCGAAAAAACTTCCTTTTCATCAAGCGCGAGAATCCATGCGAGATACATTTCGCAGGCGTGCATGTCGGTCAGCGATAGGGAAATGCTTTCGATTGAGTGGTCCGTAATGTTGTTCAAAAAATCAAGAAACCAGTTTTCGCCCTCGACATATTTTCCGGGATGTGTCTCCTTGCCCTTTGGGAAAATGGATTTGACCATGTTCTTTGTAATCTGCGGGATGTTGAAAATATTTTTGTAATAATCTTCTATTGTATTGAACGAATCCGTGACGATTCTGGAAAACTGTGTCTGCACGAAGGGACCGTTTTTGAATGGACTGTATTCCCTGCCCAAAAACTTTTTGTAGTATGCGTTCATCTTTGGAATGTAGACCTGGTCGTACAGATTTTTGTCCACGTTCCAGCGGTTGACTATTGTTTTGCTGCGTCCGAATTTTTGGAAGTGCCAGTTGCCCCTGCATGGAGGTAGGGATGGGACCGCATCTTCCGCGTTGATTATGTTCCAGATGAATCCGTATTTGTCGGGGTCCAGCTTTTCTTCCTGCTGCAAAAAATTTGGACAGGCGAATGTGTAGACAAAAATGTTTTCCGGCCTGAACACTCCCTCGGAAATCAGTTTGTCGCCCATGAGACTTGATGCCGCCGCCCCACGGCTGTGTCCAGTTATAAAAAATGTGGTCCTCTCCGGGTCGATTCTGTGTTTGAGCAGATAGTAAATCAGCGAGCCGTGAATCTGTTCGACGCATTTTGAAAATCCATCGTGGATGTGGGACTGGCTGAGGTTTCCGTCCATCACGTCGAGATTTGAAATCCATTCGCTTGCCTCGTAGGGGGTTCCGCGTATCACAAGAAAGACGAGGGATCTCTTTCCTCCGGGACCGTTGATTTCTTTGGACGCAATGCTGAACGCCGTCTGGTTGATTCCATATACCGGGAGGGAGTAGTCGATGTCGTAATGGAATTCCATGTCGGAGTCTTTCACGCCGAGACTTCTGTATGTGGATTTGAGTATGTTTCCGTCGGGATTTCCGTTGACATCAATGTAGGAGATTTCGGAAAAGATGGCGGCAATCCTTGCAAGTCCGTGGTTGTACTTGAACGGGGATTCAAAAAACCATGAGTCCTGCCATTCCGCCCTGACTTTTACGGCTTCATCGGATACGGTCAGGAGTCCCGCGATTGGGAAGTCCATTTCCATTGAAAAAATCTGGCCGCAGAAGATATGGGTGAAAATCAGGAGGAGCGCGAAAAACTTTTTCATCAGGACCATTTTAATAGAAAAGATTTTTAAGTTCAACAAGAATTTTTGGTTGGAAAAGTTACTAAATGCCTATTTTTCTGGGAAAATAATGCAAAAAACTACCCATAGAGGTAGTGTAAATATATTAAAATGATTTACAATATGCGTGGTTTGAAAATGGGGGATTCCTGTTTCCCCTTTTTTCACAGAATGGAATTGGGGAAAAGGTTCCGTTTGGCATCAATGGAAGTACCGAAGACCACGGGTTTTCCTGTGGATTGGAGATTTTGGAAATAATTCCGATACTTTTATGGTGGACTGTTGTTAATAAAGTGAATTTAGGAAGAAAAAAATGTGGGGCTTGATACGAAAAGTGGCGGAAAAAAGACGGACTCGGTATGTCCTGGGACTTGTCCTGGGTCTGGGGCTGTTCTTTACTTTTCCAGCCTCGGCGTATGAGATTTCATTCAAACTTACCCCCGGCGCAATGCTTCCAATCCTTTCCGCTGAAGACTATTATGCTCCGCTCGGTTTCAACGCTTTTCTGGAGACCGGAGTAAACGTAAATAAATTTATGAACCTTGGACTTGCCCTCGGTGGATTTGTCATGCCGAAGAAAAATTTTGACAGGCTGGAGGAAGGTGTCAGCCCGGTTATGATGTTTTTCCCGCTTGGAGCAAGGATTGAGTTCTTTGGTTATCCGGGTTCACGAATGGAGCTGGCCGGTGGACTGGAATTCGGTGCGGCGATGGGCATAAACCCTGTGGGCGATGCTGTCAACACTATGTATGCCCCGTGGTACAGGGTGTATTTTGACACTCTGTTTAGAATCAATCCGAGTTTTTCTCTGGGACTCAATGTGTCATGGTTTGATTTCCAGTCGCACTCATGGTTCGGGGAGCCTGGCCTTGCGGGAATTACAGCCGGAATCAGCGCAAAAATCAAGATTGAGACTGAGGAGATGGTCCACCGCGTGAATGTGACGGTCGAGCAGGACGACAGAATTTTCCCGTTGATTTCATCAATATACAAGGAATATCAGTTCGGTACTCTCTATATAGAAAACCGCGAGTCAGCTGAAATCAAGAACGTGCGTGTGAGCTTCAGGGCGCAGGACTATACGGCATCGGACTTTTTGTGTGGCACTATAGACAAGCTCTACAAAAAGCAGACCGCGGAGCTGCCTCTACTTGCTGACTTCAACTCCAGAATCCTGCAGTTCAGTGAGTCCGGGGACATTCCGTGTGAAATTGTGATTGAGTACGAGCTTCTGGGCAAAAAGATAAAGACCGTTGAGCCTGTTATTGTTTCGGTGTACAATAGAAACCAGGTCCGGTGGATGGACCCATCAATTCTTGCTGCTTACATTTCTACAAAATCGCAGCCGGTTCTGGAACTTTCAAAGTATCTGGTGGGTGTGGCGAGAAACTCTCTTCGCTCCGGACTCAACAGGAATCTTCAGTTCGCCATGTATCTTTTTGAGGGCATAAAGCTTAATGGAATAGAGTGCAAGCCGGACAACTCAACTCCCTATTCCGAATACCATCTTGACGGAGACATGCTGGACTATATCCAGTATCCTTTCCAGACCATGCTCTACAAATCGGGCGACGTGGACGACATCGGTGTTCTGTTCATGGCCATGCTTGAGGCGGTCGGTATTGAGGCTGGCTACATTCCTCTCGCGGATGATTTTATTGTCCTAATTGATGTAAAGCAGGCTGAGTCCAAGGTTGGCTCCATGCTCGACGGAACGGACAGGGCGATTATAATAGATGAAAGCGTGTGGATTCCCGTGTCCATGTCCACATTGAAGGAAGGATTTGTCAACAGCTGGTACAACGCGGTCACGGAAATCATGGACGCCTATGAAAATGACGAGGACGTTTCCTTCTACACTGTGCAGGATGGATGGACGTTCTATCCGGCGGTGTCCTTCTCCAGTGGCTCCGGTTCAACGGAAAGACCGCTTGAGACGCTCCTGACTGCTGCCGTGGAAATCGACATGTCCAGATACATCACTACGGAATTTGGTCCGCAGATTGCCGCACTGCAGTACCAGATTAAAGAAAAGGGTATGACGGTGGACCTTTTGAACAAGCTGGGTCTTCTGTATGTCCGCGCTGGCATATATTCAAGCGCAATACCTGTGTACGAGAAGGCGGCTGGCATGGGTTCCGTGGCGGCCATGAACAATCTGGGCAACATCGCCGTGGTCCAGAGCAGGTATGCGGATGCGAAGATGTGGTATGAAAGAGCTTTGGCAGTGGAGCCGAACAATTCTACCGCGCTTAAGGGTCTGAACAGGGCCTTGGGACAGCTGGAGGAGTGACGGTGAAAAGATCATCAAAGAAGTATCGAAATCAGAAGAAGAAGGATCAGAAAAAGAAACTCCTCGCCACTGGAATGATGGTCTGCCTGGGAACTTTCCCTGTATGGAGCAACGACAATGTTCTTTTGACCATAATCCCGAGCATGTCCAAATCTTTCGGCTCAAATCTTGGAATTGATTACGACTATGGTGTTGGAGCGAAACTTACATACAGAAAGGGCGACAACCTTGATTTCTTTCTGGAAGCTGACTACAAGAGACTTTCGCTCCCGAACGTGACTCCAATCGATTTGGTAAATGTGAACGCAGGTGCGGGTTACCATTTTAATTTCAACGAACGCTTTGGTCTTAACGTAAGTGCGCAGGCAGGAGCGTACATGGGTTCAAAATCCGGTGGAATGGTGACAGGTCCATCGGGTGGAATCAGTGTGTCGTTTACATACAGGATAAATCCGGTCGTGTCGGTTGAGGCCGGTGCGAACGTGAGCCATTATGCCGCCACACCTACACCGCTTATGACCGATGTTGGTGGAACGGCAGCCGTTACATTGAATCTGACGGAGGCGACGACAAATGTTTCGCGGGTCAAGATGGAGACCACCGAGATGCTCCCGGTCTTCCCGGTCCTTTATTCGTGGTACAAGAACAACGCTTTTGCGACTGTCGGAATCACGAACCAGGAGGATGCCGCGATTGAGGATGTGACTGTCTCGTTCTATCAGAGCCAGTACATGAATCAGCCGAACGTCTGCAAAAAGATTCCAAAACTTGGGAAGGGTGAAACAATTGATGCCGAGCTGACGGCCTTCTTCAACGAGCGTATGCTTGATTTGACGGAAAAGACCGACACAGAGGCTACAGTTATAATAGAATACTCCTATCTGGGACGCAAAAAGAAAAAGGAAATCGGCATGGTGGTTCCGGTTTATGGACGCAACTCCATGAGCTGGGACGACGACCGAAGAGCCGCTGTTTTTGTTTCCTCAAAGGACCCCGCCGCACTTTGGTTTTCAAAGTACATCAGTTCAATCGTCCGCGACAATGCCCGCCCGGAGAGTCTTGGCAACAACTATCCAGGTGTTTCCCAGAACATCCAGTATGCCATGGGCATTTTTGAGACTCTGGACCAGTTTGGACTTAACTATGTAATCGACCCGTCATCCGCTTATTCGGACAATACCGGCGGTGCTTCGATAGACTTCCTGCAGTTCCCCTACCAGACTTTGACATACCGTGGTGGAGACTGCGATGACCTTTCGATTTTGGTCTGCTCGCTTTTTGAGGCGGTTGGAATCAAGACCGGATTTATCACAATTCCGGGGCATATCTTTATTGCTTTTGATTCAGGCATGACCATGCAGGAAGCTGGACAGTCCATGATGAATACATCCACCCTTTTTGACATGAAGGGCGACGGTGAGGCATGGATTCCGCTTGAAATCACTCTTACGGACGAGGGATTCAGCCGCGCGTGGAAAGTTGGTGCAAGGGAATGGAGTACAACAGCCGAGGACGAGAGAATGTTCTACGCCATGGAGGACTGCTGGGAACTCTACGAACCTGTCAGCGTTCCGGGTGCGACAGCCAATTTTACTTTGCCGGACAAAAATGTGGTGACCCGCCTTTTCCAGCACAGCATGGACAACTGGATTGCGAAGGAGATTTCACCAATCGTGGCGCAGTACAACGCACGTCTTGCCATGAACGACACTGTGGAGCTTCGCAACGAGCTTGGAATCCTCTACGGTCAGTACGGTCTTTTTGTTGAGGCGGATGACCAGTTCAAGCGTGCCAGACGAAAGGGCTATGTTCCGTCGCTTTTGAACACGGCGAACATCTATTTTGCCCGAAAGCAGTTCCAGATTGCACTTGAATGGTACAGGCAGGTTCTGGAGAAGGAGCCTGAGAACAATCTTGCAATCCTTGGTGTGGCCCGCTGTCAATATGAGCTTGAAAATTTTGACGAGTGTGATGTTGCATACGACTGGCTTCGCAACAAAAATCCGGAGCTTGCAAATGAATACAGGTATCTTGGTGCGTTCGAGCAGACCGTGGGAAGAAGTTATTCCCTTGCGGACAGGCTTTCGCTTACAAAATGGGACCGCGGGGAATATTCGTCCGGCATTGTGAACGACGGTTCCTACGAGGAGATTGCGGAAGCGAATAATCGTGAGGATGAAAATGGTTTTGTGACTTCGGATGAGACATCGTCAAATGCTGTGGATTCAGAGACGGAGCAGCTCTTTACCCAGGTGACAGATATGACCAATCCTGATTCGGTCCTGCGCCCTGATGCTGCAATCGTTGATACAAAGAGCTATGACCGTGTGCCGACTGACAGATATGCTTCCCTTGATGACCCGGCGGCTCTGGTCCAGGAACTGCCCGGACTTATTGCACAGCTGCGTCTACCTGAAACAAAATTTGACAACACCGATCCTGTTATGATTAGCGACTACCAGCTGATTGCATCCACAAACACAGGCGGAAACCCTGTTACAGACACATCTTCAAGCATAATTGTTGAGGAAAGACAGTCCACCGCACAGACGACCACCACGCCAAAGACTGATTCTGTCCCGCATGTTGCCGAGACCAAGAGCGACACATTGCCGTTCGTTACAACTACAGTTCCGGAGACCAAGCCAGAAGAAAAACCGGCTGTGGACACAAGCAAGCTTGGAAGAAAAGAAGTTGTGGCCGTAGTGTCAAAGACCACCGAGACCCCGATAGTGGAGCAGAAACCGTCGACAACTGTTGCGACCACCACAACCACCGAGACCACCGCCGCAACAAAAGTTGAGCCGACAACCACCATCGAGACCCCAGTAGAGCTCGCCCAGACGCATGTAGAGGAGAGCACCCCGATAGCCGAGCAGAAACCGTCGACAACAGCGGCATCCACCACAACCACCGAGACCACCGCCGCAACAAAAGTTGAACCAACAACCACCGTAGAGACCCCAGTAGAGATCGCCCAGACGCATGTAGAGGAAAGCACCCCAGTAGCCGAGCAGAAACCATCGACAACAGCGGCAACCACCGAGACTACCGCCGCAACAAAAGTTGAGCCGACAACCACCGTTGAGACCCCAGTTGAAATAGCCCAGACACATGTAGAGGAAAGCTCCCCGGTGGCGGAGCAGAAACCGTCGACAACAGCGGCAACCACTACAACCACCGAGACCACCGGCACAAGCAAGGTTGAGCCGACAACCACCGTCGAGACCCCTGTTGAAATAGCCCAGACGCATGTCGAGGAAAGCACCCCGATAGCCGAGCAGAAACCGTCGACAACTGTTGCGACCACCACAACCACCGAGACCACCGGCACAACAAGAGTTGAACCGACAAGCACCGTCGAGACCCCGGTAGAGCTCGCCCAGACCCATGTCGAGGAAACGACCCCGATTGTCGAGCAGAAACCGTCGTCAACAGTGGCAAGCACCGGGACCACCGAAGCGACAGTTGCAGAATCAACAACCACCGTAGAGACCCCGGTTGAAATAGCCCAGACGCATGTCGAGGAAAGCACCCCGATAGTGGAGCAGAAAGCGTCGACAA
>CACZPR010000094.1 GCA_902783155.1 uncultured Spirochaetaceae bacterium
TATCTATCTTGACCAGGGCGAAAAGGCGTCGTCAAGGAGCGACCTCAGAAGCGCAATCTCCTCGTTCAAGGACGCAAAGACATATCCGGGGGCATCCGAAAAACTTGCTTACGCACAGGCAAAGCTGGACGCTCTTGAAAATCCACCGGCAACACAGGATGCAGGCACTGGAACGACAACAAACACAGGAACAACCACAACTCCATCAACCCCGACAATCCCGAGCGACTTTGTTTTGGTCAAGGGCGACACAGTAAAGGGACCTATCTCGGAAACATTTAAAGAGCTAAGGCCATGGGGCGACTATGAGAACCAAATATGTAGTTCAGGCGTGTTTGTTGAAGGACGCACGGTCAAAATCAACGACCTTTATGTATGCGACCATGAGGTGACACAGAAGGAATATGAAACCTACTGCGCATACTATGGAGAGTACACACAAAGCTGGATGGTTAACGACGAAGGCGAGATAGACCCGGACACCGGAAAGCCGATGGTGTTCACATACGCGCCGACAGACAAATATGGCAAGGGAGCGAACTACCCCGCCTACTATGTGAGCTGGTACGACGCAATCATATACTGCAACCTCAGGAGCATTGCGGAGGGACTCACACCATGCTACAGTGTGAACGGAAGCACGGACCCAAAGAAGTGGCCGAACGTCTCCGACCGTGGCAAGGGCAAACTGTGCTCCGATATCAAGGGAAACAACTATTATGAGTTCGCTCATTACGACTGGAACGATGTAAGTGAAACTGAAGAATATTGGTATGACTATCCTGACGAGGCATGGCAAGCCATTTCCTTCAACACATCCGCAAACGGTTACAGGCTTCCGACCGAGGCCGAATGGGAGTTCATTGCCAGCGACAGGAACCAGGGCGGCACAAAATATGCAGGAAGCAGCGACATGGATGAAGTTTCATGGCACGTCGGCAACTCCGGAAAAATAAAATATAATCCGACTGAGGCGTACACATTCGAGGAATTCCTTTATGAAAATGACATCAATTACTATACTTATGACAACAAGGAAAAGACACATGAGGTCAAAGGAAAGAAGGCCAACAAGCTTGGAATCTACGACATGTCGGGCAACGTTTCGGAATGGTGCTGGGACTTCTACTCAACGACCTTCCAAGATCGTATCCCATATCCTGGCAACGCGGTGTCAAAGAAAATAGCCGCCACAGGTCCGGACAAGAGCATGATAAACGATGGCGCTTATGATTATGAAACGTATGAAATGATGAGGGACACTCCGCTTGTCTACAGGACACGCGTGGCCCGTGGAGGAGGAGCAATCACGGCAAAATACAACGAAGGTGGAATCCTGATGGACATGTCACCTGTCAGGAGCCGTCAGGACGGCTGTGAAAGCATCCAGGGCATGACGTGTGGTATTACCGCTGACGCACCGTTCGTGCGCAAAGCAGACCTTGGCTTCCGCGTGGTAAGAAACGCAAACTAAAAAATTCCACAAACAAAAGACAGTTCGCAACACACATGCGTTCTGTCTTTTGTTTTCCAAATTATGGCCACATAAAAAAAAACACATATAAAAACCTCTTGATTAAAAAAAATAAAACCTGTATAGTCCTATCATAAGTTTTAGTTCAGCCCCCGGACCATGGGGGATTTAATCCACACACATTGCCAAGGAAGGAAAAGATGGGAAAATTCGATGACAACTTTGAGGAGAGAGAGCGCAAGGAGCCTGTAAAAATTCGTGGCGAGCTTTTCACAACACAGGTGACACTCGACAACAGGTCGTATTTTTTCAACGTAAAGGAAAACCGCAACAAGGACGTGTTCCTGCAGATTGTTGAAAGCAAACCAGCCGACCAGGGTGGCGAAGGCGAAAGACGTGCAATCGTTATTTTTGCCGACACAATGAGAGACTTTTTGAGGGGACTGGACCACTCTCTCAGCTTCATCGACAAGGAGCAGAAGGAAAGAAGCAAGCTCCGTGCAGAAAAAAGAGCCGAGCGCGAAGCAAAATACGGACATGCCGACCCGGAAAAATCATTTTCCGATGAAAAATCCGGTGCAAAGAAAATCTACCGCCGCAAAGGTGAAAGCCGTCTGGTCGCATCAAAGCGTGAGGAAAAGGCAAGAGTCCACGTAGTCTCAAAACGCACAAACAGCGACGAGTCGGAAGAGTTCTAAAATCTACTGAAGATTAGTCCACTAGTAGGTAAAGGTCAGCCGCTGGATTGGGGACGGTCCCAGTTCACGGCAGATTTTTCGGTGGGCCTCCGTCGGGTAGCCCTTGTGCTTTGCGTAACCATACTGCGGGTACTGTGCGTCATACTCCACCATAATCCGGTCCCTCGCAACCTTGGCAATTATGCTTGCCGCCATCACGGAAGGATATTTCGCATCAGCCTTGACCTCGCAGCGAATGTCGCAGTCAATCTCCGGACACTTGTTTCCATCGGTAATCGCGGAAATTGTTCTGGAATCTGGAACGGGAAGACCGTTTTTTTCACACCAGGACGGGAGTTTTTTCAGCATGTCCTCAAAAGCAAGAGACATGGCCTTCATGCTCGCCTGCAGTATGTTGATTCTGTCAATCTCCTTGTGGTCAACAATGCCAAGCCCCCAGCATCCCATTTCCTTTATGACAGGCTCCACCTTCTCACGTTTTTTTTCCGAAAGTTTTTTGCTGTCGTTCAAAAGCCCCACAGGAAAATCTGGTGGCAAAATCACACATCCGGCAGTGACAGGACCCGCAAGTGGACCACGCCCCGCCTCATCAAGACCTGCTACAAAGACAAAATCACCCGGCACATCCTGCTGCATCATTTGTCTCCGTTGTTTTTGAAGATTGGCTCAAGAACCGGCCTCAGTTCTGGATATGGCTTGTAGAAATTTTCCTCCAGCTCCACCTGGGTAAGACCGACAAGCTCGTGACTGTTGTAGTTAATCCACGGATTTTCGGCAGGATTGTCCACAACAAATTTTCTGCACCAGTAGTCCGGCTGGATTGGCATCTGCTGTCTGTCCGTGTAGATTTTGTAGTCGTGGACCACAACCTTTATGTTCTCGCGCGGCACTCCCTTTTCCAAAAAGATTCCGACCAGATAGTTCAGTGTGCGCCCCGAATCATAGATGTCATCCACCAGCATGATTTTGTCGCCCAGACGGAGATAGTCCGGAGAATATGTCCATCCATCAACACGAACCGCTGACTGCTGCTTAACATCACTGTAGCTTCTTGCAACGACCGCCGCATACAAAACAGGCTTGTGGTTTTTCAACGCGACCTTGTAGTATTCGCTGATTATGTTCGCCATGTAAGCACCGCCACGCAGGGAAGCATAAATCACATCGGGAACAAAACCGTCCTCCTGGTAAATCTTGTGCGCAAGTTTAAGACCGTCGTTTCTTACAACATCGTAGGGCAAAAATTCTTTCATATCATATTCCTCCTGCGTTTTCTTCAGCCAGAACGCTGTCAACATTCTGTCCCTGCATCTCATTTGGTGCGGGAAGTCTCTTTCGGTTTCTCTTGAATGACACCTTCAGTTTTTCACCGTCGGAGTCAATCACTATGCAACTGGAGTCGCCACGTTTTCCGCTCAAAAGCAGAGTGGCAATCTCGTCCTCAATCTGGCTCTGAATCAGACGGCGCATTGGACGCGCACCCATTGAAGGATCGTATCCGTTTTCGACCATGTATTCACGTGCCTTTGATTTCAAATCAACAGATATTCCCTGCTCAAGCAGACGAGACTCAAGCTCCCCAATCTGGATATCAACAATGTCCGAAAGCAGGTCCTTTGTCAGCGCATGGAAAACAATTATGTCGTCAAGGCGGTTCAAAAGTTCCGGTGACATAATCCTTTTCAGTTCCTCCATCGCATCGGCCTTCATTGATTCATAGGGAACAAGTCCCGCATCGGCAACAGAAAACCCAACGTGGGATTCCGCTGTGATTCTGCTTGAACCTGCATTGCTCGTGAAGATTACGACCGTGTTTTTGAAATCAACAACATGGCCCTGTCCGTCGGTAAGCTCGCCCTCCTCCAAAATCTGCAGCATAAGATTGTAGATTGTCGGATTCGCCTTCTCGATTTCATCAAAAAGAACAACCGAGTACGGATGCTCCAGAACTTTTTTTGTCAGCTTTCCACCGTCCTCGTAGCCAATGTATCCCGGTGTAGCACCAGTCAGTCCCGAAGCCGCAAGATTGTCGCTGAATTCGCTCATGTTGAATTTCAAAAGAGCGTCGCTGGTTCCGAACAAAAATTTTGCAAGCGATTTTGCAAGCTGGGTCTTTCCAACACCGGTCGGTCCAAGGAAAAAGAATGAACCAATCGGTCGCCTTGTTGATGAAACCCCGACCCTGTGGCGACGTACAGCAGAACTGATTGACGCAATGGCCTCGTCCTGTCCAACAACTTCCTTTCTCAGAACGGATTCCATGTTCACAAGTTTCTGGCTCTCACCGCTGTCCAGACGTTCCGCCGGGATTCCAGTCATGGAGCTGATTACAGACAGAACATCATCGACGGTGACTTTTCTTGCGTTCGCATTTTCGTTTGCCTTCCAGTTTGCCTTAAGCTCGTCAAGTTCACGGCGAAGCGATGTCACCCTGTCACGGACCAGTGCCGCCTTTTCATAATCCTGTGCCTCGACAAGACTGCGCTTCTGGTTTGAAAGCTCCTCAATGGTGGCCTCGATTTTATCAAGCTCGGGAGGTCTTACTTCCTCCTGTATTTTTTTTGACGCACCGGTTTCATCAAGAATGTCGATTGCCTTGTCCGGGAGGCATCTGTCGTTTATATATCTGCGGCTGCACTTTACAATGGCCTGGACAACTTCCCTGCTGTAGACAACGTGATGGAAATTTTCGTACTTCTGCTTCATCTCCATTATCATGTCAACGGTGTCCTCGTCGTTCGGTTCCTCTATGGTGATTTTCTGGAAACGTCTTGCAAGTGCGGCATCCTTTTCAAAACGGTTGCGGAATTCCCTGACGGTTGTTGCTCCAATGACCTGGACATCTCCACGTCCGAGAGCGGGCTTCAACATATTGCTGGCCTCCATGCTGCCCTCTGGACCGCCCGCGCCAATAAGCGTGTGGATTTCATCAATGAAAAGGATTATGCTTTTGTTTTCAGTCGCCTCACGCATCACACGTTTCATGCGCTCCTCGAACTCACCACGGTATTTTGTTCCGGCAATCATCGCGGCCAAATCAAGAAGTATAATCCGCTTTTTGATTAGTCCCTGCGGAACATTTCCCTTCGCAATTCTCTGTGCAAGTCCCTCGACAATTGCTGTTTTTCCAACTCCCGGCTCCCCGACAAGCACCGGATTATTTTTTTTGCGGCGGCTCAAAGTCAAAACCAAACGCTGGATTTCATTGTCGCGTCCAATAACAGGGTCAAGTTCCCCATTTTTTGCCGCAAGATTAAGGTCACGCCCGAACTGCTCAAGGATTGAATTTCCATGCTTGCCGTTTTCGGACCTTGGTTCACCGGAAGTCCACGCGGGTTCATTCTCCGACTCACCTGCCATGCTTGAGATTGACGACGGAAGTTTCAGCTCCACCTCCCTCACGTACTGCCTTGCCTGGTCCAGCGAGATTCCCGCCTTTATAAAAAAGTTTTGAAGAAGGGACCTCTCCTCCCTGAGTGCCGCAAGAAAAATGTGTTCCGTTCCAATATAGTCCCGCTGCAAAATCTTTGCCTCAACAGCGGCAACGTCAAGTATGTTCCTCAAACGGATTGACTGGGGAAGAGTCTCCAAATCAATGTTCGGAAGTCTGGACGGCATACTCTGCTCGATTGTGGTCTGGAGCATCAGGACGTTTATCTTCATCGCCTTCAGCGCAACATACCCAAGTCCGTCCGCAGATTTCAGCAAAGCCAGAAGCACGTGCTCCACCTCAAGGACCTTGCTTCCCAAATTATAAGCCTCCTCCGGCGCAAGAACGTTCAGAAGACGCTGCACCCTGGGCGATAAAACTCTTGCCATGACTACTCCTTAAGTCGAAACCTTGATATTCTCAAAGGCTTCCTGGATAATGACGGCCCTAAGCCGCTCAATCTTCTTTTGGGAATCATTTTTTATATCTTTTTCAAAAGCAAAATTTCCATTCTTAAGCACATACTCCAGATGTCCCTCCTGGATTCGATACAGAAGCGCCCTCATTGTTGTGTCGTCCACACCCTCCAGAACACCGGTATCAAGTCCCCACTTTGCACCGCTAACAAGAACGATTGCCTCGCGCAGATTTATAAAAACAGAAGAACGTGCAAGAGACACCGAGCGGAAAGCCACATTGCGCACGGACGAGTCCATGTTTTTTTTGCACTCCTCACGTGCAGAACGCTCCATGTCCCTGAATTTTGTCGCAACGGAAACAATGTTCGCCATCTGGTCAAACTCTGTCCCGGAAAGACTGTTGGCCGTCTTCAAATCATAGAAAGAACCTAGGGAGCCAACGTTCACGCCAAATCCACCGACAACATCCGCCCCACCGGAACCGAACGATGCAGAAAACGAAAGTCCGCTGTCATTGTAGTGTGCCGCGAGCGACGGTATTTTTCCAAGAAACGTCAATGAAGGAAGATGCATCCTCACGCAGAATTTTATTCCGCTACCGGCCTCGTCAACAATGGAAGTCAGATAGCCAAAATCATAGCTGGCCGCGAACTGCAATTTTGTCTGCAATCCCCTGTCAACCGTTCCTGCCAATGTCATGGGGCTGTTAAAATCAAAGCCCGGAGCGAAAGAGCTTATGCGAACGTGGTCGGTAACATTCACCGAGCATGTCACTTTTCCGTCGGTCCTGACTATTACCCCGGATTTTTTTTCCGACGCGGACTCCTCCAGAATCTCCCTCTCGCACAGAATCTTTGCACCAAGAGGGTCCAGACGGTTCACCGAGATTGCCTGGTAGTTTTCCCCATCCGGCAGACTGTTGAACGCATCAAAAACAAGGGACTGAATCCTTTCGCTGTCGGTCCCCCGGAGCTGTGATGGAAAAGGAAAGTTCGCAAGATTTCTGGCAAGGCACACCGTCGATGACAAAAAAACGTCCGAATCAGTACCGTCGTATGCGTACCAAGCGTCACCACCGACCGTGGCGGAAGAGCTTTTCACCATCAGCGTGCGTCCTCCATGCCAGAGTCGTCTCCGGATGACACGGCGGATTTCTCCAGTGCCTTAAGATAGTCGCGGTACATGGCGGCCTTCTCGTAATCCTCGGTGGCTATGGCCTTTTCAAGTTTGTCCTGCAAAACCATGCGGTCGTTCAAAACCGAATGTACGGTTGAAAGACGCTCCGGAAGTGAACCTGTATAGTTTCCGGTGATTCCACGCCGCTCCAGATATTTTCTGATGTCCGTCTTGAAAATGGCATAACATTCCGGGCATCCAACTTTTCCGGTCCTTTTTACCTCGGCGACAGCGGTTCCGCATACCGGGCAGACACGCGAGTTTTTAGCCTGAACCACCTTGCTGTTGGCCGCAAGTTCCTTGAACAGCTCCCCAAGCGATGACTCTATGTTTCTTGGATCTGTGCTGATTCTACGCTGGACCGCGCACTGGATGCACAGATTTATCTTTCTTTTTCTACCTGTACTGCTGGTCTGCTCCATAAAGATTGCAGCCTGGTGTTCATGGCATAAATCGCATAGCATACACAAAAACCTCATAAAATTTTTGACGGACAAAGCCCGCCAATCAGCTGGACTAAACTTTCCTGAGAGTATCCAACGGCTTTTCCCTACCAGCCTTGACCGCCGGAACCACCGAAACCAAAAGCGAAAGCAGGAGGGTTCCAAGCGTAATCACAAGCAGGTCGGAAAATGAAACCGACACCGGGATATCCTGAAGATAGTATGCGGGATCCAGCAGATGTATGGCACTAAATCCAGAAGGATCTCCGTTACCTATAAGATATACAAATTTCGCGCAAATGTTAACAATCCATTCAATAATTTTGATTAAACTATTGATATTGACCGCACCAAGAAGCCCTATCGGTATTCCAATAAGGACTCCACCGGCCCCGGCTCCCATTCCTACAATCAGAAAGCCCATCGCAATACCTTCGGCAGTTCCACCGACACTTTTCAGTATGGCAATCTCCTTGCGACGCTCCATCACAATCATAACCAGCGCGGAACTGATGTTCACAGACGCGACAAGCACAATCAGGAGCATAATCAAAAGAAGGAGGGCCTTGGTTGATGCAAAATTTTCGTACTCGGCGGCATTCAGCTCGTTCCATGAATACACCCGGAAATGCTCCAGAGGCTCCTCACCGTCGTCACCGGAAAGAACATTCCTCACGGAGCTGCGGATATTCATAAGCGAAGGGGAAAATGGGTCCGCCGTCACAACGCCGAAAACAAACTGGCACGACTTTTGCGAAAGAACCTTGTACCCTGTCTCCAGCGGAATGAAAATCCAGAGCGCGTCCAGCTCCTGGTAGCCCGACGAAACAATTCCCGCCACCTTGAACTGGCTCATCTTTGGCAAAATCTGCTCGCCGACTTTGTTCACAGTCACAAGGCTCACACTGTCGCCCACATGAACCCCAAGGTCGGTCGCAATTTTTTCACCAAGCACCGCCCCACGCTCCTCGGAAAGACTTGCCTCGCCTTCGACCGTCTTAAGCAGTGTGGCAAAACTTTCGTTCTCGGTAAAAATATTCTCCGGGACAGCCCTGACCGATGCGCCACACCTTATTCCGTTTGCGACAACAAGACCCATGCCCTGCATCTCCGGGTAGACTTCCTCGACACCGCCCGCTTTTTTTATTCTGGTCGATATTTCGTACATCTTTTCCGGGGAATCAATCTCGGTGGAATATGAGTTGACCTTCACCTGCAAATCCTGGGTCGAAAGCCCAATCATGCGACCGGTGATTCCGTCTATCATTCCCTGGCTGATTACCTGCACCCCGACAAGAGGAACAAGGCTGATTCCAATACAGAGCATGGCACCAAAAAGGCTTCTTCCGCCATTGGATTTGGAGCCTGGACCCGCCTTTGAAAAAAACAGCCTTATCGCATAAAGAAAGCTGGATCTGAATGTCATTGCCCCTCCCTGGAGATTGAGCCGTCCTTAAGGAAAAAGCGCACGTCACCCTGGGAAGCAAGGGACATGTCGTGTGTGACAAGAATCAGGGTCTTCTTGTGGCTGTCAACCAGAGTAAAAAGAAGTTCCCCGATTAGGGACGCGTTTGCCGGATCAAGATTTCCTGTAGGCTCGTCCGCAAGAATAAGTTCAGGAGAGTTCACAAGACACCTTGCCACTGCGACCCTCTGTCTTTCCCCACCCGAAAGCTGCGACGGAAGATGCTTTGCCCTGTTCTCCAGTCCGACATCGGAAAGCAGGGATTTTGCCCTGTCCATGGCCTCCTTTTTTGGAACCCCAGCCATGTATGCCGGAAGAAAAATGTTTTCAAGCGCGGTAAAATCCTTGAGCAGATAGTGAAACTGGAACACAAGTCCCAAAAACTTTTGCCTGTATGATGTCAGGTCGTCCTCGCTCATGGAGCTTACAATCTTTCCGTCAACATCCACAGTGCCTGCCGTCGCAAAATCAAGACCGCCGACTATGTTAAGCAGGGTGGATTTTCCGCTTCCGCTCTGTCCGACAATAACACACTTGCTTCCGCGCGGAACATCCATATCCAGATTTTTCAGTATGGTCAATTTTTCGCTGGACGTTATGTAAGTTTTCTCCAGTCCCCTTATGCGGACAATTGAATCTGTGTTCCGTCCGTCCAAAATATTTTCAGTCATCATGCAGGACCTCCGCGACCGTCAAATGTAGAATCTGTCTGCTGGCAATACCCGCCGCAACCACCGACGAAAGTATTCCGAACAAAAATATTGCCGCCACCTCGGAAAACACCATGCGGGCAGGAATGTTCGCGTACACACCGAACATCGGATTTTCCTGCACCATAGACGCATTTTCCGGCGACACAACCATCGTAAAGAAATACTGAATCCAGTACTGGGCCTTGGACAGCAAGATGAACACCTTCTCCATGTTCACCGTGATTCCGAGTCCAAGAATAAGTCCAGGTATGGCTCCCTTGAGTCCGGTGGAAAATCCCTTCATAACAAAGACCGACTGAATCTGGCTCATTGTTCCACCCAGAGCGGAAAGGACCGCAATATCCTCGCGCCTCTCGTAGACCATCCTCCGCATTGCGTTGTAGATGTTGATTGCGACCACGACAAAAATCAGGAACACAAGCATCATCAGGATGTTTTTTTCAATCCTCAGGGCACCAAAGAAAGTACGGTTGTATGACCTCCAGCTTTCCGATTTCACACCCGGAAACGCCTCCTCTATTTTTGATATTGCGAGCGAATCCTTGTTGCTGTCCTTCAGCTTGATTCCATAAATCTTTTTTGCGTCGGAGCCAAACTGTTTTTCACCGGCCTCAAGACTAACAAAAGAATACGCGGAATTTATGTCCGCATACTTTGCATAAAAAATTCCTGTGACAAGAAATTCCCTGTCCTGAGAAATGAGACTCACATCGGTGGAGCCGCTCAGAGCGTAGATGTTCACCATTCCACCAACCCTGGCACCAATCGCCCGGGCAAGGTCGTTTCCAAGAACAATCTGGTCAGGCTCGTCCAGGTCAAAGTCGCCCGAGACAATGTTAAGCTCCCGCTCGAATCCCTTGTCAATGTCCATAACGTGCGGGTCCACCGCCCTCACCAGAGCTGCATCCTCACGTCCGTTTGTGGCAACCATGAGTCCCTGGGCCTCGTAAAAAGGTGTCGCGCTCACGACCATGGGATTTTCCCTGCACCACCGCTCAAATGCCTCATCGTCATCCACACCTGATACCCTTATATGGTATGAAGAAATCTCCATTATCGCGTCAATGAATTCCATCTGGAAACCGTTCATCACGCTGAGTACGACAATCAACGCCATAACGCCAAAACAGATTCCAAGACTGGAAAGCGCGGATGTAACGGCGGTCCTTCCCCTGCTGTCAACCTTGCTGAACCTGTTCGATATAAAATTCATCCACCTAATGGAAGAAAGCCAATTTTTTTTCATCAAGCAATCTCCTAGAATGTCCTTCTGCTCATTTCTGTTTCACCAAAATACGTCACCTCCAATACCCTTTCCCCGTTTCGGTATTCCGTGGATATGGAAAATCCTTCATCAAAAAACACGGTCTGCGTGTAGTCTGAGTCGGATTTGTATGTGGTCTGTATGCGAAGCACACCGTCTTCGTAGTAGCTAACGTTCGGAACTGACGCAAGCGCCGTGTACGTGTATATGTTCTTTGTTGACTTCGATGTGCCGTCGTCAAAATTTTCAAGCTGCACGTCAATAACCAGCCGGTCGGAACGGTCGTAGGTGTAGCTGTTTTTCTTTTTCAGTATGCGTCTTACACCACCGCCGGAACCTTTTCCAACATCATAGTCAACAACCTCGGTCGGTTTTCCTGTCGCACTGTAACGCACTTCCCTGTATGTGTTGTTCTCGAAATCTTCTTCACCAAAAAATCTGGGAATTGTGGCCCAGTCTCCAGAATACGTATACCGGGTTCGGGATTTCATATAGGTCGAAGCCGAAGACTTTCCGTTTTTCCATACGGTCCTTTCCATCATCCTGTAGAGCCTGTCGTATTCCGTCCTTGAAAAAGTGCTGTCGTTCACGGAGACAATGGAGTGTCTGTCCGGCGTAAGAGTGTCGGGTGCGGCAAAATATTCCTCGCCATACTGGAAAAAGGCAATCCGTTCGAGGGCGTTTTTGTAAAGAACCTCGGTGGCCCCTGAGTTTCCAAGCACAAGGTCCAATGTCATTCCCCCGCTCTGTGGTCCGTACTTTGGATTCTCAATTCCACCAATTCCCTCGCCATCCTGATTTTCATCCGAATCCGATTCTGAAATCTGCGCGCCCAAAAGTATCCGGATTTTTTCTGCGGCAATGAAGTTTCTAACCTCCATCCTCGTGTTCAGTTTTTCGGCCCTGGACATATCGGTTCCATGGACTTTGGTTTCCAGAGCACCCTGCGCCGGAGTGAATGTTGAGAAAAGAAGATACAGCGAAAGAATGGCAGTGCTTATGTCCAATTTTTATTTTCCCAAAAAGTCTTCCAGATATCTTTCCGGGTCAAGCGGAGCTATGTCTGGATATTTTTCGCCCGTGCATACAAAAGCGACCGGAAGTCCAAGCTCCCTGCCTATCGAAATTAGACCACCACCCTTTGCGGTTGAGTCGTACTTTGTCATAACCACGGCATCGATGGATACGGCCTCGTTGAATACCTCCGCCTGTCTGAGAGCGTTCTGTCCGGTGGTCGCGTCAACAACCAGAATCTTTTTGTAGCACCCGGGACTGGCCTTGGACGATGCAACCCGGTCAATCTTTTTAAGCTCGTTAACAAGGTTCTCCTTGTTGTGCAGCCGTCCTGCGGTATCAGCAATCACAAGTCCACCACCTGCAGCCTCACATGCGCTTGCGGCATCAAAGACAACGGCGGAAGGGTCGCTGCCCATCTGGTGCTTTACAACACGGATTCCAAGACGCTCACCGTGCATGGCAAGCTGGTCAACCGCGGCAGCCCTGAATGTGTCAGACGCGGACATGATTACCGGAACTCCACGGTCGGTATAGAGTTTTGCCATCTTCGCGACGGATGTTGTCTTTCCGACACCGTTCACGCCAAGCACCATGAATATGTTCACCTTGCCCGGCTCCACAGGAAGCTCTATTTCCTTAACATAGGGACGCAGCATTGACGCAAGCTCCCCGGTAATTGCAGTGGTCTCCGCAATCTTTTCGTCGCGGCATTTTTTTTGCAGGGCATCCACAATCTCCACGGCGGCCTTCGCACCAATGTCGCCCTCAATCAGAGCATCGGTCAAATCATCAAAAAAATCATCGCTCTGGGTCCTGTGTTTTCCAAACAGCGATTTAAGTTTCTCGGCAAAAGACATTTTCTATTTCTCCTCTATTTTTTGTTCATTTTCATCAGCATGTTCATTATCACCGCCCGACGCTTCTTCATCATAAATCTGCACGACACTTTGGACAAGTTCCAAATCCTTTGGTGTTGACGGCTTTGCTGTATCGGGAAGCACAGACGAAGCTGTATGCAGATAGCGCACAAGCTCGTAGATAAAAAATCCAGCGGCGGACACAGTTAAAACAATCGCGCCTGTCCTTACGTACCCCCATGCCTCAGCTGTGGCCCTGTCACCATATCCGGCATTGTAGCTGTTGACGAAAGTCCTGTAGTTTCCCGCCGCAATAAAAGTCAGCGGAAGAGTCAGCACAAATGCAGTGTAACCCCGGTACGCCCATTTTCGGCGGGTATCAATCAAGTTCTCTGAATCAAGAGGCTTGGTCTTCACTGTCAGGGATGCCCCGTCGGTCTGCAAATCCATCGGTATATAATAGAAGGATGTGAATATTTTGTCTGGAGAAGCAAGCTCGTTTCCATCCTCGTCAACTGTCGGCGGAACTGGAATGGTCCTGCGAATCTGCCCGATAACTGGGGAGCCGTTGATTGATATTGTTCCACCGTGTATTCCGTCCCCAACATTGTATCCGTCGGCAAAAAGTGTGCTCGCGGTCGGTGGATTTAGGTAAACGTTGAACTGGCCCGTCCGTTGTACATACATTGGGATTCGGACAAAAAAGTTTGGTGAATCCTTGAAGCTGTATGTCACCGCAAGAGACTCGTACCCGGGACTCTCCACGCTGATTGTATGCAGGCCGGCAGTAACCGAAAGACTGTTTCCCGAAAGATTCGACACCGTTCCGTCGATTTTTACAAGGGCGTTCTTCGCTGCCTCCTCCGGGCTTATGTCAAAATAAAGCTGGACCGGAGCGCTGTTGATTACGACCGTGCGCAGATACTGGGTTATGTTTCTTGCAACGGAAACCATGTTGTCCACATTGCCCACCTCGATTATGGAACCTGCCTTTTTTCCGTCCGGATAGATTCTAAGCTCCACCGCCGCAGAAAAATAGTTTCCATAAAAAGTGAGTGTGCCTGTCAGATATCCGTTCACGCCCTCGCCCGACATGAAGTTGATAAAATCCCGGCTCTCCATTCCCGTGGACCAGATTTCCTCTCCAGGAGAAAGAAGTGTGTCGGAATCCTCGTGGTAGATTTTTATCGGTTCGTTCACGGAATCGGGGACAAGTTTTTCCTCCTTGGCGCTGAACATGGATGCAAGCGACTGCCACAGATTTTGCTTGGTCTCCTCATTTTCAAAGGACTCCTCCTCCTCAATCTGCCGCACCGCCTTGTCCACGTTCTCGAGGTTCGCATCTATCTTGTCCTGGATTTCCTTTATTTTTTTTTCCTGCTCGGCTATTTTTTTCTGGAGCTTCTTCTGGTTGGACTCCTGCAAAAAGATTTTGTCCCTCTCCTTTATGGCCGCGGAAAGCTGGAGAAAAAGGGACTGCCTGTCCTTCCTGAGCGAGTCTATTTTTCTGTCAAGCATCTCGCTCCTTGGAGGAAGCCTCATGTCCCCTGCTCCAATCTGGTCCAGAATCATTTTTGGGAGAAGCTCCCTTGTCTTTTCCTGGAACGAAGTTTTTGGACCGGTCTGGGTAAAAGAAAACGGGGATGCCGCAAGAACCCAGTCCGAAGCAAAAAGAGTCCCGCCCCACGAAAAAAGCAGGGCAAGAATCAAGAGAAATTTTGGAAAAAAGCGGACAGTCTTGGCCTTAAATATCGTCGTCGTCATCTCCCGAATCAACAGGGACTCCCTTCCACTTGACGGAAAGCCATGAATCAAGGAAACCGTCAATGTCGCCGTCCATTACTCCCTGGATGTTTCCGACTGAATACTTTGTGCGGTGGTCCTTCACCATGGTGTACGGCTGGAACACGTAGCTGCGAATCTGGCTTCCAAACGATATGTCCTTTTTTTCGCCCGCAAACTTGGAGTTCTCCTTTTCCTTCTGCTCCTTGTAGTATTCGTAGAGCCTTGAACGGAGAATGCTCATTGCCGTGGCCCGGTTCATAAGCTGGGACCTTTCGCTGTCACAGGCAACAACAATTCCGGTAGGGATATGGGTAAAGCGTACCGCCGATTCCGTCTTGTTTACGTGCTGTCCACCCTTTCCACCCGAACGGTATGTGTCCACACGCAGGTCCTTGGGGTCGATGTTCACCTCAATGCTGTCGTCAAGCACCGGGAACACATAGACCGAAGCGAATGACGTGTGGCGGCGTGCGTTTGCATCGAACGGGCTGATTCTGACAAGACGATGGACTCCGGCCTCACCTTTTGTATAGCCATAAACATAGTCGCCCGAAATCCTCATGTTGATTGACTTAAGTCCGCCCTCGACCTCTTCCTGTGAAAGAACCTCCATCTTGTAACCATGGCGTTCGGCCCATCTCTGGTACATGCGGCTCAACATAAAGGTCCAGTCACATGCCTCCGTTCCACCTGCTCCTGCGTGTACGGAAAGGAAGCAGTCGTTCTTGTCCACCTCGTCCGAAAGAAGGTTCAGTATGCTCTGGTGCTGGTATTCGGCGTTGGTCTTTTCGTAAAGCTCCCTAAGTTCCTTTTCAACACTCTGGTCGTTTTCCTCAATGCCAAGCGCGTAGAGGTCCTCCATGTCGTTGGCATCCTTTATGAGCTGCTCCCATGGCTCCACACGGCCCTTCAACAGCTTGATGTCGTTCATAACGCGGGTAGCCTTGTCGTTGTCGTCCCAGAATCCCTCGGCTGTGGTCAAAGCCTCTTTTTCGGCTATCTTTCTGCGAATCTCGTCCGGGTCAAAGACGCCCCCATACGTCCATGATGTTTTCCTTCAGCTCATCAATCGGCATCTTCAAATCTTCTAGCATAGCAATTCACACTCCATAAAATCAATTAAAAATCAAAAACCAGCCGGACTATTTTCTTGCCGGACGTGGCTTTCCATTCTGCGGGGCGGCACTGAGCTGGCACCTCTTCCACTTTTTTTCCCTAAGCTCCGTGATTACGAACATCCCGTTCAAAGGAAACTGGTAGATGCGTATGACATCATAGTAGTCGGTCACTCTGTCAATGTCCTTCTTCAAATCCGCAAGCTCATTTTCCGTCACCTTTGGATTTTCCCAGCAGGACCTCTGGATTTTCTTGAACCCAGTGTTGGTCAGCAGATTCACCAGAGAACTGGCACTGTCAATGCTGCCCGGATCTATAACGATTGAAACAAACATAATATATAGAATAAAATAAAGTTCATATCTTGTCAAATTGTTGGAGGACTTTGTTAACTCATTTCAACGGTAAGTCTCTACGACATTTCATGGGGCCAAGTAAAAATCCTTTTGTCAAGATTTTTGTCCTTTCAAAATACATTTATTGACGGCACAACATATATGTTGTAATATTGTAATTATGGGGATTACTGCAAAGCAATTAATAAAAATACTGAAAAAAAACGGTTGGAAATTGGCAAGGATAAACAGTTCTCACCATATCTTTGTTAAAGAAGGTTATGACCGCCCTGTGCCTGTTCCATTCCACAAAGGAAAAGACGATAATCTCGGTGATTTTGCAAAAGAGATTTTGAAAGAAGCGAACATAGACTCTAAGACTTTTAAGGAGATACAGAAATGACTTACAACTGCGATATTACGGAAAAAGAAGGAAAATTTATAGCGCAATTTCCCGACATGACCAATGTTCTTACTTACGGATCATCTAAAGAAGAGGCTCTTGAAATGGCAAAAGACGCTCTCGATGGAGTTCTCTCAGTCGATATTGAAAACGGTTTTTCTATCCCCGACCCGAAATATAACGGCGGCTATGCGGTTGAGGTTTCTCCTAAAGTTGCGTTTGCCATTGAATTAAGGAAGGCTCGCGCCGGGAACTCACTTAAAGACATCGCCGAAAAAGCTGGAATGACATATCAGCAATACCAGCGTTTGGAGAATCCGCGAAAAACCAACCCAACTTTGGAAACGCTCTATAAATTGCAGAAAGTTTTCAACCGTCCATTTTTAGCGTTATAGGTTTCAAAGAAAACTGATTGCTGAAAACATAAAAGAATTCACGCCCAGATGCCGATTTTTAAAGCATGAAAGTGTCCAAATCCATAACGGCGGCGTTCCTATGCTCGATTGTCTCCACGGCTGAAATTTTTGCGGCGGGAAGGCCTGTGCTTTTTGATATTGACGCGGTTCCCGTAAGCGACGACGGAATCCAGATTTCATGGAAGATTCCGGAATGGACATCCGGCGAAAGACCAACGGGAATCTTTATCTTCCGCGACTCAAAGCCCATCGACGACATAAGGGGAATGATTCCAATAGCGACGCTCCCAATGACCTGCGAAACTTACACGGACATGCCCGGTGATTTCAGGGAATACTTTTATGCCGCTCTTGTGACTACCAACCCAAGCCTTGAGACACACCTTCTTGTCAGCGGACTGTACTACTACGACCAGGAACTTGACGCTCTTCCAGCCGATGAAAAAGGTCTGATTCTTCCCGGAATCAACAGTACGCAGAACGGAACAAGGGTGCAGGGCTCGGTCCATACCGCGGAAAACCTTGAGAACATGCAGAGGGAAAGACAGATTCAGGACGAAGAGGAAAAAAGCTACTCCGGTGGTGCGCTGAGAGAAAAGCCCCTTCCCTACATGGATTTTCCCGGCTCGCTTCCGCAATCAAAGGAAGGTGTCGCACTTAAGGACGAAAACATTTCAATCCTGACAGGTGAAAAAAGTGCGGCAGGCAAAAAGGTTCTGGACATCTACATCTTCCCGGAGGACAGGTCAACAAAGAAGGAGACGGTCCCCACAAAGGATTTGATAAAAATGGATTTCGCAAAGGCGGAGAAAACACTGACATCGTTCATCGCCAAAAAAAAGGCAGGGTCGCCGGAATACAGCAGGGCAAAATTCTATCTGGCAGAATGTCATTACTTCAACGGAAACTTCGCGGCGGCAACAAAGGAGTTCGCGCTTCTGCAGGACATATTTCCAAAGCAGTGCCAGGAGTGGTCGAAAAGTTCCCTGGAAATGATGAGCATCGGAAATTAAAATCAGCAATCCACAATTAAAAAAATCAACACACGCAATGCCGGTAATTTAAAACAGAAAGGACCCCATTCCAAAAAAAGAACCGGGGTCCATTTTTATGTCATAAGAATGTCCTAAGACCTAAGAAATCAACTGGTCCTAAGCTTTACAGAATCGAGCGAATCATGTTTATCAATGTCGATTCCCTTGCCGGTGCCTTCAGGTCTTCCTTAATGGATTCCTTTTCGGCGGATGTGGCGGATGCAGTGGCAGGTTTACCGGAGTTGTCCGCGGCTGGCCTTGTGTCTGTGACAACATTTCCAGATATGGATGCGGAATCGGAAAGCTTCACCAGTATCAAGTCGTCACCAACGTTAAGGGCATCGTAGAATCCCTTTTTCTTGTAGGTACCCTCCGAAATCTCCTCGCCAACAGTGTCTATTGTGAACGTTCCAAGAATGTCGTTCTCGTTGTAGTAGACACCTGAACCAGTGTCCGCCGTAAACACCCTTCCCTTCTTAACAACATCGAACTGGGCGCCCTTTGTGATTCCGTCGCTCTTTCCAAGGTCGCAGAGAACCGTGCTGGTTGAATTGTAAAGAACCTTTCCACGGATTGGAAGAATGTCAAGAACCGCCTGCCTGAGTCTCCTGATTGATTTCGCAACCCGGTCGTTTCCGGTGCGGTACACCTTTATGTCGGTGGTTTTTGTTCCTGTGCGGGCCGAATACATTGACGCGCTCAAAGTAAACGAACGGTCCGTCTCGTCCACGGATATTATAAGGAAATAGTCCATTCCGGATGTGCGTGCAAGACGGTATGCCTGCGCAAATCCATCAACACCGTCCGCCCTTACATCAACAGTAGTGACGGCAACACCATTGAAGAGGTCCTTCGTGGCATTGGCGATAATTTCCTCGGCATCGGAATGCAGGGTGCTGACCGGGGTCCTCTGGAAGTACACGCCAATCTTCCATCTGGATTTGTCAAGATAGAACGGATCCATGTTGTACTTGTGGGAAAGATTGTTCCGGAGCATACTCTCCAGACCCTCTATTGTGTCGTCGTTCTTTTTCTGCTGCGCCGTGCGTGTGGCCTTGGGTGTGTTCTCGTCGGTGCGTGCGGCTGGATATGTCTCCTGGTTTTCCTTGATGAATTTCAGCTGGTACAGATAAAGCTCGTAGAATCCATCCCTCTGCAGGAGATTCGCAAAAGACTGCCTTGTCTTTGTGTTGAGCGGGTCGATTGAAAGAGCCTTCTGGTATTCGTATCTCTCGCTCGGTCCATCGTATGCAACGTTGAACTGTTTCGCCTTGTCGCTGTGGAACTTTGCCCACTGTGTACGGCGGGAGTCCTCAATCTCCAGAGAGGAATTCACAAGCTGCTCCAGGGCAAGACGCATAACCTCGTCCAGCGGGTCAATTGAAAGACCAATATCAAAAGTTTCTATCGCATTTTCGTAGAGGCCAAGACGCTCCTGCGAAAGCCCCATCAGATACCACGCCAAAGAAAGATTTCTGTCACGCCCCGTCAAAAATTCGCAAATATCGATGACATCCTCGTATCTTCCCTGTGAAAAAAGTATGTCGGCAAGAAGCTGGTAGGCCTGGTCATAGTCACCCTTTATCTGCACGGCACTTCTGGCACGTCTCTCAGCCTCGCGGACATCTCCCCTCTTTGCGGCAAGATATGATGCAAGGTAGTGGACCTCTGCCTCTCCGCTGTGATATTCGAGGGCCTGGTTCACATAACGTTCGGCGGCGGCATTGTTTCCCTGCTCGGCGGCAACAAGCGCAAGACTCAGCAGGGCCTTTCTGTTGGTTCCGTCCCTTTTTAGAGCGTCAAGGTATCTTTTTTCAGCAGAAGTGATGCTTCCATTGTACAGGTCAATTTCCGCAAGACCAAAGCGGGCGTTCATGTCGTTCGGATATTTCTGGAGGACTGTGTTGAAAACAGTGCGGGCCTCATCTATGCGTCCAAGCGAAATCAGAGACATGCCCTTAAGATTCTGTATGTCCGTAAGGTTCCTAGAATATTTTGCCGCGACATCGGCATATTGGACAGAAAGGTCGTATGCCCCAAGGTGGAAGGCGCAGTATGCAAGGTTGTACCAAGCGTCGCCGTACTTTGGATTGAGGTTCAGGGCCTCGGTGTAGAACTCTATCGCCGAATAATAGTCCTCCCTCTGCTGGAACTGGTAGGCACGGTTGTAAAGCGAAAGAGCTGTCTTTGTTTCAGCCGGGGCAGCAAAAATTGAACAGGACACAATGACCACGGCAAGCACTGGCTTCAGCTTATCATACAGTTTTTTCATATTTCCTCCCAAAAATACGATTGGCAATGGCCACCCAAAGACTCATTGCACTAGTCCTCATCTTCTTTCTTTCGGCAGATTATCTTTACGACATTAACTTTATGGCCCTCCATGTCCTGAACTATAAAATCGTAGTCCTTCCATGAGGCCTTTTCGAATTTCACAGGGATTCTTCCGAACATGTCGAACACAAATCCACCAAGAGTGTCAAAATCCTCGGTCGGAAATGAGGCTCCGATGGTCTCGTTCAAATCGTCCATCAGGACCCTGGCGTCGCAGACCCAAACGTTGTCGCCCATCGCAAGTATGTCCTCACGCTCGTTGTCGAATTCATCCTGGATGTCTCCAACAATCTGCTCGATTATATCCTCCATGCAGACAATGCCGCTCACGCCGCCGTATTCGTCAATCGCTATGGCAATGTGCAGGTGCTTTCTCTTGAACTCACGCAGAAGGCTGTCTATGTGCTTGCTCTCGGGAACAAAATAGGCCTTCCGGTAGATTTTTGAAAGGTCAACCGTCTGCTCCTGGGCAAAGGCCTTGATTATGTCCTTGACGTAGAGGACCCCGACCACGTTGTCTATGGAGCCGGAGTAAACCGGGAACCTTGAGTGCCCGCTTTCGATAATGCTTTTCAGGAGCTGGTCCTGCGGTATGTCGATTGAGATGAAGTCAACGTCGATTCTGGGAACCATGACCTCCTTTACCGTTGTCACCGAAAGGTCCTCGACCCCCTGAATCATGTCGTTCTTTTCCTCCGCCAGAAGCTCCTGTTGCGAAGGTGCAGACCCGTCCGACTGTGAATCACTTTTTTTTGTCTTTTTCTTTCCTAAACCAAATAGTCCCATCTATCTTTCTATTCCTTTGGGCCGAAGCTATTGGACAAGCCCGGTCCCATCAAATTTTTCCATTATACTTTTTTGCAGACGGAGCATCTCACATTCAGGCTCCCTGTCCTTTTCAACATGCTCGTCCCCATGGTCCATTCCGTGCAGGTGCAAAAGACCGTGGACAAGAAGTCTCTTCAGCTCCTCGTTCTGACTTACGCCAAAATATTCAGCGTTCTTTGGAAGGGTCTCAAGGCTTATCGCTATGTCACCAACGCAGAGCCAGGATTTTCCTTCGTCGTCTGTGTAGGAGCCTCCGTCCTCAAAACTAAGAACATCCGTGGGGGCATCAATGTTACGGTATTCCCTGTTCAGATTCTGTATAAAAGAGTCGCCGCAGAAAAGAACCGAAACTTCCTCGCCGTCATATCCAAGTTCAGCCATCACATCACGCATGAAAGGCTCCACATTTCCAATCCACGCAGGGGCATCCATTCCATCACACAAATCAACAAGAATATTGTTCGCCATATCAGTCCTCCGAAGCCGTTTTTTTGGACCTCACGGTTCTTCTTGTGGTCCTTCTTGATTTTGCGCCATCATCCTCCTCGGCATCCTTTTTTTCGGTGGATTCCTTTGGGGGAGCTTTTCTTTCCGCTGTCTCGGATTCCGATTTTTCCCCGGCGGAAGGCTCTTGCTGCTGGTCCTGAGTGGCAACAGGGTCGCTCTGGTATTTTATGCGGGAATAGTTTTTGTCGTTCAGTTCCTTCAAAAATGCTGCCTTGATTTTCTCAATGTCCCCATAGCTTATTCCGCTGTCGTCAAGCTGGTGGTCAGCAATCTTCGCGTTCACAATGTTTTCTATTAAACGCTGTCTGTCCTCGGATGTCAAAAGTTTGTCCTTGTTCGAGACGCTGGCAGCTTCAACCGAGTCCGCAAGATGAACCACCGCAGATTCCCTCGATGTGGAGCGCGGTTCCTTGTACCTGTACTCCTCCTCGATTTCCTCCTTGGACTTTTGCAGCTCCTTTGGACGCTTTTCGTTAAGCTCCATCTCCTTGCGCATAAAATATGCCTTCTCGGAATTTCCATGGTGCTCGGCGATTATGTTTATCACTGCCTTCGGAAGTCCAAGCTCCCTGGCCTCCTCGACACCGTCGCTGACATGCTTCTCAAGGTAGCCGGCGGAGATTATAGGGTCCAGACTGTCGTGCGGATTCTCAATGCCAATCTGGTTTTCCGTAAAATATTCTGGGTTCTTGAGTTTTCCAATGTCGTGGTAGATTGCACCGACGTATGCCAGCTGGGACCTTGCGCCGATTGCGTCACATGCGGAGCGGGCCATCGATGCCACCGAAAGCGAATGGTTGTATGTTCCGACAGCCTTTTTCTGCATCTCGTGGAAAATCTCGTTGTCCATGTCGGCCAAATCCTTAAGCCTGAACGGAGATGTCGTGTTCAGCATGAGGTCCAGAGGAGTGAGGAGTCCAAGACAGAGCATTCCGGAAAGGAATCCGTTTATCCCGACAAATACAGGGACCGTCAGTATGGACCGTATGTTGCCCAGAACCCCGAAAATGACGTTGCCGTCGCCAAGCTTGATTGATGTTGTGAATCCAAAGACAAGCTCCAGAAGCAGAATCACAATCATGTTGAACACAGTCTGAATCAGGGAGATTGTGACAAGCCCATTTCTTGTGTGTACCGTTTTCACCAGACGGGCGGACATGAGGGAAGAGGCAAGGACGTAGCCAAGAATCAGGTTGTTGTATCCACATGCCTCCCAGACACCGGCAGACATTATTGCACCCATGACAAGTCCGGTTACGTTTCCGTAGATGATTGTCACGAGGAAAACGACGAGCGATGTTGGCATAACAAGCAGCAGCGTTGAGGATGGGTCCAGATTTCCAAGACCTATGCAGAGCGAACACACGGCGTAGCTTGCAACATAGCAGATTGCGCAGAAAATCAGCTCCTGCATTGGGACGCGGCGGTTTGTGACCGGATCTGAAAAAAGAAAATAGAACAGGACCGCCATCAGCAGGAGGAACAGGAAGGACTTTCCCAGGGCCACAAAATCCGTGCTTGTCGGGGAGTCCGCGATTGTCTTAAGTATGTCGTACTGCTCCAGCGTAATCGGGTAGCCCTTTTTTACAATGAGGTCGTCCTTTTCCACAGACGGTTCCCCAAAGGTTGTGCTTTCGATGGTCATTGGGGAATAGATGTCCTCGGCGGCAATTTGACCAACCTCGTATCCCTGCAGGGACACACGCCCTATCGTGTTTTCAGCCGCAATCCTCACAAAAGCAAGTATGGCGGTGAGAACGAATGTTATCGAAAGCACCCAGAAGGCGCGCCAGTTCATTTTGAACTTAAAGACCGCATTTTTCATTGTCGTAAGCCTGAATTATCCTTTTGACCAGCCCGCTCCGCACGACATCCTCCGCGCCAAGCCTCTTTATGGATATTCCCTGGACATTTTCCAGAACGGACATGGCATGGACCAGTCCCGAACGGGTACGCCCCGGCAGGTCAATTTGAGTTATATCGCCGGTCACGAAAACCTTTGAACCGTCCCCCATTCTGGTCAGAAACATTTTCATCTGCTCCACGGTGGTGTTCTGGGCCTCATCCAAAATCACCACGCAGTTGCCCAAAGTACGTCCACGCATATATGCAAGGGGGGCCACCTCGACAATGGATGACTCGACCATCTTGCGCACGGTGTCCCTTGGTAGAACAGCGTTCATCGCATCATAAAGGGGTCTCATATATGGATTTATTTTTTCTTCAAGATTTCCCGGAAGATAGCCAAGACTTTCGCCAGCCTCGACCACCGGTCTGGTAAGTATTATTCCGTTTTTCTCATGGGACAGGACAAGCCTCAATGCCTCCGCAACGGCAAGAAAAGTTTTTCCGCATCCAGCAGGTCCGACGGCAAAAACAAGGTCCGTCCGGCGCATCATGTCAACAAAATCTGCCTGTCCCCTTGTCCTTGGGTAGACCTTCCTTGTCCCACCGGGAACCATAATCGAGCAGATGTCAAAAAGGTCCCCGTCATCAAGATTTCTGTCCGAAAAAGACGTGCCGGCTGACGTGCTTATTATGGACCTGAGCATGGTCCCGTCCGAATCAGGATTTGAGCCGTCCTCAATTTCGTCCATCATTCGGTTTATGATGAAGTTGAAAAGCTGCGCCTTGTCCGGAGATTTTGAGTCTATCGAGATTTCGTTTCCGCATGCAAATACAGGCTCCCCCAGAAATGATTCTATGAGCTTGAGGTTGTTGTCGTTTGTACCGCAAACCCTCTGGAGAACTCCATTGTCCTGTACTACTATCTTGCACGAGCCCACTTTTTTACTGCCCACCCTTTTCCCACTAAAATGTTTCCGCGAAACTTACTTCCATTCTATTATAGCAAACAGTGTTAGTCAATAAAAACATGGCCCCCTAAAAAAGTGCATCCCTAGGAGGCCTGTCATGGAAGTAATGCGGATTTCCAAGGTCCGGATGTTACTGCTCGAATCCAGCAACAGATATGCCGCCGTCAAGAATGCCGCCATCGTCAAGTTCCAGCTCAACTTCGCCATCATCGTTCAGCGAAACAGAAATGGAAGGAGCATTTACCTTGACCTCGACATCAGAGCGCACGATTCTGAATCCAAGATCAACTCCACGAAGCTCAGGAACAGAACTTGCACGGTTTGCAATGCGGCAGAACACAGCGTCACTGTTGATTGAACCACCGCGCCTCATCTTGCGTCCGGTGATGTCAGCCGTGGCTCCCTTTGGATTGTTGGAGTCGGACACATGGTAGTTTCCGTACCAGTCCCATACCCATTCCCAGACGTTTCCGCTCATGTCGAAAAGACCAAGCACGTTTGGAGATTTTGTTGCGACACTGTGCGTCTCACCGGAAGGATCGTCAGCATTCCAGGCAACTGTAGCAATCACGTCACCGCCACTGTAGAGGGTGTCCTTTGTTGAGTAGATTCCACCCTTTGCGGCATACTCCCACTCTGCCTCGGTCGGAAGTCTGTAGCCGGATGCCCTGTCGTTCCACTCGATTGCATTCCAACGTGCCTTTTCTGATTCAGCAGCATCAATGCGTGGGATGTTTCCCCATGTGGATGTGTCGGTGCTTCCATCAAGACTGTAGACAGGCTCCAGCCCCGCAAGAACACTGAGCTTGTTGCAGAAGACGATGGCATCATACCAGCTGACTTCCTCAACAGGACGCTCCTCGCCCTTGAAATGGGAAACGTTTGTCCCCATGACATCGCGGTAGAGCTTCTGCGTGACCTCCGTGTTGAGCATGTAGTAGCCGTCAAGTGTCACCTCATGCACGGGAGTCTCATTATCCTCATTGTTTCTGCTTCCCATGAAGAACGAACCGCCCTCAACGGAAACCATGTCCGCCTCAACGGAATCAACAAGAGCGGATGTATCCACTTCCTGTGCGCCCAGTGCGCAGACCATAGCCAATCCGGCAGCGAATGAAGCAATCTTTTTAGAATTCACAATTATCCTCCAAAAAAAAATCCCTAATCTTTCCAAAATATTTGGTTAGTGGTAAATTAAGGAAAAGCTGATTAATAGAATTATACCACCAAGCGGTGTTAAATTCAAATATTTTTTGGCAAGCCGACATTTATTTTTTTTATTGGGGGAAAAAATGCCTAAAATCGACACGGAGCTGTGCTTTCCAATGTACGCGTGCACAAAGGAAATGATAAAGCTGTACACACCCTTCCTTGACAGTCTTGGACTCACCTACACCCAGTACATCACAATGACGGTGCTCTGGGAAAAAAAGCAGGCAAAGGTCAAGGAGCTTGGGGAGGTTCTGTACCTGAACAGCGCGACACTCACCCCGCTGCTGAAAAAACTTGAGTCAAAGGGGCTGCTTACGCGCAACAGAATGAAAAGCGACGAAAGGAACGTTCTTGTGCAGATTACCCAGGCCGGGGAAGATCTGGAGGCAAGGGCATCGGGAATATCGGAGATTGTCCTGAGGCAGCTGGGTCTTGAAGAAAACGAGGTCAAGGTCCTCTTCATCCTCAGCCACAAGATTCTGAACAAGCTGGTGACGGAAAAGGAAGACGGCGAAAGCGACAGTGAGCTGGGATTCTAAAAACGGTTCCGGAAGATGTCCACATAAAAAAAGTTCCTAAATCGCCCACAAAATCGACCGCCCGCTGTATGCAAATCCGTGAAAAGGGTGTATAATCGGTGTGCGATGGATAAAATCTTCTACTTTGATTACTGTGCCCTGGTAATTATGTCGGCAATCCTTTTTGCGCTCATCTACAGGAGGCTGTCCTACGGAACAAACAACAGGGCATTCCTCATGCTGGTCGTCTCAATGATTCTGACAACAGTATTCGATTTAGGCATGGAGCATCTGAACCGTGCCGTCCCGAAATCAAAAAACATCCCCCTTTTTCTTCCGTACTTCTTTTCATACGGATACTTCCTCATGCGGAACGCGGGAAACATATTTTTCATAATCTACATACTTGTCATGTCCAAGCCGGTCCTCAGGCTGAAAAAATATCTGAAGCGGCCAATGATATACATTCCGTATGTTGTTATAGTGGGACTGCTTGTGTCAAACTTTTTTACCGGGAAGGTCTTCACAATCACCCATGAAGAGGGCTACAGCCGCGGTCCAATGATTATTCTGGTATACGTGACGGCAATACTGTACTCCTTCATCGGAATATGGTACATGCTCAAGTGCCACAAGTATGTCGCAAGGGACCGATGGAAGATAATGCTCCTGCAATATCCGCTCACATTCATCTCGCTTGTTATCCAGTTCTTCTGGCCGAACCTTTTGGTGGAGATGTTCTCCATGTCGATTTCGCTCCTGCTGATTCTGATTATGGTGGTGAAACCGGAGGATGCCATTGATACAAAGTCCGAGGTCCTCAGCTACAGTGAATTCTGTCTGGAGATGGCAAAATACAAGCACACAAAGGAGTCCGTCTCCATAGTCATAATCAGATTGACAAACTCGTACCAGGTCCGCGCGGAGCTTGGCGAAAAAAAGTTCAACAGCTACATAACAAAGATTGCCCGGCACCTTGCCAACAGATTCACGTACCACAGGCAGAACAGCAACATCTATTTTGACCAGTCGGGATGCTTCTTTGTCACTCTGGAGTCCGACAAATTCGACATGGAGCATATAGTTCCGATGGAGATTGGGGTGTTCAAAAACAAGATGAGTGACCTGAGCAGCTTTGGCCTGAGGTTCGACAAAAAAATCTGCACGGTCCGCTGTCCAAAAGACATATCCACGGTGGAGAGCCTCCTGCACTTTGCCGCCAGCTTCCACGAGATGATGGACCCGACCACAACCTACATGCCCGCCTCGGAGCTTGTAAACACAAAGGGATTCCACATCAGGAACCACATGAACGAGATTCTTGACCGCGCCATAAAGACCAACAGACTGGAGATGTACTACCAGCCAATCTATTCGTTCAAGGAAAAGGCATTTGTATCGGCGGAGGCGCTTGTAAGGCTCAACGACCCCGTTTTCGGCTTCATTCCACCGGGCATGTTCATTCCGGCGGCAGAACAGAATTCATTCATCATCCCGATTGGCGACTTCATTCTGGAGGACGTGTTCAGGTTCATATCGGAGAACAACTTTGAAGAGCTTGGACTGAAGTATATAGAAATAAATCTCTCGGTCTCCCAGTGCATAAGGAGGTCCCTTTGCGACCAGATTTTCTCGCTGAAGGATTCATACAGGATAAACACCGAGCAGGTCAATTTTGAGATAACGGAGTCCGCATACGACAATTCGGGCGACATACTTTCGGAAAACATAAAGGCTCTGTCCGACGCTGGATTCACAATCTCGCTGGACGACTACGGAACCGGATACTCGAACATGCAGAGGGTCCTGAGCATTCCGCTGACACTGGTGAAGGTGGATAAAAGTCTTGCGGACAGGCTCAACACAAAAAAGGGCCGCACCGTTGTGAAGAACACAATCTCCATGATGCACGACATCGACATGCACATTGTTGTGGAGGGGGTCGAGACAAAGAACACCCTGGACGAGCTGGAGAGAATGGGGGCGGACTACATACAGGGCTACTATTTTTCAAAGCCATTGCCGGAGAAGGACTTCATCGAGTTTTTGAAGAAGAACAACAGACGCTCCTCCTGAAACACGGTCCCTCCCCGACAAAAAGGGTCAGAAATCTACTTTCCCAGAATCTTTTCGGCGGCCTGCTCAACGGTCAGATTTTCAAAGCTCTCGCGGGTTCCAAGGTTTTTCAGCGTCATGGTTCCCCTGTCCGCGTCCTCCCTGTTAATCAGTATGCCCCACGGGACACATTTTTTTTCTGTCACCGCATACTGCCGGCCCATCTTGATTGCGTCCGGGAACACCTCGACAGACACACCCCTTGAACGAAGCGCGCTCGCCACACCCTGATAATGGATAGCAAGGTTCTCGTCGCAGTTGTAGATTTCCACATCCAGATAGCTTCCACGCTTTTCCGTAAGACCAAGCTCCGTAAGCCCCGCAATCAGGCGGTCCAATCCAATGCTCGCTCCAACGCCCGGAACCCTGTCCTTCATGTAAAGCCCCGCCAGATTGTCATACCTTCCGCCCGAACACACCGAGCCAATGCCGGGAAGCTCGTCAAGGAAAGTCTCGTACACAACGCCGGTATAATAGTCCAGGCCCCTAGTGATTGACGGGTCCAGAATGTATGTGTCCTGGATTCCTGCGGCAAGCATCATCGCGTGGATGTCCCTCATCCTTTTTGAGTCGTCCGCCACACCGCCAGCCAGATTTTCGATATGGGAAAGAGTCTCCTCGAACCCAGCTTTCGGCTGAATGTAGTCCAGAATCTGTGAGGCGCATGGTCCGGAGCCTGTCAAATCAGTAAGCTCCCTCGTCACCTCGTCCGCACCGACCTTGGCAAGCTTGTCAACAATCCGCAGGATGTCCTCTGATTTTTCGGCGACACCAAGTTTTGCAAGAAAACGGTTGAATATTCCGCGGTGGTTCACATGGATATGCACCTTGTCCACCCCGATTGCAGAAAGCGCACTCTTCATCAGAGAAAGAATCTCAAAATCCGCACCGGCTGAATCCGAACCGACCGTATCAAAATCGCACTGGACAAACTCCCGGTAGCGGCCCGCCTGTGGTTTTTCGCCACGCCAGACTTTTGCAATGTGGTATCTCTTGAATGGGAAATAAAGCTCCTCCCTGTGCTCGGCTGTGAACCTTGCGAAAGGAACTGTCAAGTCAAAACGCATGGCCACGTCGCGGTGTCCGTTGTCCTCAAAGCGGAACACCTGTTTTTCCGTCTCGCCGTTGCTCTTTCTCAGAAGAATCTCGGTGTACTCAAGAACGGGCGTGTCAATCGGGACAAAACCGTAGCTGCGGTATGTGCTGGTCAGTTTCTCAATAAGACCTGAGCGAAGTATCTCGTCCTGCGGCAGGAAATCCCTGAACCCTTTCAGGACTTTTGGTTGAATTAGTGTTTCCATGTCGATATAATAAAGTCAAAATCCTATAAATTCAAGTGAGAGGACCATCATGCTTTTTGGCGTGGATATTGGAAACACAAACGTAGTCGCGGCCGTGTTCGACGGAGAAAAAATCATCAGGCAGTGGAGAATAGCATCCGACATAAGACGCACCGGGGATGAGTACACGTCAGTCCTTTTGACGCTCGCAAGGGATGCCGGGCTGAATCTTGATAAAATCGGAAAGTCCATAATCAGCTCGGTGGTTCCAGACCTTACGGGTCCATTCATAACTGTGGCCCAGAACCTTACCAAGACCAAGCCTTACGTCATAACATCCGAGCTTGCAAAATCCGGGAAACTTCCTGTCAGGCTTCCGGAGGGGACCACCCACAATCTTGGAACGGACCTTCTCTGCAATGCGGTCGGAGCATGGGAAATGTTTGGCGGTGGACCGAATATCGTGGTTGACTTTGGAACGGCCTGCACTCTCACGGTGACAGACAGCAGGGGAATCATACAGGGCATAACCATTTCCCCGGGACTAAGGACGGCGGTACACGCTCTTGCCGCAAACACAGCACAGCTCCCGGTGGTTCCTCTTGTAGCACCCAAAAGTTCCCTCGGGTCAACAACGGAGGAGGCTATCCAGTCCGGGGTCATACTTGGCTACAAGGGTCTGGTCGAGTATCTCGTTTCGCAGACAAAAAAGGACCTTGAAAAACTTACAGGCGACAGTCCGGAATCGGTACACGTGGTTGCCACCGGTGGACTGAATTCTGTTCTCAAGCCACTGACGGACGCATTCCAGGTTGTTGACAAGGAACTCACGCTCAGGGGACTAAAGAGCATCGCCGACTACATTGATTTTTAATCGGCCACCACCCGTCTAGTCGCTTGCCGCTCTCCAGTCAATCGCATCGTCGGCGGGGAGCGGTCTGCTGAAATAGTACCCCTGTATTACGTCCGCACCAAAATCACGCAGACTTTCGTACTGCCATTTTTCCTCCACGCCCTCTATGACAATCTTTTTTCCCAGGTCGTGGGTCAGCGCGATAACATCCTTTATGAAAAGTGCCTTTGTGTCCGTAAGATATGCGTTCACGAGGGACTTGTCCAGTTTCAGTATGTCCACCGGAATGTACGTGAGATAGCTCAGCGACGAGTAGCCGGTTCCAAAGTCGTCCATCAAAATCTCCACGCCGAGCGACTTGAACCTTTCAAAAAGGGTCCCCGCCTGCCATGTGTTTTCCATGAAAAGGCTCTCCGTAATCTCCAGTCCAATAAGGCTGGAATCCACGCCATATTTTCCAAGCATCGAAATCAAAAAGTCAACATAGCCGACATCCGAAACCTGGTTGCTCGAATAGTTGATTGAGACGTTCACCAGCTTCCGCCCCTCGTCCTTCCATATAGCCATCTGCCGGATGGTCTGCTCCGTTATGATTCGCCCTATCCTGCTGATTAGACCGCTCTGCTCCGCAACCGGGATGAATTCGGCCGGTCCTATGGTGTTGTTCTTCATCCTGACAAGAGCCTCGTAGCCCACAAGCTCCTTTGTCATGGCATCCACCTTCGGCTGGTAGACCATGTAGAATCCGTCGTTCTCGATTGCCTCCACAAGTTCCTGCCGGATTCTGTTCTGGTGGCGCACCTTCTCCTCAAAATCGCTTGAAAAAATCAGGGCGTTGTTTTTGCCACGGTCCTTTGCCGTAGCCATAGCTATTCCCGCCTGGACGAACATGCTTTCGACCGTGGAATCATGCTCGGAATTTGCGATTCCTATGCTGGCAGAAGTTTTTACATGCTCAAGTCCAACCTCCATCGGTGTCTGGATAAGCTCCTGCAGTGCCTTGACCACCGGACCATTTTTTTCAAGCCTGCCACCAAAGCTGATTACAATGAACTCGTCGCCGCTGTATCTTGCAACAAAACAGTTTTTCTGCGAGGCAAACTTTTTCAGGAGAGCGGAAATGTGTCGCAAAAAATCATCCCCGACCTTGTGTCCGTAAGTCACGTTGACCGACTTGAAGTTGTCCATGTCCAGCCTGATCAAAGACGCTGACCTTCCCACATTCAGGGACTTGCCAAGTACAGTCTCGGCGGTCTGCCTGTTGTTCAGCCCGGTCAATTTGTCATGCTCGGCATCGTATTTTAGTTTTTCACCGACATCCCGCAGGATGACCATGTTCATAACAAAGCCCACAAGGATAAGGAGAAGACCTCCAATAATCAGCAGCACCGGAACGCCAATCCTTGAGAACTCGCTGAAATAGTTTACGGGCTTGTTGTAGAAGACAGTATCCTTTGGCAGCTTGGACATGTCCAGATTGAATTTCTTCATCAGGGAATAGTCGTAGGAGACGATGCCCGGTGTCTTTGTGTTCAGAGGAATCGACGAGATGGATTTTTTTCCGCGGAGAACGTCGTTCATAATCTCGCCCGCCATCTTGCACTGCTCCGGGAAATTCATTCTTACGCCGCCAAGTATGCCCTGTCCAAGACCGGTCTGGTAGGTTCTGAACACAGGGATGTGCGTGTGGGAAACAATTGTCTCAACGCTCTGGGGAATTGTGTAGTTGTTGTCGTCCTTGTCGTTGAATGCGGTCAGATAAATCAATATGGTATCGCTTGTAAGTCCCTCAAGTATTTCCTCAAATTCCTTCCTTGTGTAAAAGGTGGTGTCGATTCCGGCAAACTTGTACTGTGGATAGTCCTTCTCGAAGCTGTAGAAAGTCTTCATGTCGCCCTGCCCGGTGGCCGTCTCGTCGTATATCGCAACAATCCTGGTCGCGTAAGGCATCAGGCGGCTGGCCATGTCGATTGTGGAGTCGATGTAGGTCTCCTCGGTGAACCCTGTCATCCATGGATTTTCCGCACCCTCCTTCGCCAGGTCCAGATTGTTTATTCCAAAAAAGACAACAGGGATTCCATCAAAAAATTCCTCCTGGTGCTTCAGCGCAAATGAAAGAGCCGCGTCATCCCCGGTGATGATTCCGTCATATTTTTTTGTCCTGTCCTCCATCCTCTTTTTGAAAAACTCGTAGAAATCCTCAACCTGGTCGCTTTTTCCGTAGTTCTTTGTGTCCATGCAGATTACGTCATAGCTTATGCTGTTGGGATAGAGCCCCATCTTTAGGCCTGTCTCCTGTCTGCCGTAGGAGGAATGTACCGGCGAGTAGGAAGTAAGCAGGAGGACCTTGAAATCAGGTTTGGAAGGCTCGGAAAATTCGGTCGCGGTATCCTGGACCTTTGGACTGACCACCAGTCTGTAAAGGAGCAGCAAAACCGAGCAGACTATCAGCGCGCTCCCAATCCAGATAAGAATATTTTTCAAAAGTCCGTATACTTTTATTTTTCCCATACCTCGTCTCCAATTTTTATATCCAGGCGCAACGATTTTAAACTGATTTTAAAGCCAGCGACTACATTATATCACATAAAAATAAAATCCGCACTAAATTTAATGACAAAATCTGCATGTTGTTGGACATTTCGGAGTTTTTCCCTAGCCAATTTCCATATCCTGCTGTATACTGGAAGTAGAAAAACGGAGAGAAATATGGTATGGAATTGTAAGACAAAAGTTCACGCCATCCTGTTCTGCTTTGTTGTACTGCTATGGTCCTGTAAATTCGACGAGCCTGTAAGAGAGTATTTTGAATACTGGTCGTCCACTTGCCAGGTTGGAAAAATTGAATACGCCTCTGAAAACATTGTTATAGACAACATCCCAAACCTTTCTGCCAGCGACTTTATTGAGCTGAATCTTTTTATGATAAATCCAAAAAACTTTAAGTTGCTTTTAAATCCAAGCGGAGGATACTCCTTTTCATTCCAAAACGAAAGCGGAAATCTCTACGTGTCCGAGTATTCAGAGACAATGGTTGACCCGACCTACATGAAAATCCGCGCAAAACTTTCCGACGAATCCGAGGGTCAGACCATAACACTTTCGGGATGCCTCTGGCCAGAAAACCGCACGTCATTTTCCGAAGCCGATTTGAAATCACAAAGCCCTGAACTTTTCTACTCCACGACCTTCATCCAGAACACCCCGCCCGACAACATCAGGAACATGCAGGTTGTAAAGCAGATGCTCGGAGGAAAAAACGCATACCTTTCGTTCGAACCACCGGACCAGAGCCTCAACAGAAACAAGAATTCGACATACGAAATAAAATGCTACCTGCGTGAAAGCGACGGGAACCTTTATTACAAGGGAAGCAAAATCCTAAGCCTGGCCGACAACAGAAATCCGGACGCGGGGAGCAATGTTTTCTTCTATTATTTTGATGAGCAGGTTGACAATTTTACATCCTACGAATACACAGCGCAGGTGACAGGTCCGCATGGGCTTAAGGCGGAACTTCTTTCCACCGACCCAAGTTTGGGAGTGAGCGTGCTTGTGGAGCCTACAGTCAACGTGCTGGATGCTTTCAACGGACTCAGCGATGCACAGGGATTTGAGTGCATTGAGGTTCCGACGAACGAAAGCCAAATTTCGTTTACAGTTTCGGGACAGGAGGGCGACACTCTTTCCGTAAGCGTGGACAATGTTTCCGCAAGTCCAAACGCCGGTATCTACACGGTAAGCGGAATCGGGCAGCACACAGTCAGAGTTGAATCAAGCAGGCTCAATGCGGTTTCTGTGGCCGTAGAAAAGAGAATCA
>CACZPR010000095.1 GCA_902783155.1 uncultured Spirochaetaceae bacterium
GAGGTAATGAAGGGATATTTTAATATATGGAATATTTTTCCATACTAGCATATACTATCCCCATGGAAGAACGCTTTCTGCCGATAGGCATTCAGGATTTTGAGGATTTACGCAGACGGGGTTTTCTTTACGTTGACAAGACCGCATACGTATACAAGCTTGCCCGCGAAGGAAAGCCTTATTTTTTGAGCAGACCCCGACGTTTCGGAAAGAGCCTTTTGCTTTCCACGATGGAATATTATTTTCTCGGCAAGAAGGATTTGTTCAAGGGGCTTGCACTAGAGTCGCTTGAAAAAGACTGGATTGAGTATCCAGTAATCAAAATCAGCTTTGGGGCGGACAATTACCCTGACTTGGATTGTTTGAGATCACAGGAAAATTCCATTCTCTCAGACTATGAAAAAAAATATGATGTTGAAGTTTCAGATTTTCGTGCGGCTCCAAGACTTAAAAATCTTATAAGAGCTGCGTATGAAAAGACAGGCAAGCAGGTCGTAATCCTAATCGACGAATACGACAAACCTATTCTCGATGCCCTTTATACAGATTTTGAAGAGCAGAACAGACAGGAACTCAGAAGTTTTTACAGCCCACTCAAAGACTGCGACAAATACATCCGCTTTCTTTTCATCACCGGAATCACCAAGGTGAGCCACGTAAACATTTTCAGCGGACTGAACCAGCTTAATGACATCAGCTTGAATGAGGATTTTTCTTCAATCTGCGGAATTTCGGAAAGCGAGCTTGAAAAATATTTTCAGCCGGAAATAAAAAATCTTGCGGAGCGAAGAAAGCTGACATATCAGCAGGCAAAAGAAAAACTTGCACTAATGTATGACGGCTATCATTTTTCGCAGGATGCCGAGGGAGTCTACAATCCGTTCTGCCTCTTGAAATGTTTCATGGAAAAAAAATTCGGTTCATATTGGTTTGAGAGCGGCACACCGACATTCCTTGTAAAGACATTGCAGAACCAGCCGATATTTTTGACAAATTTGGTGAATGGTCGAAAAGCAAAAGAAGACCAGTTCAAAAACTACGACCCCGACTCAAAGAACATGCTCCCGGTTGTTTACCAGAGCGGATACCTCACGATAAAGGACTATAACCCTGAAAAAAATGTCTACACCCTTGATTTCCCGAACGAAGAAATAAAATACGGATTCCTAAATGTCCTCCTCAAAAAATTCGTGACCGTTCCCGATGATGATTTGGGACTTGCAATCGACAATCTCTGCGACGCACTCGAATCCCATAATGTTGACCGCGTACTTTCAATCATAAAATCCGCGATTGCAGACTTACCCACAATCGTAAAAAAAGACATGTGCGAAAATTATTACGAGTCAGTCACGCATCTGATGTTCCGCATGACGGGCTACAACGTTGTTTCCGAATTGCAGAATGTCGCGGGTCGTAGCGATGTGATTGTCACAACGAAAGATTCCGTCTTCATCTTCGAGTTGAAAATGGACAAAGGACAGGATTTTGAAAAAATAGCTGAACTTGCCCTCACCCAGATTGACGCAAACGGATATTCCGAAAGATTTGCCGTAAGCGGAAAACAGATGTTCAAGGTCGGCGTTGTATTTTCAAGCGACGGCAAAGGGATTGTCGGGTGGAAGATTAAATAGATGTTTTCAGGAGTTTGATTTTATGATACAGATTTTTGGAACGAACAAAAGTTTTGACTGCAAGTCTGCACAGAGATTTTTCAAGGAAAGAAGGATTCCGTTTCAATTCATAGATTTAAAGGAAAAGGAAATGTCCCGCGGAGAATTTGAGTCGGTGATGGACTGCATTTCAAGAAGAGCCGGTTCCCGTTCAGAGGCCGTTGAAATTATGACGGACAAAAAATCAAGGGACTATTCCATGATTGCATATCTGGACGAAAGCGAAAAAGCGGACAAGCTTTTTGAAAACCAGACGCTCCTGAAGCTCCCGGTATGCAGGAACGGAAAAACCGAGGCAACGGTCGGAATGCAACAGGACATCTGGGAAAAATGGAAATAATCATTTCATAGTCTGACGGTTTTCATTTCAGCTGATTTATCATGTTCAGGTGCCTTACGTAAAGTTCCGTTATGTTGCTCCGTATTGTAAGGCCGCCCTGTAATGACATGTGGTCTCCCCGATAAGTCGGCATGACATACCAGATTCCCTTTTCCAATTCCAGTCCGTCCGTTTCTGAATACTTTTTTGACGGCGCAAAGTCAGGGGCCATTGCTGATATGGTGTTTACAAGTCCGTCGTTTTCCTGCCACTCTTTTGAAAGCTCTATTCCGTCGTATGTGGTGCCCTCGAATTTTCCAAGCTTGGTTGAACTTCTCCTAAGCATTTTTTCCGTGATTTCCGGAATCGGTTCATGGGTTCCGTCTTCTGCGGTTTTTGTTGAGGAACATGGGAAGGAAAAATAATATGCGCTTTTAATTGTGGTTATCCATCTGTTCATTTCTGCGGCATTCTGTATGTGCATGTCAAAATCGGCATAGTCGTATTCCGCACGTCCGTCTTTTTTCGGAGCATTTGTTTTTTCCATCATTTTTTCGGAGCTTGATTTTTTCTCTGGATTTTCATCAGGAATGTGGTATGCTGACGTTCCGTTGTGGGGTGCCGCCAATGCAGTTACGGAATAAATCCAGTCTGCGTGTCCACCGGCAAAAAGAGGACTGAGTTCATTTTCCGGCGTTACATTTCTTTCTGCCTCCGATCCTTCCGACATCAAATGTGCAAGCAGGCGAACCGTTGCTCCTCCGAACGAGTGTCCCAGTATGTTGATTTTGTTTTCCGAATCCCAGCGCGGAATCAGCGGATTTTTTGAAAAGTCCCTTCCGTATCTTTCGTGTCCGCATCTTGTCGAATGTTCCAGACCGTAATCCGTTTTTGTTCCGGTAAGCTGTGCGTAGAGTTCACAAGCCCTGTCCCATGCACTTCCCTGAGGAGCGACCGACGCATCGTAGCATGAAAATCCCTGACGACGGAGCTGCTTAATCAGAGACCCGTTTTTCATTCCCCAATACGGAAAGAAATTGTTAAGGAAATCGTAGTGTCCCCAGCCTGAAAGTCCGTGCACGAAAACATAAGTGTAATTCGTGTTCCAGCCGGACTTGTCGGTTTCGCTTACCATGATTTGAGTTGATTTGCATGAAAATGTAGTCAACATTGAAACGGTTAAAAAAATTACAATAATTCGTTTGAACTTCATGTATAAACATTATCAAAAAAAACGGAAAATGTAAATCCAATTTTGCAAAATTATATTTTATACAATCTATTTTTAATTCAGTCTTCAGGAAACATGGCGGTAAGCCCCGCAATTTCCGATATTATAATTGGAGGCTTTTATATTATGGAAGAAAATTTATCCGGCGGTGATTTTTTGGGGCAGTTTTTCAATATGTTCGGAGACAGGCTTCCGGTTATAATCGCAGTTGTCTCGGTGACGGTCCTTGTATTTCTTGCAATCGGCATTGTGATTGGAAAAGCGGTTCAGGCGGCAAAGACACAGAAGATCATAAAAACGGAGCGCGAAAAGGCTGTCAAAAGAAGTCGTGAAGTTTTGGGCGGACAGTTTGGTGAGCAGGTCGCTCCATATCTTCCGGGCTTTCCATGCAATCCGGGGGACTGCAAATTCTTAGGGCAGCCGGTTGATTTTATTGCATTTCCAGGAAGCGCGGTGGGAAAACCGATTGACGAAGTTTTGTTCATCGAAGTGAAATCAGGAAAAAGCCAGCTGTCCGAGCGCGAAAAACAAATCCGCTCCGCAATCAAAAACGGGCGCGTGAGATATGTTGAGTACAGGCTTCCGTGACTACAGACTTTCCGGTGTCACGTTGTTTATTGTAAGAACGGCAGAATCATCTCCGGCGAGCATTCGGTCGCACAACTGCATGGGCATCGGTTTTCCCTTCAAGAATCCCTGCACGTTATGGCAATTGATTTTTTTGAGCATGTCGAGCTGAGAATTGTTTTCCACTCCCTCGGCGATTGTGTCCAGTCCCATCTTCGAGACCATGGAGACTATGCTTTCGGTAATGTTGGCCTCGACACCATTTTCCTCGCTTATGTTGGAGATAAATGACTTGTCAATTTTCAGCGTGGTCAACGGAAGAATCTGTAGATAGCGCAGCGCGGAATATCCGGTGCCAAAATCATCAAGAGAAATGCCAATACCCATACGGCGTATGTCATTCAGTTTTCGCACGGTGTCCTGCACGTTGTCGATGAACACACCCTCGGTGATTTCAATCTCCAGATGCTCGGGTCTCACTTTTGTCCTGTCAAGTCCGTCCTTCAGTTTGTCAATAAAGTCCGGGGTCTTGAGCTGAACAGGAGAAACATTTATGGACATGATTCCATCAAAGTGATACTCCAGTTCCCATTTTGAAAGAGTGTCCAGAGCCGTGTCCATGACCCACTGGCCAAGAGGAACAACCTGTCTTGAATCTTCGGCGAGAGGAATGAACTGGTCCGGGCTAATCCACCCAAGCTCATCGTCGTGCCATCTGAGAAGGGCCTCGAATCCACGGAGCTTTCCTGTAATGACATCGAACTGAGGCTGGAAATAAAGCTGGAAAAGATTTTTCTCCAGAGCGACCGTCAGCTTGCTTTCAATCAACATGCGCCGAAGGAAACGCTCCTCCATGACCTGCCTGAAAAAGTGTATGCCGTTCTTTCCATTTTTCTTCACATCGGATTTGGCCATGTCCGCGTATTTTAGGATGTGGTCCAGGTTCGACGTGTCCTCCGGATATATGCTGATTCCACCGGAAAAACCAATTCCCTCGACGTTCGCCTGCTCTATAATCTTATAGCCGAGAAGCGTCATCTCCTCGCGGCTGGAAATGTTTTTCACGAGAAGTATAAACTCGTCGCCCTCAAAACGGAATGCGGTAATCCTGTCGCTCTCGTAGTGGCGTAGTATCGTGGCCATCTGCCGAAGCACTGAGTCACCGGCATTGTGTCCGTTGGCATCGTTCACATTTTTCAGGTTGTCTATGTCTATCAGGAGAAGACCAAAATTGATTACGTCGGTGGTCTGGTTCCCCTTCTCCTCTTTTGATGTCGCAATTGAAGCAACTCCGCTGGTCCGAATGTCACCAAGCATCCTGTTGAACCACGAGCGGTTGAAAAGATTCGTGAGACTGTCGTGGAATGCCGCAAACTGCAGCTGCCTGTTCAAAGTCTGTATGCTCTCAAGCTTCACGCGCATCTCGTTGCGGGTCAGGGAAAGTTCCTCGGTCAGGGCCATGTTGCGAACGTCCTGCCTGTGGACCGTCTGCTCAAGCGTTTTTGTCTGGCTGATGTCCTCCAGTTTTACCACGACAACATCGGGCGAAAGCTGGTTGACCGAAAGCATGAACCATCTTCCTGATTTCTGGGAATAAAAATTGCGGGTGGCATTGTAGTCGTTGCGGATTACGTCCTCGAAAATTGACAGCCATGGAAAATCTTTTGGGAGGAGTTCAGAGATTGCGGACCAGAGCATACCGCTTGTGATTTCATTCTGCGTGATTGTCAGGAACTGTATGTTGGTATACTCAACCCGGCAGTCAATCAGCTTGCCAGAATCATCACGAATGGCACTGACGACACACACCGCCTGGGGAACAGCATTCAAAATCTGCTTGTAATCTAAAGAATCCTGCATAGACACTTACTAAACTCCAACCCGCATCCAAACGGACGCAAAAATCGTTCATAGATCCCCTAGAACACCCCACAGTCATATTATAACCCACAATCCCTAAATTGTCGATAGGTGGTCCCAAAAAAACCGGACCCACATCAAGAGGCCCGGTTCGAATTTTTAACCAGAAATCTGTCCGCTAGATTTTTCCCTAGATTTCACCGAAGTGCGAGAGCATCGGTTCCGTATTCTTTCCGCGGATCACACGGTCAACGTAGTTTTTGGTTATCTTTGCGACAAGCGGACACAGGGCAAGGACTCCAATCAGGTTCGGAATCATCATAAGCCCGTTGAAAGTGTCGCTCAAATCCCATGCAAGCTGGAGGCTCATCGTGCATCCGAAGTAAATCATCACCACGAAGACAATCTTGTAGATTATCTGGGTCTTTTCACCAAAGAGATACTGCCATGCCGTAGTTCCGTAATGGCTCCATCCAAGAACAGTCGAGAATGCGAAAAGCAGTATGGCAATTGCGATGAATTTTCCGCCGAAGGGACCGAACACAGTGCCGAACGCCTCACCGACAAGACCCGCGCCCTCGTTTGTTGAAATCATTGCGCCGGTGTTGAGGTCAACGCATCCTGATGTAAGGACGACAAGAGCTGTAAGAGTGCAGACGATTATCGTGTCGGCAAAAACCTCGAAGATTCCCCACATTCCCTGCTGAACCGGTTCCTTTACGTTGGAGCTTGAGTGGACCATAACCGAAGAACCAAGACCAGCCTCGTTACTGAACGCGCCCCTCTTGAATCCCATTGTTATGGCTTTCTGTATGCCGTAGCCGATTATTCCACCGCCCGCAGCCTTGACACCGAACGCACCCTTGAAGATTGCCGCAAACACAGCCGGAACCGCACTGACATGTGCAAATATGACGACCAGCGCACCGATTATGTAAAGGATTGCCATGACAGGGACAAGTTTTTCCGCAACACCTGCCACACGCTTAAGTCCGCCAAGAATGACCACTGACGCAATTATAACGAGCGCAATTCCCGTCACATACGGAGGAATGTTGAAAGCTGCCTGCATGTTGCCCGCGATTGAGTTCACCTGGCTCATGTTTCCGATTCCGAAACTTGCAAGAAGACAGAACACGCTGAAAATGATTGCGAGAATCTTTCCGATGTGCTTGAATCCCCTGTAGCCTCCGAGACCGTCCTTAAGATAGTACATCGCACCGCCGCGCCACTCTCCGCTCTTTCCCTTCCTGCGGAAATAGATTCCGAGCACGTTCTCAGAATAGTTTGTCATCATGCCGAAGAGAGCCATAATCCACATCCAGAAAACGGCTCCCGGACCACCGAGCATGATTGCGGTCGCAACTCCGACTATGTTTCCAGTTCCGATTGTAGCGGCCATTGCAGTGCAGAGGCTCTGGAACTGTGAGATTGCCTTGGATTCTTTTCCGGTGTGCTTGGTGATATGCCTGTCGGAAAAAATCGCGCCGATTGTCTTTTTTATCCAGTGCGCGAAATGTGAGAACTGGAAACCCTTGTTCACACATGTCATGACAATTCCAGCAACAAGGAGCAGCGTAATTCCACCTACTCCCCACACCACACCATTGACGGCGTTGTTTACGTTTGTAACCGTCTCAACCACTGCGTTTGTAGTTGCCTCACCCATAAAGCGCCTCCGAAAAATCGAATTTGAAAAAATAAAAAAAGGCGATGCGGACAACCAGTATCCAGTACATCGCCATTGATAGTTTGAAATACTACCGTTTTTGGTGGAAGTTGTCAAGGATTTAGGGAACCGATGATTAATACACGAAGCATTAATCACCGGTTCCCAGCAATTTCTCATAATTCTTTATAATATAAGGAATTATTGCGAAATTGCGGATATCATAGTTAACAGTTAATAATCCGCTTTCGGATTATTAACTGTTTCCTTAAAATTCAGCCAGAGTCCTTTCGATTCTTGCAAGTGATTTTTCCACTCCCAGAATCAGGATTGACCCAATCAAAGGCGGAGAAACCCTGCTTCCAGTGACTGCCATGCGTATCGGCATCATGAAGTCTCCAAGCTTGACTCCAAGCTCCTCGGCATATTTTTTCGCAAGCTCCTCGCTGGCCTCGTGATCAAGAGACGGAAGTGCCTTGACAAAATCCTTTGCCTTGACCAGAACTTCTTTTGTCTTTGCCTCGTCAAGTTTTTTCGGAATGATGTCCGTCTTCGGTGGAACGGCAGGCTCCGTGAAAAGGAAGTGAACCATCTCGGCTGCATCGGTCAGGAAATGAAGCCTTTCCTTAATCAACGGCATGAGCTTCATCAACGAATCCTTTACATCGGCGGAAGAAAGTCCCATTGAAGAATCGACGCACACGGGGTTTCCGTCATCTCCCATCGCTATGCCCGAATACTCAGGTCCGACCTTTGGTTTTGGCTGAGGATTCTCCGGGTTGATTTCAAGTGTCGCGTCCCCGGTTCCTGTTATGAACGGAAGGGTCCACTTGTAAAGTTCCTCGTCCGAAAGAGAACGTATGTACTGGCCGTTGTACCACTCAAGTTTTTTGTAGTCAAATACGGCAGGGGCCTTGTTCAAGTGTTCAAGCTTGAAATTGGCGGCAAGTTCGTCAAGGGTGTACATGTCCTTTCCGTCCTCGTAGCTGCAACCAAGAAGAGCGACGTAGTTGACTATGGCCTGAGGAAGATATCCCCTGGCGCGGAATTCGTTGAGCGATGTGGATCCGTGGCGTTTTGAAAGTTTTTTTCCGTCCGAACCGTTGACCATTGGAAGGTGGCAGAACTCAGGATGTTCCCAGCCGAAGCTTCTGTACATCTGCACGTGGAGCGGTGTCGATGGAATCCATTCCTGTGCGCGCATGACGTGGGTGATTTTCATCAGGTGGTCGTCCACGATGTTCGCAAGGTGATATGTCGGAAATCCGTCTGACTTCAAGAGGATTGGATCCGGAGAAATGTCCTCGCACTTCCAGACGATGTCGCCCAAAAGATGGTCGTGGAATTTCGTCTCTCCCTCAAGCGGAACCTTAAGGCGGATTACATAAGGACAGCCGGACTCAAGCTTTGCCTTTACCTCATCCTCTGTCAAAAGGCGGCAGTGGCGGTCATATCCCGGGGGCATCTTGTTTTCGGTCTGGATTTTTCTGATTCTCTCAAGACGCTCCGAGTCGCAGAAACAGTAGTAGGCCTCACCCTTGTCAATCAGTTCCTGTGCATATTTCTTGTAGAGGTCGAACCTTTCACTCTGGACGTAGGGACCGTATTCACCGCCCTTTTCTCCACCTTCGTCCCAGTCGATTCCCAGCCAGGACATCGTGTCGTAAAGGTTCCGCACATATTTTTCATCGTAGCGGGTACGGTCGGTATCTTCCAGACGCAGAATGAATTTTCCGCCCCTGGATTTTGCGAACAGATAGTTGAAAAGCGCGGTCCTGACTCCACCTATATGCTGAAGTCCTGTGGGTGACGGCGCGTATCTGACTCTAACTTCGTCGGACATTTTCTTCTCCAAAAAAATCTTCTATTTTATTTCTACGACCCATCCGTCCGGGGCTTTTTCGGTTCCCATCTGGATTCCGGTCAATGTTTCGCGGAGTTTTCCAAGCACAGGTCCGATGCTGTCCATTCCGGCAGGAACGTTGATTGTCTTGTCGTGGTCAACGATTTTTCCGATTGGTGAAATGACGGCTGCAGTTCCGCAGAGACCCACTTCCTGGAATGATTCAAGCTCGTCGCGCCTTACCTGTCTTTCCTCAACTTCGATGTGGAGGTAGTCCCTTGCAACCTGAATCAGTGAGCGGCGTGTGATTGACGGAAGTATGCTGTTTGATTTAGGCGTTACAAGCTTTCCGTCCTTTGTGACCAGAAGGATGTTAGCTCCACCGGTTTCTTCCAGATATGTGTGCGTAGCCGGATCCGTGTAGATGTTCTCGGCGAATCCATTTTTGTGTGCGTCAACGATGTTGTGGAGGCTCATCGCATAGTTGAGTCCGGCCTTTATGTCTCCGGTTCCATGCGGGGCTGCCCTGTCCAAATCTGACATGCGGACTGTAATCGGCTTTACTCCTCCCTTGAAATAAGGACCGACCGGGGTCACGAGAATCCTGAACTGATATTCATCCGCGGGCTTTACTCCGATGACTGCATTTGAACCGAACATGTACGGGCGGACATAGAGCGTCGCACCTGAGCCATAGGGAGGAACATAATCGATGTTTGCCTTGATTGTGTCGATGACGGCCTTGATCCAGCGGTCCTTCGGGAAAACAGGCATCTCAAGCCTTTCGCAGGAGTCCTTCATGCGGTCCGCGTTCAAATCCGGGCGGAAACATACGATTCTTCCGTCGGCGGTCGTGTAGGCCTTCAGTCCCTCGAAACAGGTCTGGGCATACTGGAGTACACCGGCGCACTCTGAAATCGTAACCGTGTGGTCAGATGTAAGGGTGCCTTCATCCCAGGCTCCATTCTTGTAATTGGAAACGAAACTTTTGTTGGTTTCCATGTAACCAAAAGGCAAGCTGCCCCAATCAAGATTTTTTGCCATAATTCCACCTCTATAAAAATCCGCGGCAACGGACAAAAATATCCGCATCCGCTTTCAATTTGAAGATACCCTATCACTAATCGGGCGATTTTTCAAGTTGCCTGTTATTCTGTTGCTTATTCCTCAGAAAATCCTGCGCCGATCAGGTTCATCACCTTGAAAAAATTCGGGAAGCTCACCGCACAGCATTCGGCATTCCGTACGAAAATCTTTTCGCCGTCGGGAAGTCCAAGACCCATGCAGGCAAGGGACATGGCAACCCTGTGGTCATCGTAGCTTTCGACATCTCCTCCGTGGAGCTTGAAATCCGGGTTTCTGGATCCGTCCTTTTTGACCGGAGAATGACCGTGAATTATCATGTAGTCAGGGCCTTCTTCGATTTCCGCACCAAGCTTTCCAAGTTCTTCTTTTAGAACCGCGATTCTGTCGGTCTCCTTTCTTCTGCATACCGCAATATCTTCTATATAAATAGTTCCTTCCGTAAAACATGAGATTGCAGCCACAGCACAGATTGCATCGGGATATCCAGAAAGATTTACATGCAGTTCCCCGCCCGGAAGATTTTCAGTCGTAAGCCGACCGATTCCGTCCTTTGATTTTTTCATGCCCCGCACGTCGAGAGTCTCTTTTTCTTTGTCCCATACAATGTCCGCACCGATTGATTTGAGCACTTCGACAATGGCATCGTCGCCCTGGGTTCCGCTTCCGTCGATGTTTTCAATTGTTATGGAACTGTCGCTTATTATTGCGGCAATCAGCGGAAATGCAACGGCCTCCCAGTCGCTTGGTATTGTGCAGTCAAAGGCTTCAAGCTCCCCCGGTCCCTCCACGCAGATTTCCTTGAAGTCCGGACTCACAGAAACTTTTGCCCCCACCTTTTCAAGCCATTTTTGGGTCATCGTGAGGTAGGGTGTCTCTTTCGGATCGGTCAGTCTGATTTTGAGCGGGGAATCCATTTTGAGTGCGGCCATCATAAGACCGGTTATGTACTGGCTTGATATGGACCCCTCGGTGACTATGGTTGAACCAGATTTGCACGGTCCCTTGATTAGGAGAGGACATCCCTTGCTTCCCGGTCGGGCGATATAGGCTTCCGCACCCATCTGCCTGATTACGTCCACAACATGATGCACGGGCCTTTTTTTTATGCTCTCGTCCCCTGTAAAAACGGACCATCCGTCAAGTGTCGCCGCAACAGGTGAAAGAAAGTACAACAGGGAGCCGGAGTTCCCGACGTTAACGACATCGCCCGGAAGGTGGAGCTTTTTACCCGCGCCCTTAACTATCCAGTCGTTTCCGCTCTGGTTTTCCGTCTCAAGGTTCAGGTCAACCTCCGCGCCAATAAGTGGAACCGCCGCCGCCGTGCTGAGACAGTCCGCGCTTGGAAGTGGATTGTGTATGGTAGATGTGCCCTCGGCAAGGGTCGCAAGAATCAGTGCGCGAATTGTGTGTGACTTGGAGCCCGGGACCGTAATGTGGCCCGCAAGGCTATGACTTGTAGCTGTTATTCTCATGCCGACATTCTATCACAGATTTTAAGATTTATAAACCGAGTTATGCAGATGAAAAAAACGCTCCCTGCCGAAAATATGGATATGAGTTTGAAATCCAGCAGAAAATCCAAGTCCATTTATGGAAAGATTTATAGAAAAATTTTTGCGCTCGCATTTGTCCTGGGCATCTCCATGGCGGCACACTCGCTCGAAATCTACAGGCCGTCAAATTTCGGACTGATGGACGAAATCCCATGCCTTCTGAAAATAACCGACGAGGACGGAAACGATGCCTGGGACAAAATCATCAGCATAAGCGTGTCTTGGTACGACAGCATGCAGTCCACACCGCACTGGAGCCACACCTACTACGACGGATGCTTCACGGGTGGAGCGATTGTCCATCTTGAAATGCAGCGGGGAACATACAGGATTTCCGTCTCGACACCACCGGAGCACCAGAGAAACTATCTGGAAAACAACAGCGACGAATGGACATCCAACGAATTTGTCTACAGGACAGGAAGCCCCGCGCTGAAGGTAATTTTCATAAACCCGACCGCAAACCAGAACGGATTCTACACAGGCGGATGGCACATAGACTACCGCGCGCCACGGTATTACATGTACACAAAGCCCTACCGACAATAGGCTTCTTAATAAATTTTCGTTATAAATGCTTTCCACGTCTTATTTCTGTAACAAATCAAGGGACCGTTTGTTGTAGTAGGTAGATTGCAAGAGCATATTTTGGTTAGGCAATCTAACCATTGCAGTTTCATTCTGCATCCTCCTCTCCTTTAGCCCCGGTCGTTCATTGGATGGCCGGGGTTTTTCAGTCCAGAAAACCATGCAAAAAAAATGGAACCGCCCAACAAAAACGGAAAAAAAATCTTCCATTCTCATTGTGCGGTCCCACATTAGGTCGGGCAACCCGGATTCGAACCGGGGACCTTTACGTCCCGAACGTAACGCGCTACCAGCTGCGCTATTGCCCGAAAAAAAACGCTCAAAAAAGCAGTTTCATAATAAAAAAACCACCCGAAGAAAATCGGATGGCTTAATCGGGAGTTACGGGGCTCGAACCCGTGATCTCCGGCGTGACAGGCCAGCGCGATAACCAGCTTCGCTAAACCCCCTGAATGGTGATACTATATCATCTTTGACTTTCCGTGTCAATAAGCAAAGACGAAAAAATCACAAAAATCTCCCGGGAAAATACTTTTTTACAAAAAAATTATCCACCGAACAAGCCCCCATTGTTGACACCAGTTGTATACAATGATAAAATTATCGCCTATGCGGTATGCTGTCCTCTGGATTCTGCCCGCATGTATTCAAATAGGAAGGTTTTTTATCATGTCAGACGAATCAACAAAAGAAGTGAAGAATGTCAAAAAGGAAAAAGAAGTAAAAGAAAAGAAGCCTCAGAACAACAATGGCAAAGCCAAGCTCGGTGCGGTGATTGTCCTTGTGATTTCGGCGGTTGTGTTCATTCCGACAGGAGGCTCCGCAGTCATCGAGTCAATCAGGCAGCAAAGAAACACCCCTGTTTTTGGCTCATATAAAGGAAAGAAAGTCGAGTACAAGGCCGGCTCGGATTTTGCGACAACCGTTTCAAACCTTGCCCAGACCTACCAGAGCATGGGCTACGACGTGAACCAGCTTGGAAGCTACATTTTTGAATCAGCATTCGAGTCAACAATCCACAGCATGTATTACGAGGACAAGATTGCCAAGGCCAACTACTCCGTTCCAAAGGCGGCAATAGACAGGGCGATTGTTCCATACTTCCGCGACGAAAACGGTGAGTTCTCAAAGAAACTCTACAGCCAGACCGACGAATCAAAAAAGACATCCCTCCGTGCATCGGCAGAAGAAAGTCTTTTGCACTCACGCTACATCGACGACCTTTTTGGTTCGGACAATCTCTATGGACTCAAGGCATCGTCAAAGGAAAGCACATTCGTGTCATCAATGGGAAACGAAAAACATGCGTTCCAGATTGCCGCGTTCAGCACATCCGATTTGCCTGGCGACGAGGTTGTGAAGTACGCAAAGAGCAATTCAAGCACTTTCCGCCGCTACAATCTTTCAGCAGTGACACTTTCCGAAAAAATTGACGCGGACAACACACTCAAGCAGATTCAGAGCGGGGAACTCACATTCGACAGCGCAATGACAACAATTTCCGAAAAGCTCTACACTGGCGAGGACGGAAAGGTTTCAAACAACTACTACTACCAGCTGAAGAACACCATTGTCGATGAAGCAGATTTGGATGCGGTGACAGGACTTTCAAGCGGAGCAATCTCCGATGTCATCCAGACAACAAGGGGCTACACAATTTTCCGCTGCGACGGAAGTGCCACGGATGCGGACGTTACCCAGCAGGAAACTGTTGACGCGGTTCTTTCATACATCAAGTCATACGAAATCAGCTACATCGAGAACTACTACACACAGATTGCAAACAAATTCATCTACGACGCTTCATCCACCGAGCCAATCGTTATCGACGTGTCGGACGGAGAGGAAGGACGTGTGCTTGACCCGAATGTTCGCGCGGACCAGAGACTTATCGAAGCAGGTGGAGAGAACATCGTGCAGCTTGACAAATTCGAGACCGCATGCAGGAACTACAACATCAAGTCCGTTGACGTTCCGGCCTTCCCTGTCAACTACGGAAACTCAGCTTTCTTTGACACAGTTCCAAGCGATGTCAGCGAACTCAGCTCACTCTCATCAAACGCTGCCGCATTCAAGACGCTTTTCACTCTCAAGGAAGGCGAGACCAGCCAGCCATTCGTTCTTGGCTCCAACGTGATTGTCGCAAAATGTGTGTCCATCACAAAGGATGAGGCTTCCGAAAAGGACGGATACGCGGCACAGGCAAAGGACTACGACCAGGGCAGCGCGTCCAACGCAATCATGACATCAAAGGATGTGAAGAACAATTTCTACGAGACCTACTTCAAATTCTTTGCAGGAAACTGATTGCCCATGGCGGACAGTCTCGCACAGAAGCCCCGTCTGGTTGCTACCGGTTCGGGGTTTTCTATTTTATACACGGTCGAATACAAGGGAAGATTCCTCTACTCAAAGTACAGCCCCACACGCTCCATTTGCTCGATTGTACAGAATCTCACGCCACAGCCTTCGACCCTTTTTGTCATAAACTCCCCCGCCCTTTTCCATGGACTGGTGGATTTGCTCCAGAAGCTCCCCGGCGACTGTGTTGTTCTTGCTGTCGAGGATGACGAAAATCTTCTGGAACTTGCCCGCTCGTCGCTTGAAAATCTGAAAGAAAAAAATCCCCAGCTCGATTTTTCCAATGTGCATCTTTTTTCCACAAAGCATCTTCTTGATTTGGACTTCTTCATCCGGGAGACGGTCAACACAGGCAAAATCAGGCGCGCGCTCTCCATTGATTTTTCTGCGGGAAAATCTTTCAATCCCCAAATCTACGGGCTTGTTTTTTCTGCGGCACAGGAGATTGTCGCCACATTCTGGAAAAACCGGGTGACTCTTGTAAAGATGGGGCGGCTTTTTTCAAAAAACATAATGGAAAACCTAAAGTCGCTCGATTCAGGCCGCACACTTTCGGACGTAGCTCGGACGGTTGAAAAACCAATCCTTGTTCTTGGCGCGGGCGAAAGTCTTGATTCAACACTCTCGTCCACTTCCCCTTTGATTCGGCGGATTCTTGATGGAGATTTTTTTGTCATAACGGTTGACGCATCTCTTGCGGCAGTCCTTGACAGGGGAATAAAGGTTAGCGCCACGGTTGGACTTGAATCGCAGTTTGCAATCCAGAAGGCGTACATCGGAACGTCTGGATGCGGGACAGTTTTTTTTGCTGATTTATGCTCCCGTCCACAGGTGCAGCGCATGTTCAAAGAAAGGACTGTCTGGTTTGCCTCCGACTTTGCTCCGGGAAAATTTTTGGACAGGATAAAAACCTTCCTTCCAGATTTCATTCCACCGCTTGGGTCCGTTGGTCTTGCGGCAGTCCACATCGCGCTTTCGCTCAGAAAAGATGATTCCGTTCCAGTGTTTGTCTCCGGCCTTGACCTTAGCTACAGCATTGGAAAGACACACGCAAAGGACACTCCAGCCCACAAAGCCCGGCTTTCATCATGCGGCAGGATTTTTTCCATTGAAAATCTGGACGCGGCATTTTCACCGGCGGCATCGCTTGTCACCGGGAAGGACGGAAGGACCATGGCAACCACGCCGTCAATGCTTTCTTACAGGCAGAATTTTTTCAACAATTTTTCCGCATCAAAAAATATTTTCGACATTGGACAAAGCGGTCTGGATCTGGGGATTCAAAAAATTGACCTGGACCAGGCGGAAGCAGTTTCAGAAAATGTTTTGCGAAAAACCACCGTGCGGTCCGAATCTGGGGGAGACTTTTTTACAGAGAAAGCATCCACGGAAGAAAAAAACATGGCGGCAAAAATCTATCTGGACGAAGAAAGACTTGCGCTCACAAAAATCCGCGACCTGCTTTCATCCGGCGAAAAATCACAGTTCTTTGAAAAAGGGACCGGACTTTCCGCGCAGATAGAAAATCTACTGTCCGGACGCGAATATCTGTACCTGCATTTTCCAGACGGATACAGACTTTCGATGGACCAGGGATTTCTAAAAAGGGTCCGCGCGGAGATAGACTTTTTCCTTAAGGCAATGAAAGACTAGTTGTCCTCCTTTTCCTTAAGCACCGCAAGGAAAGCGCTCTGGGGAAGCTCCACGTCGCCAGCCATGAGCATACGTTTTTTTCCGGCCTTCTGTTTTTCGAGCAGCTTGCGTTTTCTGGTGACATCGCCTCCGTAGCACTTTGCAAGAACATCCTTTCGCACTGGATTGACAGTTTCGCGCGCAATAATCTGGCTTCCAATCGCACCCTGGATTGCAACCTTGAACTGCTGTCTGGCAATCTCGCCCTTTAGACGCTCGCACACTGTCCTTGCCCTCTCGACCGCACCCGGACGGTAACAAAGCTGGGCCAACGCATCAACAGGCTTTCCGTTAATCAGTATGTCAATCTTCACGAGGTCGGTGGGTCTGTAGTCTATAACCTCGTAGTCAAAGCTCGCGTATCCACGGCTGTAGGATTTCAGCTTGTCGTAGAAATCAAAAAGCACTTCCGAAAGTGGCATCTCGTATGTAAGCTCCACACGCTTCTCGTCAAGATAGTTCATGTTTTTCTGGGACCCGCGCTTGAGCCTGCACAGCTCCATGATTGGACCAAGGTATTCCGCCGGAGTTATTATGCTCGCCCTGATGTACGGTTCGCTCGATGACTCGATTTTTCCTTCGGGGAAGTCTGCCGGATTGTCAACGGATATTTCGTCATGGCCCGCCTGCTTGACCTTGTACTCAACCGATGGCGCGGTAAAAATAATCACCTGGTCGAAGTCCCTTTCAAGACGCTCCTGAATTATCTCCAGATGAAGAAGGCCAAGGAATCCACAGCGGAATCCATTTCCAAGGGCAAGGGAGCTGTCCTTTTCGTAGACAAGGGATGCGTCGTTCAGCTTCAGCTTCTCCATGCTCTCCTTGAGTTCCTCGTAGTCGTTGGAGTCGATTGGATAGATGGAAGAAAAGACCACCGGCTTCACATCCTTGAATCCAGGAAGAGGCTCCGGTGCGGGATTTGATGAAAGTGTCACAGTGTCACCAACGCGGACATCCGAAACGGTCTTGATTCCGGCAATCAGATAGCCGACATCGCCGGCCTCCAGTGAAGCAGTCTCCTCGTAGCGAATCTTGAACACGCCGGTCTGCTCAACCTTGTACTGGACTCCGGAGCTCATAAGAACAATGCTGTCGCCGCTTTTCACACGTCCGTCAACAATCCTCACATGGACAATGACACCACGGTACTCGTCGTAGTGGCAATCAAAAATCAGTGCCTTCAGCGGGGATTCCGCATTTCCCTGTGGCGGAGGAAATTTTGTTACAATCGCCTCCATCAAATCGTCAATGCCCTCGCCGGTCTTTGCCGAAACAAGCATGGCATCGGAAGAATCAAGGCCAAGGTCGTGGTCAATCTGGTGCTTCACGCTTTCGACATCCGCGCTTGCCAAATCAATCTTGTTTACGACCGGAACTATGGTAAGGTCATGCTCCAGCGCCATATACATATTGCTGACGGTCTGGCTTTCGACTCCCTGTGTCGCGTCAATCAAAAGAAGCGCACCCTCGCAGGACGCAATCGCACGGCTGACCTCGTAGCTGAAATCAACATGTCCGGGGGTGTCAACAAAATTCAGTTCGTAGTCGTGACCATCCTTCGCGTGGTAGGGGATTGTCACAGCCTGGCTTTTTATGGTGATTCCGCGCTCACGCTCGATGTCCATGTTGTCCAGAATCTGGTTCATCATCTGGCGTTCCTCGATAATCTTCGCCTTCTGGATCAGTCTGTCAGCGAGTGTCGATTTTCCATGGTCGATGTGCGCCGTGATACAGAAATTCCGTTTATATTTTAGCTCTACCATTTTTTCCTCTCAATTAAAAGTACTGGGAACCGTCAAGGCTTGCGGCAAGTGTCATGCCGTAATCAATGAATCCCTTTTTTTTGTTTTTTGTATAGATTCCAACCTGAAGTACAGACTTGTCTTCGCCAGGCTCGCATTGCAAAATCTGGACCGGGTCTCCCTCGCTGAATCCCGCTGTGTCAGCCGAAGAATTTTTTATGACCTTCTTCACTGTATACAATTTTTTGTTTGTGGTCGAACTTCTGACAAGCTCCATTCCCAAAATCGGGTACAGCGCGGACGAGATCAGGTCGTGGGTATAAAATGTGTAGCCCGGATTTTCTGGCCTTGACGAAAGATAGACCGGGAAAGTTTTTTTTCTGCCCGACTCAGGATTTTCAGCCGTTACCCGAACAATAGTTCCGTCCATCTTTCCAAGCAGATAGAGATGGAGAGCGTCCACCGAATCAATGGGGGAACCGTCGATTGCCGTTATAACATCCCCCTCGCGAAGCCCCGCAAACGAAGCCTTTCCGCCCGGCATCACGTAGAGGATTTCCACACCCTCGTTTTTCGCGCCGGAACCAACCATGCGCCTTGTCTTTCCAAAAGCCTCCATCCATCCGTGGGTCCTTTTTCCACCGCCAAACAGAAAGGCAAGCTCCGCCTTGAGATATTCAACCGGTATGGCAAAGTTCAGTCCCTGGTAGTTCTGCACACCGGCAAATACCACCGCCTGCACCCTGCCCTGGTCGTCAATCATCGGTCCACCGGAATTACCCGGGCTTACCGCGGCATCAATCTGGAAGACCTTGCCCAATGAAAGAAGGTCCCTGTCCGTTGCCGAGACAATTCCACCTGTGAGCGTCCTGTCCAGACCAAGAGGCGAACCCATGACATAGATTTTGTCTCCAATCTCAAGCTCCGAGCTTGTTCCGAAAGTAAAAATGTATGGAGCGTCAACCTCGGTCTTGACCAGGGCAAGGTCCATGGTCTTGTCGTATCCAACAACGCGGGCCGGAATCCTTGTGTCCGGGTCCTCCGCAAGTTTTATATAGAGACGTGCATATCCGTTGTAGGCAGGGTCAACGCAGTCGGAGATTACATGGTGGTTGGTGATTATAAATCCGTCGCGGGTGATGAAGAATCCGCTTCCAAGAACAGTGTCCTTGTAGCCAACCCCGCCCTCTATCTTTATTCCCTTGTCAACAAATATTGTGACGGTTCCCTTTATCATCTGGGAGGCCTTCTGGTTTTGCGGGAGAGATTTTTCAATCGGCATGGATGATTCGACCAAAGCCGAAAGCTCCGACGGATTTTTTTCAAGGGAGGAAATCTTTTTGCTTCCCGCCGCAGCAAGGGAGTCGTACAGCCTGATGGCATCCAGATATTTTTTTTCCGAGAGCGAAGTCCTGTACAGGCCAAGCACCAAATCTTCGCAGTCTGCAAAAACTTCCGCGGTCCCTGAAATGTCGGGGGCATTCTCAACAAGAACGGTGGAACGCCACAGAGCCTCCACTGGATTTTTTTTCGCAAGACTTTCCACAGCCTTTATCTCATCCCTGACAACATCCTCCTGGCTGTAGTTGATTGAAGCATAGAGCCGCTCGGCCTCGTCGGTGCTGCCACAGGAAAAAAAGGACATAGACAGGACGGCACAGCAGAATGTACCGCCCAGCTTTTTAAGAACACTTTTTTCCAGAGTGAAAATCTTCATCAAAAAAATTCCTTGGACCACGGGACCGCTAGTCCTCGATAATCATGCCGAAATTGTGGTCGCCAATCCTTACCGCAAGCACACGGTGGACCTTGTCGCTGACTATGACGGTTCCACCTTCATTTGCGTTTGCGTTGAGGGACTGGAGCGCAAGACGTGTAAGGGAGAGGGTTCCCTTTTCTCCAATCCAGTAGAACCTGTATGTGTCGTCCTCGCTGATTGCGAATTTTTCGATAGCGGTGTACACCGATGTCGGGACTCCGTTTTCAAATACCACATGGACAAGGTTGCTCTCGTTGTCAAAGAACATGGACTCCTCGACCACCGGGGTCTTTTTGTCATCCTTGGCCGCAGATTTTTTAACGTAGCGAATATCCCAGCTTCCGTCGCCGTCTGTGTCCCATGAACTTATCTTTCCACCGCGCGGGAGATATTCCTCCGTAAAGTCCGGGATTGTGTCCTTTCCCCTCGTGTCAACCTGCACCATGCGCAGATAGTAAGGAGCGGCATCCGATGGAAGTCCAAAGAGGTTGACCATTATCTGCCTTTCGTCCTCCAGCGAATGAACCTCCATGTTGCCTTCCTTGTCCACGCCATAAAATTCCGTATTCTCGAAAACACCGTCGCCGTCCGCATCGACCACACGCAGAACCGGGTTTCCGTTTTCAAATTCCGCAATCGCGTAGTCCACTTTTCCGACCCTGTACCTTGCGCTGTGAATCTTTCCAGAAAGAACGGAGAATGTTATGGTCGCGTTCTCCCTCTCGTTTGAAAGCACTGTGACAGATGACGCCGCGTTCATAAGCAGCTGGCTGTCAATTCCACCGGCAGAATCAACATCGTCGTTCAGAATCGGGAAGTAGAATGAGGACCCTGTCACCTTGAGCACGTCAAAGTCCACCGCCATATTGAATGGAGACCAGTTCAGTCCACCGGGAACAAGGCTGTAGCTCTCGGTGGTCCTGCCCTTCGCGTCATGGATTGCAACTGTCCTCAGGCTTGGAAATTTTCCCCATGTGAAATCCATGTTGCCAGAGTAGATTGTACCCGAGACAGGATTTCCATAGTCGCAGACCGCGCTCCACTCGAAAGAGCCGTCCTGGTTTTTGTCATAATACAGAGCCTGGGGACGGCCCCTCTGGTACTGGACATAGAGGTTCACAATCCTGTCGCCGTCCGTGTCCCTCGTCATGGAGCCGTTGTATGCGTTGAGATATGAGACCGCCTTTTTTTTGGTTCCCTCGTCGCCAAGTGCAGAAAGGAATGCAAGAAGGTCCTCGTAGGAAACAGAGCTGTCCGCAAAGTCAGAGATATAGTCAAGCGCCTCGTCCTCGGTCAGGAGCTTGTCCTTCATTGCCAGGAGCGCAAATTTTGGATGCCTCAGCCCCCTTGCCCTGAACGACTTCATCATAACAAGCCGGGTCTTTTGGTCCGCAAAAGGCATGGCGATTACCTCAAGCTCCGTTGTGGCGGTAGTGGAGTTTCCATCAAAATATCCACCGGAAAGCTCCATTATCTGCGATATGAAAAGTTTTGACATGCGTGAGACATCGGCGTTCGCCACATCCGGATTTTCATAAGTGAAAAAGAGCAGCGGGAAGCGGATGTCGTTAGGGTACAGCCTTCTTGCCGCATCGATTTTTGTCCTTGCGTCCTCCATTTTTCCCATGCGGTAGAGGGCCTTGGTCCTTATGTACTCCGCATCCGAAGAATAGACGTAGGGACCGTTGACGAACGCAGGATTGTTGAAGTCGCGACCGTTTCCATCAAGAACGGCGGAAACATCTCCATAGCGGCCGGTGTCACAGAGTATGTCGGCGTAAAGGATTCTTGCCGCGTCCCTGTTGTAGTCAAGCCACGTCTGCTCGTTTATCGCGCGCTCCACATATCCACCGACAACAGCCTTGGTCTTTCCCTGGTTGTTCTCGGCAACGGCAAGCATGTACCACAAATCGGAAACAGTGTCGTCGTAGGTAAGACCCAAGGAAATCTGGGCCTCCACGGAATGCCAGTCGTTCTGGGCGGCATAGCTTTTCGCAAGGTTTAGACATCTGAGGGCTGTCCGCCTGTTGGCCATTCTCGCGGAATCATCAAGCGGATCATTGTAGTAGCTCTGGGCAAAAACCTGTCCGGAAGTCAGAACCAATGCCAACGAAGAAAACAAAACCGACAAAAACCTTCTTTTCATATCCTTTCCTTAGAGGATCAAGCGATGGTCCTCTGTTAATTTTCGATGGTTTTTCCAGACATCAACAGTTGGAAAAGACCAAAAACTTCAATTTTCAAAACCAGGTAACACAGCCGGGGCCGACACCTTTTTTACTATCCAGTCCCTGAATCCAAGTGGCGAACCAAGCACAGCGTAAAGCATCTGGTCCACGGTGGAAAGCTCCTGCACAACAGGAACCAAGTCCCTCTTCCCGCCACCGCACTTCCAGTCGTCCAGAATTTTTGACACGGCCCTAAATCTTCCGTCGGATGTCAAAATCGAGTCGTCAATCTGCCTGCTCCTGAACATAAATGGAAAACAAAGATTCGGCATGGAGATTACATTTTCCGCACCAAAGCCGCACGAGAGGCCGAGCGAAACAGAGTCCCCCGAACGAAAGACCGAAACCTCCCAAGGGCCAGCAGACCAGTGTCCCGGTCCATCTATTATAACAGAAAAACCAGATTCTGTCGCCTGTCCACTATATTTGCAGAGAAAAATCCTTCCGCACTTTTTTTCCACGCTGATTCCGGCGGCATTGTCCCTCCATCCGTCCATTTTTCCAGGTCCCGCGCGGCATATTGAATCGACAAACCGATATGGAACCCTCGCTCCCGGTCCAACCAGATTCAAAGCCCTGTAGACCACCCGGCGACGGATTGCCATGTCAAGACGCGAAAATGCTTCCGAATCAAAAGAGCATCCACTCTCCCCGGACTCGAACAGGATTTTTTCAAGGGAAGAAGCTGCCACGCCCTCGACGACAACGGAATCCTCCCGCAGCTTGTTTGAGAGACTGTAGACGCTGCCCCTCCAGCCAGGAAACTCAGTGTCGAGCATCGGAATGATTTTGTGGCGGATTTTGTTTCTGAGCATGGAAGTGTCAAAATTGGTCATGTCGGTCCTGAAATCCACGCCCCTGGCCGAAAGATATTTCTCAATGTCGCCCCTCGAGATTCCAATCATCGGACGCAGAAAAAAGTCACGCACCGGTGGAATCCCCGAAAGAGAAGCAGAGTCGCCCCCCGAAAGAAAACGCATGAGGACGGTCTCAATCTGGTCGTTCATGTTGTGCGCAAGACATACATAGTCCAGGGCAAACATTTTTTTAAAGTCCGCAAAAGCCCCATACCTGAGCCTACGCGCGGCATCCTCCATTCCACAGCCAAATGCACGTGCCGTCTCGTCCACCTTCCCACGCGGGATGTCAACACGGAAACAGTCCACCCCAAGCTTTTCGCAGTAGGACTGTACAAAACCAGCGTCCCCCTCGGTCTCCTCCGCCGGACGTATGTTGTGGTTGACGGTCACTACATGCAGCTCCATGTTTTTAGGCAGGATATGGAAAAGGACAGTCAGCATGGCAATCGAGTCGGCCCCACCGCTAACCGCGGCACCAATTTTCAGCGGCAGAGAAAAATCCAGGCCAAAACTTTCAAGCCTGGCACGAAATCCGCCCTCCACATCCGCAAGGATTTTGTTGTTTTCTTCCATAAAATAAAACTGAATCCGTCAAAAATTTTTGCAAGCCTTTAAAACAAAAACAGCCCCGGAAAAAACCAGGGCCGCCGTGTATGTCATCGATTAACGCTTCGGTGGTGCGATTGTGACAATCAGTGACTCAGGATTTGAAAGAACAGTCACCTTGTCTCCCAGGTTCAGGTCCTTGATTGCAAGCTTTCCACCAATTTCCAGTCCGGAAACATTGGCAGAAATAAACGCCGGCATGTCATCAGGGAGGGCCTTGATTTTTACATCAGGCACGTGCTTTACCATGAATCCACCCTTGAGAACACCGGCTGGGTTTCCTTCCAGACGAATCTTGAGGACCGCTGTGATTGGCTTGTTTCCGCTCACGATATGGAAGTCCGCATGGAGGTTCTTGTCGGTCTTAATGTCGTACTCTGTATCGGCGATATAGGCCTTGTTGTCCTGTCCGTCAATCTTGAGGTTGATGAGTGTTGTCTTTGTGATTGAGCGCCACACCTTTGAAAATTCAGCCGCACTGATTTCAAGCATCACTGATTCGCCCTTCTCGTTATATGCGACGGCAGGAATGTTTCCCGTGGCACGGATTTTTTTTGCGGCAGCCTTTCCAGCCACACTTCTTGTCTTTGCGTTGATTACACACTGTTCCATTTAAAAGCTCCTTTGCTTATGGTCGCTCGGATTTACCGGCACCTTTTTTAAAAAACTGGGACGGCTGGATTCGAACCAGCGGAATGACGGCACCAAAAGCCGTTGTCTTACCACTTGACGACGCCCCAAAAAAATATCCGACCCGCCCAAAAACAAAAGTTCCCGGGCAGGGCCACTTTGTTCCTTTACTCCGCAGGACTGTTGCTTCCCTTCTCGAATTTTCCAGAGTTGTAGTCGTCGATTATGCGGCTCTGCAGCTCGTTGCGGAACTCCGGGTTGATTGGATGGGCCACATCCACGTAGACACCCTCGCTGTTTCTGCGGCTGGGCATGGCCACAAAAAGTCCTGTCTTTCCCTCGATAATCTTGATGTTGTGGACAACAAAGCAGTCATCGAAAGTCACCGTCACATAGGCCTTGAGTTTTTCATCACCATCGACCTTGCGGATTTTCAGCTCTGTAATTTTCATAATAAACCCTCCTGGACTCACACAAGCACGGTCCGCCAGTCGCGTTCAAGACGACCTTTTACGAACTCAGCCCTGTCTCTGTCCTCGAACACGCCAAACACCGTGGAACCGGAGCCTGACATATCAACAAAATCGGCCCCCGAAGTTTTTACAGCATCCAGGGCATTCAAAATCCTTGGAAACTTTTGTCCAACGGGAACGGTAAAATCGTTCACAAACGTCCAGTCCCGCACAGGCCTTCCGTAAATCTCCGCGAGACTCTCATCCCCGCCCCGCTGCCTTGTCCCGGCCATATCGACCAGACCGTAAGCCATGGGTGTCGGAACAGTCTCGCCCGGAAAGACCAGAAGAACCGAAAAATCATTTCTCGGCTCCAGAGGAGAAACCCGTTCCCCCCTGCCACCAACCAGAGCTGCGAACCTCTTTTCCATAGACCCGGCTCCAATTTCCGAAAACTGGGCCTTGGAAAAAAAATAAACATCGCTTCCAACCTGCGCCGAAATCTTGTCAAAATCGGATTCGGTCAAACGTGTGTCCAGCATTGTGTCAATGGATTTTATAAAAGAAGATGAATCGCTCGATCCGCCCCCCAATCCACCGCCGGCAGGGATTTTTTTGTCCACAACAACATGGACCCCCCTATCGTTGCCAGTCAGCACGCAGAAAGCTTTGTATGCCCTTGAAAAAGTGTTGTCGTCGGGAAGCTGAATGCTCCGCTCTCCCACACAGTCCACGACACAGGTATTCTTCTCATCAAGCCCGTCGCAAAGTTCAACAGTCACAAAATCGCAAAGCGCGACGGTCGTAAAGATACTCTCGATGTCATGGTAGCCGTCGTCCCGCCTTGGAAAGACCCTGAGTCCCAGATTTATCTTGGCCGGGGCGGAAACAGTCAAACCTTTTCGCATACCGAGACACTATAGCACAAATGTTTTGGCGGTGTCAATAAATCAGATTTACACTTTTTTTTGCTGGCACAGCCTAGAGATGACCTTTATTCCCTCCACCCATTTGAATATTTATTCAAAAGTCTGTATATTTTCTACTATATGCAGGACTACTACAAGGTTTTGGGCGTACCACACACGGCTTCCGCAGCGGAAATCAGATACGCCTACAGGAAAAAGGCAAAGATTCTTCACCCGGACATAACGCACAGAGACTCCGACGAATTCAGGGAGCTTCTTGAGGCATACCAGACCCTTTCCGATTTGAAAGCCCGCGCCCTTTTTGACCAGTCCTACGCATTCAGGGGTGGAGCGGAATCAGCAGGAAGAAGCGGAAGCAACCGAACATTCGACTACAGGCTGTGGCTTCTTTCAAGGGACGACGACGAGAGCCGCGCAAAACTGATAATGTACGACCTGACCCACGGAAACGAGGATTCTGCTGTCACCGAGTTCAAGCGCATGAACATGAGCCGCCCCAACTTCAGGCTGTCCAGATGGTTCGGGCATGAGGATTTCATGGACTACGGTTACATCCTTGCAGAGGAGCTTGTCCTTAGGCGCGAATATTACGACGCAATACTGATTCTGGACCAGATTATCAAGATGGAATGGAAGTTCCACTACTTCAAGTTTTTTTTCGAGGAGGTCGAGGACTTCACCCGCCACATAGTGCTTAACAATCTGGAGGGCACAATCAACGACGAGATGGCCCTTGACGCATGGGAGCGTGCGCTGGACCTGGGGCTTGGAAAAAAATGTGACTCGGCTGTCCTTATGAAGATGGCGGACGCATACAGCAGGATTGGCGATTTTGAAACTGCACGGACATGCAGGGCTGCCGCCGGACAAATAGGCTGAGCGCATTCTTAAACAGTATACAAAGGGGTAAACATATATGATTAGGCTAAAAAATGACGAGCAGATTGCCAAAATCCGTAAAAGCTGCCACGAGCTTGCGGATCTGTTCAACGAGATTATTCCGCGCGTAAAACCCGGAGTAAGCACAAAGGAAATCGACGACTGGTGCGTTGATTTTGTACGGAAGCACGGTGGAAAGCCCGCATGGTATTCGGAGGGATTTCCCGGATGCGCCTGCATAAGCATCAACAACTGCGTCATCCACGGAGTTCCATCCAAAAAAGTTTTTGTCCAGGACGGGGATCTTGTTTCGCTGGACATAGGAATCAACCTTGACGGATACATATCTGACAGCTGCCACACGGTGATGGTCGGAAACGTAAAGCCGAACCACAGGAAACTGGTCAAAGTAACGCGCGAGTCACTTGTCGCCGGAATACAGGCATGCCAGGCAGGAAAAAGGATTTCGGACATAGCAAAAGCGGTATACCAGATTGCCCATGAAGAAAACGGATACGGAGTCGTCTACGATTATTGCGGACACGGAGTCGGGCTTGACGTACACGAAGACCCGAGCGTACCAAACTGTCCGAGCCGAGGACCCAACCCACGCTTGCAGGCAGGAATGGTCATTGCCATCGAACCGATGATTAATGAAGGAACAGCAGACGTAATCACCGGGGACGGAAAAAGCGAATGGACAGTCAACACCGCCGACGGAAGCTGGAGCTGCCACGAAGAACACACGGTAGCAATCTTCCCCGACCACACCGAAATATTGACCGACCTTGACTACAACGGAAACTCCTGCATGAAGGGAGCGTCTTTCTAACCATCACACACAAAAATCCGTGCCGGAGACCGACAGTTTCTGACACGGACTTTCAAAATGCTGCCAAAATCTGCACTTTTTCACATTTAAAGTATTCCCAAAAACTGCACTTTTTACCCTCAAAAGTGTTGTCAAAATCTGCTCCTAAATGCTATTATATGTACGGAGGAGCTGAATTGTTCTGGCGCAAAGCTTTTAATGCACTTTTGGAATGGAAAGAAAACTATTCTCAAGAATATGCCGCAATGCTTGAAGGCGCACGGCGGGTCGGCAAGTCTACAATTGCAGAGGAATTTGCAAAAAAGAATTTCAAATCCTATATCAAAATTGATTTCGCAAACGTAAAAGAAGAAATCCTTGAACTTTTCAAAGACATAGCCAATCTCGACATTTTTTTTATCAGGCTGCAAACTGTGACCGGGACAACTTTATACAGGAACGAATCCGTAATAATTTTTGATGAAATCCAGCGGCAGCCTCTGGTCCGGCAGGCAATCAAATATCTTGTGGCAGACGGACGCTACCGCTACATAGAAACAGGCTCCCTTATACGCATAAAGAAAAACGTGCAGGATATTGTAATCCCGTCGGAAGAGTACTTTATTCAAGTCTATCCCATGGACTACGAAGAATTTATGCTTGCAAGCGGCAATGACACCTACAATGTTTTGCGTGAATTATACAAAACAGGAAAACCCGTCGGAGAACAGGCAAACAGAAAACTGATGCGCGATTTCCGGATTTACATGGCGGTCGGCGGTATGCCTCAGGCTGTGGAAGCATACATAAAAGGAAAAAACTTTGAGCAGATAGACAAAGTAAAACGCAGCATATTGAAGCTTTACGAAGAAGATTTCTATAAAATCGACAAATCGGGACGGCTTTCAAAAATGTTCAACTCAATTCCGACACAATTAAGCCTGAACAAAAAACGCTACGTGATTTCAAATGCAACAGGAAAGCGTACGACGGCAAAAGACAGGGAGATTCTTTCAGAACTTATAGATTCAAAAACAGTTTTAATCAGCTACAACACTACCGACCCAAGCATTTCTCTTTCCGCTACGGCAGATGAAGAATCCTACAAAATGTATTTGTCGGATACAGGACTTTTTACAACACTGCTTTTTAACTCCGCGGATAAATTGAACACAAAGATTTATGCAAAGCTTTTGAGCGACAAGCTAGATGCGAACCTTGGCTACCTTTATGAAAATGCAGCCGCCCAAATGATAAGCGCAAGCGGCAACAAGCTTTTTTATCACACATGGAAAAAAGCCGACAAGACACACGACTATGAAATTGATTTTCTGCTTGCCTCAAACGCCAAGCTCGTTCCAATGGAAATAAAATCTTCCGCCGTGAACACGCACAAATCTATAAACGAATTTGCCGCCAAATTTTCAAAAAAAGTGTACAGGCAATATTTATTTTCTCAAAAAGATGTGGACAACAAAGGACAGCTTTTGTACAAACCGATATACATGCTGCCATTCGTGCTGGAAGAGTTGTAAAATCCAGTCGAGAACCGGAGCCCTATATGGATTAGGGAACCGCCGATTAATACACAAGGCATTCAGATGTTCCCTAATTTTTCAACGGATTTAGTTACAAGTATTTTTTTACAAGCGATATAATCTCATTCCTAATCTTTTCACGCTCATTATTTGTAGAAGAAAAAAGAATCTCAGGCCTAATGTTGAGAGCCGCACAAAGTTTTATCAGCGTATACAAATTCGGAATATTCCTGCCGGACTCAATGCAGTTCACCTGATTCTGAGAAAGCCCCGCGGCAAAAGACAGATTTCGGGTGGACAAAATATTGATGACCGGATAAATTATCTCAGTGCATTGAGTAAATTTAATCAGCCGAAACGAAAGAACGCTGAAAGGAATTAGATAAGCATGATTTATTTGATAACAGGGGCATCCCATACAGGTAAAACTCTTTTGGCGCAGAAGATGCTCGAAAAGCTCAAGATTCCATATCTTTCCATTGACCACCTGAAAATGGGATTAATCCGTAGCTCTTATACAAGCCTGACTCCCGCGGATGATGACAAGCTGACAGATTATTTGTGGCCGGTCGTAAGGGAGATTGTCAAAACCGCAATCGAAAACAGGCAGAACCTCATTGTGGAAGGCTGCTACATTCCGTTTGGCTGGCGAAATGATTTTGAAGAGTCCTATGCCTCGCAAATCAAATTCGTGTGCCTTGCAATGGCAGACAGCTATATCGATGCGCATTTTGATAAAATAAAAAATCACGCTTATGATATTGAAGCCCGACTTGACGACTCCGCACTTTCTATAGATTGGGTAAAAAAAGAAAACCAGGCTGCCGTAAGCGGGTTTAAAAATGCAGGCGAAAAAATCCTTTTGATTGAGCGCGATTGTGATTATTCCGCGTTTCTGGATGGCATTTTGCAATCGCTCCATGAAAAATAAAAATTTACATTCACCTTTATAAAATCGCTTGACATTTTCTGTTTGTAGGAATAATATTCAAGTATAAAAAGATTGTACACAATTTAATGGTGTCAAATTAAAATTACATGGAGGCTTTATGAAATTCGCGGTCAGGTATTACACTAAAACAGGAAACACAAAACGCCTTGCAGAGGCTGTAGCAAAAGAGCTTGGAGTTGAGGCATTGCCAATCAGCGAACCGATAAACGAGCAGGTTGACGTTTTGTTTTTGGGAAACTCTTACTATGCTTTTTCCATTGCCCCGGAAGTGCGCAGTTTTATATCAACCCTTTCCAAAGACAAAGTCGGAAAGATTGTGAACTTCGGCACGGCTGCAATGCTTAACTCGACCTACAAAAAAGTAAAGGCAGAGGCTCTCAAAGTCGGCATTCCGATGGACGGAAAAGAATTCCACTGCAAGGGCGAGTTCAAGGGTATCCATAAAGGAAGACTGAATGAAGCGGATCTAAAGGCCGCCACAGATTTTGCCCGCCAATACAAATAATTCATTTTTTAGGAGCGCAGATTATGATTTATGATTATGAAGTGACAACCGGAAAAGGTGAATGCCTTAAGCTTTCTGAATTCAAAGGAAAGGTTATTCTTGTTGTAAACACGGCAACAGGCTGCGGATTTACCCCTCAGTATGCTCCTATTGAAAAACTCTACAAGGATTATCACGAAAAAGGACTTGAAATCCTCGACATTCCATGCAATCAGTTCGGCGGCCAGGCTCCCGGAAATGATGATGAGATTCATGAGTTCTGCACTTTTCATTACAACACGACCTTCCCGCAGATGAAAAAGTCTGATGTAAACGGCGAAAACGAGCTTCCTCTCTACACATACCTGAAATCTCAAAAGGGGTTTGCAGGTTTCAATCAGCACGAGTACAAGGAGACCCTTGAAAAAATGTTTGCAGCATCCGATCCGGACTGGAACAAAAAGCCTGACATCAAATGGAACTTTACAAAGTTCGTGATTGACCGTTCCGGAAATGTCGTCGCCCGTTTTGAGCCGACCGCGGACATGGCAAAAGTCGAAGAATGCATAAAGGCATTGCTGTAACCGCCACGGGGATTCAGTTCATTTTCAATCAGATTTTCATAGAATAAATGAAAAGCACCTCCGATTTATTGAAGCGTACGATATAAAGTACGCTTTTGTCGAGAGAGTTCTACTTTATTAAAAAAGTTTACCATGTAATTGATTGAGAATTAGAAAGAGTCGAATTTTCAGTCCGAACATCCCTTGCCGATTTTCGCCGCGACATCTGGCTTACGAACATTCCCCTCTACGGAATTCACAATATTGAAAAAATAAAGTGCGGACTTTATATGGTTGAAAGCCAATAATTCTTTTGAGGTGTTTTCCGTAATCCCGGTATTCCTGCCGCACTTTATTCAAAAACTATTCATACCGTTATTCGTTTTTGTTTTGCATCCTTCGCTGAACAATGGATTTTATCATAGTCAACTTCGTCTTATCTGATAAGTTTTTGTTATCCAGTGTAGAGTATAGGGATTTAACAAAATGTAAATCATTATTTATTTCATCATGACGTTCAACAAAATCGAAAAGGTCATATTTTGCTTCAAAGTCTAATTCATCATATATCGAAGCAAAAAGAGTTAACAGCTCTTCCCTTATATTCTCGTCTTTAATGAAGCTAGGATTGCTCCCAATGCCCTCCCCAAAGTCTGGATTCGATACGGTATCTATGAGAATAGGATATACCTGCCAAAGGTCAAAATAGTATTTATTTTTTACGCTTATTAACTGTCCAAAAGTCATATTATATAAATCTAAATCCATAAAAATCCTCCAGCTATTATTCAGCAAATGGAATACAAAGAAACATCCGCAGGATCTTCCACCTTATTGACAACAAGTGTGACACAACAACCGTTTCCCTAACAGAATATTTCTTCGCATAAAAAGCAATTATGCTATTGCTAAGACAGGTCTGATTAGACTTCAGGCTCCTCAATTTTTTTCAGTAACCATTCGTACTTTGCCTTGATTTTTTCCGCCTCCGCAATTTTTTCGTCACATTCTGCAATGTTGTTCTTAACGTTGTCCCTAATAGGGTCTATGAACACCGAAGAATTTTTTATAGCTTTTGCAAAAGCGATAAAATCAACATACAGCCAACCGTCACCATCTCTTTTTATGCACGGCACACAATTTATTGTACCAAATTTTTGCAGTTTGTTCTCGATTCCTTTTGAAAGAATGACGCGAGGATATATAGCATACTTAGATTCCAATCCATACGCTTCCAAGAGTGCAGGTCCGAAAAGTACGTTCCTTTTATGATATATTTTGCCTATTGCAATTCCACCCCTGATAAAAAAATTACTCATTGCAAGCTTACAGATTAAATAGGCAAGATTGTATGTAATCAAGGAAATTTTCTTTATGAAATCACAATCCGTATAAGGAAGCGTTATTACAAGTGAATCTGAAAACTGCAAAATTTGGATTTGATTTGCTATTTGTTTGATATCAGATTCTGTGAGTCCTAACTTTGGCAAGTCTATTATGTTCTTATTGCTGATAAATTCATTTACCCCGTTTGCAGTGTTGAACGCTTCTATGTATTCAAGTAATTCTGCAATCTGCTTTATAGCCTTGGAGGATGTTAAACTTTCAATGACTTTGTTTTTAAAACCAAGAATATCCAAAAAGACAACAATAGACTCTTCATACGAAAACACTTTTGGGGCGCATTCGGGATATTTGTCTCTTACCATGCTTCCTCCTTATATCCTTTAAGAATATACAATTTTATCCCTTTTTATAATCAATAAGATTATACAGCAATGATATATCATCTATAAGATGATTGTCAATGATTTTTTACCCGGAATAATAATCTTATAGGGTATAAAAATGACAAAAGTTCAAGAATGTTTGGCGTTGAATATAAAAAAGTACCGCAGGATGCTGAATATAACTCAGGAACAGCTTGCAGAGAGGGCGAAAAGTTCCACGACATATATCGGCACGATAGAAATTGGCCAGAAATTCCCGTCACCGCAGATGATTGAGCGAATTGCCGACGCGCTGAATGTCGATTCTCTAAAACTTTTCCAGCCGTCTTCAAACCTTGGCAACGGGGACAAAATTGATGTTTATGCCTTGAAAAAAACACTGATGGAAAACATCGAGAAGGCAGTTGAGATGTCCATTGGAAGAGATTAAGCCCCCAACCTTTTCGGGTGTTTTTTTGTAAATTTTCTTGAAAGTTCGGGTGTTTTTTTGTAAAATATTACATAAATGAACCGGAACTTGATGCATTCATTAATCCAATGGAAAAATTCTCCACAACGGAAGCCGCTGATTCTCAACGGAGCAAGGCAGACAGGCAAGACCTGGATTTTAAAGGAATTCGGAAAGACAGAATTCAAAAGCACGGCATACTTTAACTGCGACCAGAATCCCATGCTTAAAGAAATCTTCCGTGACGGCTACGACATCCAGAAAATCATACGGAACCTCTCGGTCATCAACGGCGAACCCATAGAAAAAAAGGAAACCCTTATAGTTTTGGACGAAATCCAGGAGATACCGGAAGCACTGACGGCATTGAAATATTTTTGCGAGGATGCCCCGGAATATCATGTTGCGGCCGCAGGCTCCCTTTTGGGACTTTCGCTTCATTCTGGAACGGGATTTCCGGTCGGAAAAGTAGACATTCTGAAACTCTATCCCATGGATTTTTTGGAATTCGTACAGGCAGCAAGGGGACATGAACTTGCGGAAATAATCGAACGCTCCCCCTTGGAAGAATTGAATGCACTGCACACCGAGCTTACAGGACTTTTAAGGGAATATTATTTTACCGGAGGAATGCCTGAAGCCGTAAATGCATACATAAATAAAAAAAGTCCCGATGAAATACGGACAATTCAGGATGCCATCCTGTACGCATACGAAAAAGACATTTCAAAACATGCACCGCCGAAAGACATTCAGCGCATACACATGGTCTGGAAATCCATTCCGATGCAGCTTGCAAAAGAAAATAAAAAATTCATTTATGGAGCCGTAAAAGAAGGCTCAAGGGCAAAAGATTTTGAAACGGCACTCCAGTGGCTTATTGATGCAGGACTTGTGGCGAAAGTCAGCCGTGTAAACAAAGCGGCGGTTCCGTTAAAATTCTACGAGGATTTCAACGCGTTCAAACTTTTCATGCTGGATTCAGGACTCATGGGAGCATTAAGCGAAACTCCGGCAGAGCAGATTATCATAGGAAAAAATATTTTTGAGGAATACAAGGGAGCCTTTACGGAACAGTTTGTTTTTCAACAACTCCAGTCACGGAAAAACACAAGTCCGATGGGAATCTATTATTACAGTGCCGCAGACTCGAAGCAGGAACTCGACTTCCTGTTGCAGAACGGCTCTTCGTTGATTCCTGTAGAAGTAAAAGCAGAAGAAAACCTGAGGGCAAAATCCCTGCACCAATTCGTAACGGAAAGACCGGGCGTTCACGGAGTAAGACTCTCAATGTCCCCATACCGAAAACAGGACTGGATGACGAACATACCTCTTTATGCCTCCTGCCGGGCTTGGGAAATCCTCTAGTCCATGACAAAAGATTTTGATATAATAGTGCAACCTAAAACGAACCAGAACGGAGAAAAATCATGGCAAAAATCCAGATGAAAAATGCAATCGCCGAGCTTGATGGCGACGAGATGACAAGGGTGCTTTGGAAGCTGATAAAGGAAAAGCTGATTCTTCCCTTCGTTGATTTGAAGACCGAGTATTTCGACCTTTCAATCACCGAGCGCGACAAGACCGATGACAAAGTTACATACGATGCAGCGGCCGCAATCAAGAGGCTCGGAGTCGGCGTTAAGTGCGCGACAATCACCTCGAACCAGGCGCGTGTCGAAGAATACAAGCTCACACACCTCACCCCAAGTCCGAACGGAATCCTCCGTGGAGAGCTTGACGGAACCGTTTTCCGCACACCGATTTTCGTAAACAACATCAAGGGAACCGTCAGCTGCTGGAAAAAGCCAATCACGCTTGGCCGCCATGCCTATGGTGACGTTTACAAGAACTGCGAAATCAAGACACCTGGACCGGGAAAGGCAGAGCTTGTTTTCACGGGTGCCGACGGAAAGGAAATCAGAAAGACAATCATGGAGATGAAGGGACCGGGAATCATCCAGGGAATCCACAACCTTGACGGCTCAATCGAAAGCTTTGCACGCTGCTGCTTCAACTATGCGCTCGACCAGAAGATTGATGTCTGGTTCGGAGCAAAGGACACAATCAGCAAGACCTACGACGGAAACTTCAAGGCAATCATGCAGAGGGTTTTCGACGAAGAGTACAAGGAAAAATTCGAAAAGGCCGGACTCACATATTTCTACACACTGATTGACGATGCAGTGGCACGTGTCGTCAAGAGCGAAGGCGGATTCCTCTGGGCATGCAAAAACTACGACGGCGACGTTATGAGCGACATGATTGCCTCCGCATGTGGAAGCCTTGCCATGATGACCAGCGTACTCGTATGTCCGAACGGAGAATTTGAATACGAGGCCAGCCACGGTACTGTCCAGAAGCACTACTACCGCTACCTCAAGGGAGAAAAGACCTCAACAAATCCAGTTGCAACAATTTTTGCTTGGACAGGCGCACTTGCAAAAAGGGCTGAGCTTGACGGAACCCCGGAGCTTGCCGATTTTGCCCACAGACTTGAGAAGGCGACCCTTGGAACAATCGAGGACGGAATCATGACCGGTGATTTGGCTAAACTTGCGGACCCTGCACCAAAACAGATTGTTGACAGCTGGGACTACATCGACGAGATTGCGTCCAGACTCTAGCCGCTGCTTAAAGTGTGCGAAAGTTTTTCCGTAGATAAAATATCCTGAAACAAATGACGGGCTGGATGGCGGTGGATTACCGTTGTTCAGCTCGTTTTGACTATGCGGCATCTTTAAAGCTGAAGTTCCAAAAGTTTTTCTATATGGAACCTTGCCTATACATACCCCCTGTTGATTTCGTAAGAAATTATGATAGAATTGCTTCACAATCTTCTTTCAGGACAAGCGGAAAAGAAAATCGGAATTTATAGGAGAGAAACCATGAGAGTTGCGGTACTGGGATTAGGCGTAATTGGAACAAGCTATGCCTATGCCTTTCAAAAAGCAGGACATGAAACATTTCATATTATTAGAGAAGGAAAGAATATACCATCCGAAATAACAGTCCGATTATTGGATGGACGCTATAACGAAAAAGGAGAAGAAAAAGAGGATAAATATAAAGTATCCGCAGCCGGGAACAACGAGGAATATGACTTTATAATTGTCAGCGTAGCAAGCGGCAAACTTGAGTCGGCTGTCAACACTATAAAAGAAAGAAATATCAGAGGAACGATTGTCCTGTTTTGTAATTTCTGGAATGAGCGTAAGGAAATCGAAAAAATACTGGGTGGAGTTGATTATATCACAGCGTTTCCTACAGCCGGAGGTCACATGAATGAAGGCGGCCTGCTTGATTGCGTTCTGTTTGACCATATCATGCTGGAAAGCCAGGAGAAGAGTCACATAGCTAATTATCCAGAACTGCTGTCGCTGCTGAATTCGGCGGATATTAAACAAGAGATTCCCTATGACATGTTCGAATGGATTTGGATTCACATGGCAATAAACGCCGGGGTGACATCAACTGCCGGAAGGAATGGCAATATTGATAATCCCAATCAGTTGGCAAAAGAATTGATGGCAGATTCAAAAGCTCTTGGCTTGGCGGTAAAGACTATACGTGAAACCATAAAGACAGTTGAAGCCAGAGGCGTAGATTTAAGGCGGTATAAAAATGAGCTTCTGCCATATAAAATTCCTTCGGGGATAGCAGGAATCGCAATGAAAAAATTATTTTCTTCAAATGAGTTGACTTCCAGAATCATGACATTGCACAGCGATGTTGCAGATATTTTATATGGCTGCAAATGCGTATATGACGAAGGAAAGAAACGCGGATTGAATCTGCCCTTGTTTTATAAGAACATCGAGAAAATTATGGCGTAGAAACTAGTTCAAGCGTGCAAGGGAGACTCAGTCAACGATACCCCCCCACGGGATGTTCAGATTGCTGCACAGGATTCTGTATTCGGTAGTCTGGCTTTCCGTTGCGGCGGTGACAAAAAACGACATGTCCCTTTCAAGCGGAAGACGGATATGCTCCCCCTCGCCCAATTTTCTAAGCGCCTGATTTGCAACCCCTTCCCTGCTGTCCACCACATTGATTCCTTCTCCGCAGACCTTTGAATAAAGCCCCGCAATGTGAGTGAAATGAGTGCAGCCCAGAATGACAGTATCGCATCCGCATGACTTGAAATATTCCACCGACGGTTTTACTGCGGCAATCTTCTGTTCCTGACTTGAAATGAAAAAATCACGCTCGATGAACGAAACCAAGTCCGGGTCTCCGCGTGAAAAAATCTCGCATCCAGAAGCAAAATTATGAATCAGTTTTTTGCAGTACGGATTTGCGACCGTAGCGTTCGTTGCAAGAAGACCGATTTTTTTGTTCGCTGAAACCTCAGCCGCAAGCTTTATCGCAGGAACAGTTCCGACAATCGGAAGAGATGGAAAACTTTCCCTCAAAAAATCAAGCGCAGTAACGGAAATGGTATTGCATGCAACGACCAATGCCCTTGGATTCCACTTACGCACAATCAGCGAAACCGCCTCATAAGCAGACGACGCAACCTCATCCACAGATTTTTCGCCGTAAGGAAAATGCGCCGTATCACCCAGATATACGCAGCTTGATTCAGGACACTTTTTTTTGAGGCTCATCATGTAAGGAATCCCGCCCGTCCCGCTGTCAAGAAATGCAAAATCAACTTTGTGTTCAATATGTTCCATAATATGGGTTTCATTATATCACAAAAATTGATTTTCTGCCATGACATGCGGCATGCATCCCTGTTACATTAATTTGGAAAGGATTTTTTGTGTATTTTTAAATCTATAGTCCTCGAACATAAGATACATTTCCGTAAGATTCTCCACAACATGCGACATGCCGAGTACAAAATCCAATACGTTTTCGTGATTTATGATTTTGGAAATTTTTTCCCACTCATAGGCCGGGACATCTTTCAGTTCATAGATGGAACCGCAACATATCCTCATCAATTCGATGTACAGATTCTCCACATCAAATTTTTTGTAGCACCCGCTATAGGTATCGTGATAAAGCCAAAGATCTCCGGCAAAATATCCTTTATAATCTTTTTCGTAATATGCCGCACCTGTTTTTGCATAGTAAATTAGTTTTCCCAATTTATTAACGCAGTAAAAAAACAGATAAACAGAACCCCTATCCCTAGATGAAATACTTAAACATTCGGATGGATTTGTCATATCTTTTTCATCCAACAGAATATTTTCAAAATAGGATGTCACAAGATTGAGCATGGACTTCTTAATTTCCGTGTCATCCATGTCCACATCGATTTTGCTTGAATGATTCCGTCCGGGTGCTTCACTAAAATCATAATACATGTCCGTCAGATTTTTTATGATGCGCGATACATCAATAATAAAATTCCTTATGTTTCCAAATCTTATGACCGGAGAAATTTCTTTCCACTCCCAGACATCATCCATACCATAGACTGACTCAGAACATATCCGCATCAATTCTATATAAACGTTTTCCACGGTAAACGGCTTAAACTTTTCCAACACCGACAGATTGAAATTTCTTATAGGGCTTTCGTAGTATTTTGTATCTGAACGCACAAAGTTTTTTATCTTTACCAAATCATGAAGAGCCCCTATAAACCTGGGCAAGCTATTGGCCACCAAATTAAACTCGTCATCAGAAAGAGCGACTCCACCACCGACATCAGAAACAGCATAATCAGACAGCAGGAGATGGTCAAAATAAGGCAGGACAAGATTCATCAAGGCTTCCTTCTTTTCCTTATCATCCATAGCGTCCTCCTTCTAATCCACCAAAATGCCATCCCCGCTATCGTAGTGATGTACTTTATGACCAAAAATAGAACGTCAGAAAAGTACCTGCTATAGTTACCATCTGGTCTAAATCAGATTATGACAGATTATATACCTTCTGCATTTTTAAACTTCCTGCAAAATATTTTTCATTGCACAATCGATTTCAAAATAGCTCATTCCACCGAACGGCTGTCCACGCAGATTACGTCCGCTTATCAATATTTTTTCTCCACACTTGTATTTTCGTATGAAGAATCCGATTTTACCTCCAATGTCTTCCTCTCTTTTTACACAACGGAACTGAGAAAACAGTTCTCTCAAGACCGTTTGATTCGCAGAAATAATTATAACATCTGGATTCAATATTTCAAACAATTTCTTAAATAAATCCGTTCTCCGTATGCCGCTTCTCTGTGAATCGGAAAGTTTTCCCCACGTCGGATCAGTTGCAACCGCTGAATAAATGTCTATATGAATTGCAGTATTTTCCGCACGGTTCTCATAATAGCTCGCACTAACAGTAGAAAGCACTTTTTCAAAATCGCGGAACCAGGAATATGGATTCCTCTTAAAATATTCGCACAATGTTTTTGAAAGTTTTTCATCCGCAAAATCAGAATCCAAATCAACAATGTCAAAGCGAGAACCTTCAAACTCTTTTCGAGACGGATTCAACGCAACGGTCAAAATCTTTTTGGGTGATGCCTCATATTTTTCCCTGTCGCCAAACCATACAATCGGAATCGATGGTTTCACCACAAATGGCAAATTCTGCTTTTCCTTAAAATCAGCAATGTATTCGCCGATTATTGATTTTAGATTCTGTGTCATAGTTTTGCTCCTTTAGCATTTTTTTTTGTCGCAACAATTCTTTTCTATTTTTCATATTTCGCTCATCCCCTTTTGGTATAAGAATCAGTTTTCATATACCGTACATAATTACAATCTGGAAAGTCAACGCATCCATAGAATCGCGTTTTTTTAAGAACAAGTTCCCCACACACACACTGCGGACAACTCATTTTGGGAACATTTTCGTTATAACATTCCCTTGTATAATTACAGTTATTACATTTATAAAACAACCATTGCCTTCTGACAACTCGTTCTCCACAAATGGGACATGTTTGTTTTTGATTGTTTTCTAATTTTACAGAATACAAATCATGTGTATTCACGTCGCAAAATGTAAAATATTGTTCATAATTAGGATCAGGATATTTGAAAAGCAATTCTTTTCCGCTTAAAAATTTTACGAGGATTACTTTCCCATTAAAACCTATTATTCTTCCTTTTCCATGTATCTTATGGTTTATCCATACTCCCTTCTTCATATCTTCCTCATTCTCAGCATTTATTTCGTTCCAAAAACTCCATATACTGCTTTGCACCAGTTACATACGTTTTGATTGTATCAGGATTAAATCCATGATTATTAAGCCAATCAATAAATTCGTTCTCATCTTTTAGGGTTACCAATTTTTTTGGTCTTCCTCTTCCCCTTTGCACAAGTTCACGAGTATAGCCGCAGGCATCACATCTATAATAAAATCCGTAAGGACCTTTTTCTATAACAAGTTCTTCTCCACATTCGTTGCAAAACTCAGCATCATCAATGTATTCGCCAAAAATCAATCTATCTATACTATTCCAGTATCTACTTCTCCTAAATGTCGTATCTCTATCCGCATCCGCATCATCTCCATCACCAAAATCTTCATCTGAATTGTATACATCCTCAACACAAAACGCAAAATATCTTTCATAGTTAAAATCTGGATACTTGAAATAAAACTCATCGCCATTCAAAAACTTCACAAAAATTTTTCTTCCATCAAATTCCAGAATTTTACCTTTACCATGAGTCTTATGATTTATCCATCTTCCAACTATATTTTCTATTTTCATCGTTTTCACCCTTTTCATTAAAAAGTTTTTTATTGCAACGATTATGTTTCCGAGTCTAGTGGTATTGGAACATACATAAGTTCACGCGCAACAAAATCTTTTCCAAAAAGATAATATACAGAATTTGCCATTGACGGGTGCATATCATTGATATACTTATATATCTTAAAATCCAGTTCAAGTATGTCAATACTATTAAAGCCTTTTATAACATCCTTCATTGCCGCATTTTTAGAACATGTTTTGCAATCATTTTTTTTGCATTTTCTCTTTTCTCTTTGAAAATCACATTCCGCCAAAGAACGGGCTAATACATCAACAGAATGCTTGACTCCACCATCAAAACAACTTTTATCACTAGATTTAAAAACACTTATATATTTATTTGTGTATGAATCCAGTTCAAGAAGTTCAACAGAATCAAGTTGCATCAAAATATCCTGCATAGCAATATTTTTTATACATCGCATGCAGTCTGATTTTTTACACCTATGATAACAACCATTAAAAAAATTATCAATAAAATCAAAACCACTCAACTTCTTGTAATGGCATACAGCATTTGAACGGGCTAATAAATCTTTAATATATTCATCCGTTGAATCACCTTCCTGCTCGTATTTCATCTTTTAGACAGCCTCCCATCTTTTTGCTTTTTCCCAAAATCCCTCACCCAAACATATTGCATCTCAGAAAAATCGTTAGATTTTTCAAATACGCGTGACACATGCAATCCCTAAAAAATCTTTTTCAATAATTTTTTAAGGATGCACCCACCTCACTTCCCATTCCTGACCACACGGAACGAGAGAGGCTCTGGGCCGACCAATCCTTCATACTCCACGGGAGCAAGCCATCTTCTCTGGTCAATTCGAATCACCCAGCCTTCACTGTTCACACCGCCGCGCGTAACCCTGCACATGATGTAGCCGCCATACTGTCCGCCGGAACTGAAAATAGATTCTCCATAGTCCGGGCCATGAGGGTCTTTTGCGTTTTTGCTTGCCTGATAGTATGAACTTGAATACCAGTCCCAGCACCATTCGGAATTTCCTTTTTGAAAATCCTTTACGCGCTTTTCTTTTCTAGCGGCATATTCCCATTCCGCTTCGGTCGGAAGTCTGTAGCCGTTCGCACTCCAGTCGCATGTGACATTCGGAAATTCGGTTCGGAAATACTGGGAATTTGTTATGGCATCCTTTGAGCCGTTTGATGCGTAACATGGGGTCAGCCCCTCCTCAACACTAAGACGGTTGCAATAGATTAGAGCATCGTACCAGTTTACATTTGCAACGGCAGTCGTCGTCCACTGAGCACGTGGAACCCTTCTTCCGTAATACTTCTCCTCGTATCCGTCTGGATATCCTCCTATCTCGTTCATCCAGTCGTTGATTGTCACCTTGGTCTGGCTGATGTAGAAATCGCTGACCGTTACGTTATGGACCGGGGCATCTTCTTCCGACGAGTTTCCCATCTGGAACGTTCCGCCCTTAACATAGAGCATGGTATTCTGAGCGAAAGCAGAACCAAGCCCGAAGATAAAACCAAAGGCAATTACCAAAAATTTTGATTTTTTCATTTTTCCCCCTTGCGATAAATCAAACTTAATCCAATCCTACACCCGGTGCCGCGGATTTCGGTCGCATAATCGGCGACTTTTTAAATCCCCATAGCTCACGCTGTTTGTAGTTTCAGACTTAAAATTTATCACTACAATTAACGTATAACACTTTATTCTATACGACAATCGTAGTGTTGACAAGTGATTTATACGTAAAATGAAGTATACAGAAAGCATGGATTCAATTTTTAAACAGACCCTGCGCTCAGAAATGGATTTTCAGGATGTCAGAGTGAAGGAACTTGCCGCAAAGACAGGCATATCGCCACGTACACTGGAGGGGTATCTCAGCTCCCGAGGTTCCATGCCGCCGGCCGATGTTGCCGTAAAGATTGCGGATGCGCTGAATGTGTCGGTGGAGTATCTTGTAAAAGGGAAAAAGACAGAGCGGAATCCGTCTGGAAATTTGCCTATGGACAAACGGAATCTGATTAAAGAATTTGCAAAACTTCTGGAAAAATTTGATATAAAATCAATCAGCTAAAGTCCGTCCCAAACAAGTTTCATTTTTTCCTGAAATGTATTATAATTGGCGCATGAATTTGCAGCCGGTTTACCTTATCGCAGTTTTTATTTCTCTTGGCACGCTGATAATCTTCTATGAAATCAATGCGAACAAAATCAACAAGAACTATCTGATGATGTTCCTCACCACGCTGATTTCCAACTTTGGCTATGCCATGTCCGTCTATTCGGACACTCTGGAAGCTGCAATGTCCGGAAACCTTGTCTCATACATAGGGAGCATTTTTACAATACTTTTCATGTTTGTGGTCGTGGTCGATATGTGCGGCAAAAGGTTTTTCCTTCCGCTGCGTTTTTTCCTTCTGGCCTACGCAATAGCAGTCAGCTTCATAATCGCTACGACAAAAGAGAGCAACCTGTTTTTTGTGATGCCGGAAATCATAAAGAAGCATGGACTAACGATGATAGTGTACAAGGCCGGTCCCGCGATGATTTTCTACATCCTATACCTTGCGCTAATCAACATTGCATCCATGGCGGTCGTGGTCCATTCAATCTTCACAAAAAAGAAGGTCTCAAAGCGCCTACTGTTCACACTCCTTTTCATGCTGATTGTGGGGACGCTCACCTACATAATTCCGCTTTCGCTTGGTGTCGGAATCAACTTCATGCCGTACACATACATACTGATGGAAATCTTTTTCATCGCCTTTTCGCTCAGGGCCAACACCTACGATCTACAGATGAATCTGCTTAGCGTCTACAAGTCCCGCGGGGGATACGGATACATAGCGTTCGACAACAGGGACCGTTTTCTGGGCTGCGACGATTTTGCGTTAAAGCTGTTCCCCGAACTGGACAACGTTCCGATTGACTTTCAGATTCCCGCCTCATGCGCCGGTGTAATACAGGGGCTTCACTACAGGGACAAAAACTGGAGCTGGAAAGACCACTGCAACCAGGACTTTAAAATCACAAGCAACGAAAAATCCGCAATCTGCACCATCCACCAGATTTCGACAAAGGGAAAGCATCTCGGCTATCTACTTGAACTGAGGGACGACACGGAGCAGCAGAACTACATAAAGGGAATCAACCTGTACAACAAGGAACTGTCCAAGCTGATTGAAGAAAAGACCCAGCAGGTGATAGTCATGCAGGAGTCCATAATCAAGGGAATGGCCACGATGGTTGAAAGCCGCGACAACTCCACCGGCGGACACATCCTAAGGACAAGCGACTGCATCAGGATTTTTGCGAACGAGCTTATGAAGCACCCGGAGATTAAGGAATGTACCCCAGAGTTCTGCGGCAACGTGATAAAGGCGGCCCCGATGCACGACCTTGGAAAGATTGCAGTTGATGATTCCATTTTGCGGAAGCCCGGACGATTCACCGACGAGGAATACAGCAAGATGAAAAACCATGCCGCAAAGGGAGCCGTGATAGTCGCGAAGGTTCTGGACGAAATCCAGGACAGTGATTTTAAGGAGATAGCCATAAACGTGGCCCACTACCACCACGAAAAATGGGACGGAAGCGGATACCCCGAGCGTCTTAGGGGAACGGACATTCCTCTTGAGGCAAGAATCATGGCACTTGCGGATGTCTTTGATGCGCTTGTGAGCAAGAGGTGCTACAAGGAGGCGAACTCCTTTGACGAGGCGTTTGAGATAATCAGGAACGACCTGGGCCGACACTTTGACCCGGAGCTTGGAAAAATTTTCATCCAGTGCCGCCCACAGCTTGAGGCCTACTACACCGCATCCGTGCACGAGCTTTAGGAAAATGCTGAAATCTGAACTCTGAACGTCCTCACCCGAAGAGCGAGTCGAACGCTTTTTTTGCCGCCGCAACCTTGTCATCCATTCCCTGCATACTGTTTTTGGCCCAGACGCGCTTTACACGGAAACTGTCGCAGAAGTTTGCCCTCTCCTTGTCGCTTACCGGATCGCTGACGGTTTCCCGGCAGTCGTAATGGCTTCCCGGCGAATAGAACCCGCAGTTCCGGCAGCTGTGAAGGTCCTTTCCGCAGACTCCGCAGACAGAGGAGCGTCCTATGATTTCATCCTTGATTTCTGATCCACATTTCCAACACATAAATGAATTCTACCTATTTGACTAAATGTTTTCAATAGCGTAAAGTTTATGTATGTACCTTTTTAACCAATGCCAGTACCCGGGATGCAGGGCCTTCGCGGTCTCATCAATAACGGATGACGGAAAGATTTGCGAGTCGGACGGATTTTGCATGAAGCACTCCGCCAATCCGGAAAAACTGAACGACGACATAAAAAAATACATCATGGAGCACGACAAGATTGTTGGAATCAACGCGAGCAACATGGTCTTTGACAATCTGGATTTCGGTGACAAAAAATTCTATGGATGCAATTTCCAGCGAACCACGTTCAGTTCAATCCACGGTGCAAGAATCAGGATGAGGATGTGCATGTTCGATTTTTCAACACTCTCGGAAATCTCGTTCACGGAAAGCAACATACAGTTCTCGTCATTCGCGGGAAGCAAAATGGTCCACGCAATTTTTACCGGAAGCGACCTGATTCAGAACAACTTCAACGGAATCACCGCGTACCAGTCCAGCTTTGACGACAGCGACCTATACAACAGCAGATTCATAAAGGCGGTTCTAATCAACACGTCCATGATTAACTGCAACCTGAAAAAAGTCATGTTCTACGAGTCGGCACGTGAGGGTGTGTCATTCAAGCTGTCCAACACAAGGGAGGCCCTGATTGACAGAAAAAAGAAAAAGAGGTCCGGTCTCTACAGTTTCGAGATTGACGACACGCCGGAGGATTTATGAAAGTCTATTTCCATCTGTGCCTTGAGGAATTCACAAACTGCTACATCATTGTGAACGACGATCCATCGGTCATGCAGGCAATAATAATCGACCCGGGAAAAATTTCCAACGAAATAATCTCGCAGATTGAAAACGACCACTACAAGCTGGCCGCCGTCCTTGTCACCCACAACCACACGCACCACGTCAAGGGACTGTCCACGCTCACAAAAATTTATTCACCGCAGATTTACACAGCGGACTACGAGATTGAGGGATGCCGCGCCAACTTGATTCGCGGAGACGGAAAGATTACAATCGCGGGGCTGGAAGTCGAATACTCATCGCTGCCCGGCCACTCCACCGACAGCATGATTTTTAAAATCGGCAACCTGATTTTCACAGGGGACGCTCTTACGGCTGGAACAATTGGAGAAACCTCCGGGGCGTATTTCAAAAAAATGCTATGCTCGAACATAGAGAAAAAAATTTTTTCACAGTGCGACGATTTTGTTCTCCTTCCCGGACATGGACCGCCATCAACAATAGCCGCAGAACGCTACTGCAATCTGGACACGGTCAAGGACAAAAAGTTTATGTCCAACCACTGAGCCTAGGACTTTGAAACGAGATAGGTCCTGCCGCCCCAGTAGCCCCATCTTTTTGAGACATAGTTGCAAAGGGCTTCGGATGCCTTTCTGAAATCCTCGCAATCGTTTTTCCGAATGTACACGACCTGCTCCGGATATTTTTCACACAGCGTCGTCCAGTTGCTTATGTTCAGAAAATAGTCCTTCGTCCTTTCGGGGGACTTCTGCAGCATGTAGGCCATGAACTCGTTCCGCATAAGGTATTCGTTTTTTGTGTCGTAGCCAAGACTGTCGTATGTCTCAAAATATGCCTTAAGGAAATCGATTCCCTGTCGGTTGGTTTTTGCGTAAACAGAATCCGCGAAAGTCCTGAAATCGCCGTCGGTAAAATAGATTCCGTGCCATGCCTCGTGCGCCATAAGCTGATACCGCAGCTCCGTCCACGACTCCCTTGAAATCGATATTATTGCCCCCGTGCCCGGACCATATTTTCCATTTTTGTCCTGGACAATCACGCCGTTTTTCAGAAGGATTTTTCTCAAAAGGATTTCCTCATCGTTGAGCCTGAACTTCTGTTTTTCCGCCTCGGTAAAAAAACGCGCAATGTCGTCGGCCTTGTAGTCGTGTGCGTTGTAGCTTCTGTTTTCCTCAAAAAAATCGTTGCCAACAAATTTTCCCTTGTATTCCGGTTTCTCGACAAAAAACGAAAGCCGCCCCAAAAATTTTGTCTGGATGTCGTAGGATTTGAAATCGAACACAAGCACATCGGGGAACTGCTCCCACCTGAAAAGTTCGTAGTCCCTTCCGCGCCACGAGTCCCTTGGCCACTGGATTATAAGTCCGACATCGGTAAGAAGAGGCGTGTCAACAATTCCGTTTTCGGGGCAAAGTTCCGCTGGATTCGCACTCATAAAAACAGATTCCACGAGCGAAGCATTTTTCACAAAATCCATGGACGCAAATCTGTCTTCCGTTGCAGCAGCCTGAATTGTGTAAGAATTTTTTTCGGGTGAGCGCCGGACCACAAAATCCTCGCGCCCATATCTGAAAACAACTCTGTCCATTTCGCCGTCAACGGGAACCTCGTCCGAAGATTTCAGCGCAATCTCAATTTTTGGAAGAACCCCCGCCGCCGAATTTTCAGTTCCGAACGTTTTTTTTCCGCCATAAAAATCCACCGAAAAACTTTCACAGTCAGCATGTCCGCCATTGGAAGAGAAAGCCCACACGGGAACATCGGTGGAAATGTCAAAGCCAATCCTCGCGTCCACAATCTGCACGCCGCCAATATGGAAAGCGTCCTCGCCAAAAACATAGAAGCCGGCAATGTCGTCATCCCGCGAAACGCAGATGGAAATTTTTGCTTCGGAAGATTTTGATTCTGAAAAATCAAAGTCAGCCTGGGGCATGGCATCTTCGGGAAAAACAATTCCGCCGCCTTTTAAATTCGAGTCACGGATGAACCCAAACTTCACGCTTCTGCATTTTGATTTTTTGTTTCCGTCATCAAAAACGGAAAGTTCAACTGCGGCACCCCCGTGGCTTTTTGTCTTTTGGCTCAATATTGATTTCTGCTCGGACGTAAAAAGATAAAAAAGTATGTCCTGATTTTTTGTGTCGCTTATGAAGCCGGAAACAGATTCGTGGTTCAGCGCGATAAGATTTTTTCCTTCGAGCGTAAGATTTGAAATCCCACGCATGAAAGTGTATCTTCTTTCCAAAGAACTGTCCGCGGATTTTTCCTGTGGATTTTTTTTAATGAACGAGAGCAAAACCAAAATCAAAAGCAGAATCAGGTTCGCAATACTGATTAGCGCGATTCTGTTCTTTTTTAAGTATTCGGTCCACATGGCTCCCTACACTTTTTTTCATTTTTGCGTTACATTTTATCAATGCAGACGCAAACTCTTATTCCACATCGGGATGCGGTTTTAAAGCTCTCCCGGTTTTCAAAAAAAATTATTTACTCATTCAACAAAGAAAATCATCCGGGAAATTTTGCATTCCCGATTTTTCCCCTGTGGTCGTTCGCCGATTTTTTTCCAGGCACCGTTACAAAGGCTGAAATTCTTTTTCCAAAATCCGACGGAAAGAATTTTTATTTTCCCCTTGAACTTTGGAACGGAGACCTAAAGCGCGAGTACAGAATCAATTTCGCCGCCATCCATTGTGGCACAGAAAATGCCATGCCAAATATGGACGACAGATTTTGCTCAGAATTTCCTTTGAGCGTCCCGTGCTACAAAACAGGACTCGCCGTTATTGAGAACAACAGCTGGAAAATCTTTGACGAAAAATGGTTCAAGATTGGAAAAAAACAGCACGAATAAAATGTGCCTATTTCATCACCTTTTCGCCGCGGTCCATCGCAGTGAGGCCGGACTTCAAGAGTTCCAGAATTCCGTAAGGCTCCAGCAGACGGATGAGTGAAGAAATCTTGTCCTCACTTCCGGTGGCCTCCACAATCAGGGAGTTTTCGGCAACGTCAACTATGTGCGCGCGGAAAATATTGCATGTCTCGATTATGACCGCCCTTTTTTCGCCGGATGCCTTCACCTTGATGAGGGCCATCTCACGTTGTGTCGTTTCGGACGGAAGGCAGTGCTCGATTGAGATTACCTCGACAAGTTTTGAAAGCTGCTTTTCAATCTGCTCCAGAATATATTCATCGCCCTTCACAACGATTGTCATGCGGGAGCGGTTTGAATCTGCGGTCTCGCACACTGTCAAAGAATCAATGTTATATCCACGGCGGCTGAAGAGTCCCGAAACGCGGCTCAAAACTCCGGCATGGTTTTCAACAAGTACCGAAAGAACATATTTTTCCATAGAATAAATCTCCTTCTGCAAAATTCAGTATATCAGTTTTCGGCAAATCATAAAAGGCTTGCCGTTTTTTTCCTAACGCTTTCTGTAGATTCCGAGAAGCCTCACGTCCTCCACAGTGTTTTTAAGTTCCTCGGTAAGCCGCTCAACATAGACCGCAACATCCTCGTCTATGGTGGAAAGAATGTTTGAAAGTTCCGCGTCGGCATAGAACCAGTAGTTCCATGCGTGTCCCTCCATCGGGCGCGACTCAAGGCGGGTAAGGTTCACGTTGAACTTTGCGAACACGCCAAGACTTCTGTAAAGGGAGCCGGGTTCGTTTTTTGTCTTAAAAATGAAGCTCGCCATGTTGGGCTTCACGTTTCCCGAAAGACTCTTTTTCTGGTTCACGCTCTGGATTACAAGAAAGCGGGTGAAGTTGCCCGGGTCGTCCTCAATGTCTTCCTGCAGAATGTCCATGTCATATAGACCTGCGTTCACCGTGCTTGCGATTGCGGCAAGGCTTTTGTCCTTTCTTTCGGCAACAAATTTTGCGGCGGTGGCGGTGGACACGGAATCAACATGGAGCCAGGCCTTGTATCTGTCCAAAAACTTTTTGCACTGCCCGAATCCCTGCGGATGGCTGTAGACCGTCCTTATGTCATCAAGACATGCGCCCCTCACACCAAGAAGCGCGTGCCGGATGTTCAACGTGATTGCGCCGACAATTGTGACATCCTCGAAGCGGCAGAAATTGTCGTAGTTCTGGTAGACCGAACCGGCCAATGAATTTTCTATTGGAACCATACCGTAGTCGGCCTTTCCGTCAACCACGGCCTGAAAGATTTCGCTGAACGAATCAAGGGCAAGGGCAGTCACATCGGAGGAATCAAAAAAACGACCCACAGCCTGTTCCGCATAGGCACCGCGTTTTCCGCTGTACGCACAGACAATTTTTTCACGTGCGCTGGTCCTTATGTGCGCGACCGCCTTTCCCAAAACCGGTGTCATGGCCTCCATGTCGTGCATGAATGAATTAAACTGCGCGGGCGAAAGAAAATCTGTCTGCTGGGAGACTTCGGACTCCGGATGCACATCGACAACAACACCGTCCGCGCCAACAGAAATGGATGCAAGACCAAGCGGCTGCACGGATTTTTTTTGCCCCGAAAGATTGCAGGGATCGACAATGACGGGAAGATGTGTCATGCTCCTCAGGACTGGAACTGCGGACAAATCAAGAACGGCCCTGGCCCCAGGCTCAAAAGTTTTTATGCCATGCTCGCACAGAACCACACCTCCGCACCCCGACGAAAGCAGAGTCTCAGCGGACATCAAAAATTCTTCAAGGGTCGCGTTTCTTGCCCGCTTCAATATGACAGGCTTACCGGTGGACGCAATCTTCCGAAGAAAATCGTGGTCGCGCATACTGTCGCAGTCAACAAGAAAAACGGCGGCATATTTTTTTATCAGCGGAATGTGGCTTTCGGAAAGAATCCTGCAGACAAGCGGAAGACCAAATTTTTCGCTGGCCTCCCCCGCAATCCGAAGTTTTTCCTCCGCACTCCCTGAATCAAACGCAAAAGATGATTTGTAGGCATCGACATAAAACAGGCTCGCACCGGACGCAGCAAGAGATTCCGCCATGTCCATAATCCGGGCGGCATTTTCAGTGCCAAGACCCGCAATCACCACAACACGCTGGCCGCCAATACGAATGACCTGCCCACGGCTGTTCGGGATTTCGACAACGGTGTTTTCCTTTTTGAATTCCCGGCTGGACATTTTGTAGGGCTTGGAAATCGGTATGACCCTGCTGATTCCCGGCATGGACTCAAGTTCGGAGGAGTCAACGCACGATTTTCCAACCGCCGCGATGATTGTCTCCTCCTCGCCAACAATTTCGTTCAGCCGAAAATTTCTTGCGGTCAAAAAATCCTTCAGCCCCTGCTTTTCGTCCTGGGAAATGTCCTGCTTTAAGACGATGACCATTTTTTCCCCTAGAAACTGGACATGTTCCAGCTTACGGTTCTGAGTATGTCACCGAAAACACCGGCGGCTGTTACACCTGCTCCAGCACCATAACCGCGGACTGTCAAAGGAATCGGAGTGTAGCGGGCTGTCGTAAACACAAACGCATTTTCACCGCCGCGAACACCGTAGAGAGGATCGTCCGGTCCAACCTCAAGCATTCCCACGCTAACCTTTCCGTCCCTTATGCTGGCACCCATGCGGAGAACCTTGTTTTCCTTCTTGAGCGCGGCCATCTTTTTGTCAAAGTAGTCGTCAAGCTCGGGGAGTTTTGCAATGAATTCCTCGACTGTACCCTCAAGTGAAAATCCCTCTGGGAAGATTGAGTTCATCTGGATGTCAGAAAGCTCGATTTCCATTCCGGCTTCGCGTGCGATAATCAAAGCCTTGCGTGCAACGTCGGTTCCCTTAAGGTCATCACGTGGATCCGGCTCGGTGTACCTGAGTTCCTTAGCCTTCAGAACCGCCTGGCTGAATTTTTCACCCTCGTCCAGGCGACCGAAAATATAGCTCAATGAACCGGACATGATTCCGTTGAATGCCGTAAGCCTGTCTCCCGACTTGAAAAGATTCTGGAGAGTGTCGATTATAGGAAGCCCGGCTCCTACGTTTGTTTCATAAAGGAAACGCACGTGCATCTGGTTTGCGGTCTCGCGGAGCTTGTGGTAGAAATCCATGTCCATGGAGTTCGCTCGCTTGTTCGGAGTGGCAATGTTCATTCCGGTTTTAAGGATGTCGATATAGCGTTCCGGCAAATCGTAGCTTGCGGTGCAGTCAACGAAAATCGGGTTTAGCGGCTTGGTCTCCTTCACGAAATCAAGAATCTTGTCAAGGTTGGTCTTTTCCCCGTTCGCCTTGACCTGTTCACGCCAGTCCTTCAAATCGATTCCGTCGGCATTGAAAATCATTCCGTCAATGTTTGCAATTGCCATCACGCGGATGTCGATTCCCTGCTCAAGAAGCGCGGTCTGCTGCTCGCCAATCTGGTCAAGCATGGTTCCACCGATTGTACCGGCACCGAATGCGTACACCTGGATTGACTGGACAGTGTTGAAGAAGAACTGGTGGACCACACGCACAGCCATGTCACCGTCTGCCTCGTTGATTACAGCGGATATTGAACGCTCCGCCGACCCCTGTGCTATTGCAAGAATGTTTATGTCCCTTGAAGCGAGAGAATTGAAGAAAGTTCCGGCGACACCACGCTTTGCCTTCATCGCGTCACCGATTATCGAAACGATTGCGCAGTCAGTCCTTGCATCAATCTGGTTGATGAGTTTCCCGGAAATCTCCAGCGCGAACTCATTTTTAAGAACGTCCTGAACCTTCGCCGAATCCGCCTTCCGCACGCAGAACGAAAGAGTGTATTCCGACGACGACTGTGTAATCAAAAGAACCGAGATTCCCGCATTGCTTACGGCTGCAAAAATACGAGCGGCAATCCCCTTGCGCCCCTTCATGCCGGAACCGCTAACAGAAATCATGGAGCAGCCCTTTAGACAGGAGATTCCACGGACTGGACCAGCCTTTTTTTCGCTTTCAAACGGACCGCGACCGATGCATGTTCCCCGAGCGGATGGATTGTGCGAGTTAAGGCTCCACGCCTCAATATTTTTTGCCGCAAGAGGAGCGAGAGTCTTCGGATGGAGAACCTTGCTTCCAAAGAAAGAAAGCTCCATGGCCTCCTCGTAGCTCATGTCCTTGACCAGAACAGCGTCCTTTACGACACGTGGATCCGCAGTGTAGATTCCGTCAACGTCAGTCCAGAACTCAACCTTTTTTGCTCCAAGCGAAGAACCGACAACGGCAGCCGAAAAATCAGAGCCATTGCGACCGAGAAGCCCCATAACAGGTTTTGCGCCGGTTCCAGAAATCCACGAGCAGATGAAGCCGGGGAAAAGAAGAATCCTTGCGTTCTCACCGCTTCCATCACGGTACGGGGCAAATGCTTCGGCACAGCGGGCATAGTCAGGGTCGCCCTCTTTCTGGTTACCGGTAGTGAAAATAAATTTTCTTGAATCAAGACGCAGGACGGACTGTTTTTTTGCGGCAAGCACGGCCTCGACAATCGGTGCGCACATAAGCTCGCCCATGCCCATAATCCTGCAGTGAACCGTGTCAGGGCACTCGGCAAAAGAGTTCACGCCGGTCAAAAGACTGTTAAGCTCCGAAAGCCTCTTTTCAATCTTCTCGATGACCGCATCCCTGTTAAAATCCTGCACGGTCGATTTTATTTCAGCGCAGATATCCGAATGGATTGAACGCAGCTCGGATATGTATGGATCCGCAATCCCGCCCGCAATACAAGTGTCAATCGCTTCCTGAAGCTTGTTTGAGACCCCGGCAACCGCACTGACCACAACGGAAATGCGGTCCTGGGCGGCGCGGCCCAACATGATTTCAACACTGTCCAAAATGCGGCGTGCGGACCCCATTGAGGTTCCACCAAACTTTAGTGTAAGCATACAATTCCTCTTAAAACAAATTTTCTTTTTAAAACAATAGTATTCTAAAGATTGTACTATAAATGGAAGGATATTTCAATTAGGCAGGTCCGAGCTGACTGAGATGTGTTTTTTTTGCGGATTTGGCGCGGACTCTGATTTTCATGAACGCATGGGGCTAAAAAAAGAACCCCGGAAACATCAGCCTCCGAGGTTCTGTAAAACAATGTTAATTTTCAATGCACAAAGCGGGAACGACACCGGCAGCAGAAGTATAATTTCACTTCTTCTTCCAATTATTGTCTCGAATCAACATACCTCGCAGCAAGCAACGAGGTATGTCGTTCTCAAAAGGTATTGCAGTCGGCTTTCATACCTTTTATTTCGCCCCAAGGGGCGAGGTATGAACCCCTCCGCACGAATCAAACAAATCATCCATCAGAATGACATTTGAGAACACGTTGCTATATTCGTTTTTCTTTAATCCAAAGGTCGTTACCAAGGTATTTCGGATTACGGTCTTTGGAGAAACTTCTTTCTGAAGGAGAGATTCTCTGGTCATTAGAGTTTTATAATATTTATTGTCTACTTCAAATTCACCGCTGTAAAACTTCAGCTCACACATATTAATTACATTATCATCCCGGATAATAAGTAAATCGATTTGTGTTCCTTCTTCATCATCCGCTCGTTTAGACCAGGCTGATGATGAAGTATTTACACCAGAAATTCCCAGAGATTTTTTTAACTGTTCAACATGATTGAAGCAAACATTTTCAAAACCATTACCTCTCCAGGATGATAGTAAATGAGAACTTGTATTCTGTTGCCAGAATTTTTCATTTGTTGTTTTCTGCTCTTTTACAAGTTTTAGATAGAATAAACAGAAAGGATCTACAAGTTTGTAATGAGATTCGCGCTTGCTTAAACCGAATGGAACATATTTAACAACAAAATCACCTGTAATAAGTGCATTTAGATTTTTTGTAATGACCACACCATCTGTTAAATGTAACTTTTCAAGAATTTCTGCTCTTGTATAACCTGCATTCCTTTTTCCAAGCAGATTGACAATTGCTTTTACGAAATCAGGATTTTCAAATACTGAAGCGAAAAGCCGGTCATATTCATCTTTTAACTTTGCATTCTTAGCAAAAATTATATTATCAATATTCTGAGCTAAACTAAGTTCTCCATCTACATAGCCCAAGTAAAATGGAATACCGCCAAAAATCATATAACTTTGAACAATATCGTAGCGAGAAAGTTTTACACTGTTTGATTTATAAAATTCCTCACATTCAGAAAGTGTAAAAGGAGAAAGTTTGATTTCATGTGTAACTCTGTCATAAAGTCCACCGTGTGCATTAATAAGTTTGTCCAGAATCCATGAGTTTGCGCTTCCACAAACAACGAGCATAAGGTTTTTACGATGGCAAGCCCATGTATTCCAGAATCCTTCAAATGCTTGTAAGAATTTTGAGCGAGGCGTATCAAGCCATGGCAATTCATCTATGAAGATAAGCTGACGGGAACCGTTGTCGATTTTCTGCAAAAACTTTTCAAGCAGGAAAAATGCATCGAGCCATGATTTTGGTTTATCGCATTCATCCATTCCATGAAGGAGAAGGGACTTATAAAAATGTTCAAGCTGATTTTTCATCTGACCTCTTGCATCATCTTTTGTTGGGGCAAGGCCAGCATGTCTGAATGTTATACGGCCAGAAAAAGTTTCATCAACAAGAAATGTTTTTCCGACACGGCGGCGACCATAGATTGCAACAAATTCTGCACTGTTTTTATCATAAAGCTTGTTTAATTCAGCAATCTCTTTTTTTCGACCTATCATAGTATCACCCTTAATTAGAGGTGAGTTAATATTTTTTATATTTCACCTCTAATTAAGGATAGTAACACGAGAAGATAGAGGTGTCAATAGAAGCAAAAAAAACAGAACCCCGGAAACAATGGTCTCCGAGGTCCTGTAAAATGTTGCTAATTTAGGGTCAAAGCGGGCACGACACCGACACCATTGATGAGCACGCCGTAGCCGTTAGCGGTATTGCCATCGGAGAACACGTAGTGCACGCCGTTACTATCGAAATCGATAGGCGAGCGGAGCCACCAATAGCAGGAGCCTGTGGTTGTATCCTGGTATGCGCCGCTTGCCTTCGACCAGTCCGTCGTCATGCGGATTCTTGAATTTCCAGTTCCAGACGCATAGTATGCATCAAATCCGTAGTCACTATTCGTCACCTCCTGCTCGCTCAGAAGGAAAATCTTGTCTCTCGTGTTGTCGCAGGCATAGGATGTCGCCTTTGATAGATTGTTTCCGCTGTCCGTTGTAGAATCAGCGCTGTTGTCAACTGCTGTCGTCGCAATCTGGTTCTGGGCTGAAGCTGTGAATGCAGTCTGGAGGAATCCTTTTCCCGCAAAGGTGCTGTCTGTCACCTGATCCGCCGAGCCGGACTCTTTTTTCGTGTATGAAAGTCCGTTCAGGTAGGCCCGGACACGGCTCTCCTTGTAGTTGTTCGGGTAGGCGGTATTCCCCCCGATGCTCCTGTTAACGCTGTAGTAGTCGTAGTACGCGCAGTCTATGAGGATGCTCTCGGCTAGAAGGAGCTTCTTTCCGCTGTAGTTGTCCGTGAGAACCCTCCACTTGATTGGCTCCACCTTGAAGTATTTTGTGCTGTTCGCACTTGCCTTTGCAACGTCAGTGCCATCACTGTACTTATAGCCTCTTCCGTATGCGTATGCTTTCTCGGTACATTTCGCGTACCACGCCCCGTCGCTTCCCTTGTAGTAGGTGTTGGCTCCCATTGTCACGCTCTGGCTTTCGTCAACCGTAACGGAGGAAGCCTTGACAGTCTGCGGCCAGTCCCCGAAAAGGACGTAGTTTCCTTCAGGTCCAGCCGTGCCGTCGGTTCCAGCAGGGAGTGCCGTGTATGCCGTTCCTGTGAATGTAGGTACAAAAGTCGCGCTTACGGTCACATTGCTTTCAGGCATGACAAATGTGTATGTTTCCCCTGCCGTTACGGTTGTTGTAGCAATATCATTGTTGGAAGCGTCCTTTACGGAAATTGTACCAATCCCATACCCATCAGCCGCAGTAAGGGTCAGAGTTACGGTCTCGTCCTTTTTTGCGGTAGTCTTGTCCGCGGTCACAGTTCCGTTTGAGATTCCGTCCGCAGCCGTTATGGTGTAGTAAACCGGGGGGTCAGCATTTAATGTACATGAGCTGGCAGCAAATGCAATTAGAATCAATGTAGATACGATAAAAAGATTTTTCAGGCACAATTTTGCTTTCATATTAACCTCTCTTTTTTTAGAATTTTCCTTTCTTAAAGAAGAAAA